>NZ_AEJC01000325.1 GCF_000317595.1 Streptomyces ipomoeae 91-03 | reverse complement strand
TGTCGATGTGGGCGGTGACCCCTGAGTTCATGACGTTCGCCCCCTGCTGTGGTCCCTGTGGTGGTGGGCTCGCATGTCCGGGTGGCTCGCACGCTTTTGGGTGGGCTCGCACCAGCGAGCGTATCGCCTTGGTGACGGCAGTCAACAGTTCGCGATAGCCTCGACAGTGGCCCAAGGGGGAAGAGGGGACGGCAATGACCGCATTCTCGCTCGAACCGGCGCAACTCGCCTGGTGTGCCCCTTGGGCGGGAACCGTCCTAGCCGAGGACCCGGCCCACCTCGATCCGGTCGATGTTCGGCGCCCAGGCGCTCGCGTTGCCGAACGTGACCTTGTTGACGCCCTTCTTCAGGTCGACGGGGACGCCGAGCGTCCAGTAGTCGTCCCAGCTCCAGGTGTTCTTGAAGGTGACCTTCCGGGGCTCCCCGGCGCCGACCGTGATGTCCGCCGTACGGGACATGATGTCCGTGTTGTAGGCGTGGCCGTTGTCGCGGCGGTCGTTGTGCGCGTAGTGGACGACGAGGACGTAGCGCCCGGCGGTGGGCGCGTCCACCGTGAACTCGGCGGTGCTGTCCGCGCTGTTGCCGAGCCAGCCGATGTACGAGCCGGCGGAGGCGTACGGCGAGTCGACGAGCTTGGCCCCACCGGTGAGGGTGGCCGCGGCGCCCTCGTAGGAGAGGGTGCCGGTGGCCGAGCCGTCGCCGGTGACGTCGAGAGAGCGTACGGCGGCGTTCCGAGCCGTCACCTCGACGCGGTTGTTGCCCGCGACGAGGTACAGCTTCAGCGGGCGGCCCGGTACCGCCGCCACCGTCTGCCCGTGCAGGACGAGCCGCACCGGCGCCGACGACCTCGGCACGACCCGGTAGTAGCCGTCGCGCGGGGCGTACACGTCGAAGACCGCCTTGTCTCCGGAGCGCAGCACGAGCGCGCCGGTGCCGACGCCGGCCGACGAGGAGTAGTCGTACGACGGCCTGCCGCTGATGTCGGCGAGCGTGGCCTCGTACGAGGCGGAGGGCTCGGCGGTGCGGGCGGTGAGGTCGATCCGGTCGAGGGTGACCTCGGCGGCGCCCTTGGCGAGGGTCAGGACGTGGGTGCCGGCCGACAGCTCGACGCGGACGTCCTTCTTGGCGTTGTAGGTCCAGTTCTCGGTGGACGGATAGGTCACCGTGACCGGGTCGCCGCCGTCGACGGACAGCTGCTGCGTGGCCGGGGTGCCGGACTGGTTGCCGTACAGGATCGCCAGGTCGTACGTGCCGTCCTTCGGGACCGACACGGTGAAGGCGACCTTGCTGGTGGGCTGGTTGAGGGAGCCGACGTCCTTGGTGCCGGAGGCGGCGTAGCCGTTGGCGTTGCCGACGGTGCCCTGGGAGTAGACCTTGCCGTCGGTGATGGCGGCGTCCTCGGCCTCGTAGGAGGCGGTCCAGGGGACGGACGGGGTGGCCTGGGTGCCGGAGCCGCCGGGGGTGAGGACGACGCGGTAGGCGGACATCTTGTGCAGGCCGCGCAGCGGGACGGTCACCGTGCCGTCTTCGGCGATCCTCACCTTCGTACGGCTGAGGACTCGGGGCGCCGCGTGCTGACCCTCGTATCCGGACCAGGCGGCCTCGGCGACGGTCGCGGTGACCGTACGGCCGAACAGCGACCGGGAGATGTTCTCGACGACGACGTCGGCGTCACCGGCGGAGCCGCCCAGCAGGACCTGGGCCTGGCGGCGGGAGGTGTCGAGGGAGGCGAGGCCCTGGAGGGTGTCGATGGTGTTGGGCTGCGGCGGGGTGACCTTGACGGTGTCGCCGGTCAGACCCGCGTACCAGCGGAAGAACCACCAGCCGCCGTTGGGGATGTTGGAGCGGACGACATGTCCGCTGAGGTTGCCGGCCGCGTCCCAGTAGGCCGCGTTGGCGTACACCTTGTTCCTCTCGAACATCGAGACCCACTGGACGAGCTGGCCGGGGACGGAGAGGTCGCGGCGGTTGGCGTACTCGTCGATGTTGATCTTCAGCGGGGCTATGCCCGCTTCCCGCTCCAGGGCGCGGTAGTCGTCGTAGTGGGCCTGGAAGTCCTTGAGGGAGCCGGAGCCCAGCTCGTGCCAGGTCATGATCTGGGGCAGGACGTTCTCGCGCTTGGCGAAGGCGAGGAAGTCCTTCAACAGGCGGGTGTGGTACGCGGCTTCGTTGGGGCCGGCGATGCGGGCGTCGGGGTCGATCGCGCGGATGCGCTCGTACACCGTCTTCCAGTCGCGGAAGAACCGGTCGCGGTTGGCCTCGTATGTCGCCTGGTCCTCGACGCCGAGCTTGTACCAGATCTGGTCGGGCTCGTTGAACGGGATGTAGACGAAGCGGTCGCTGTTCGGGTCGGCCGACACCTCCTTGACGATCTTGTCGACCTTGGGGAGGTAGTCGTCGATGCCGAGGTCCTCGTACGGCCACTTGGCGTAGATGTCCTGCATCATCACGTTGATCTCGCCGCCGCCGTTGCGGAAGAACGACTTGGAGACGGTGAGCGCGTCGCCGTTGGGATGCTGGGCGCCACCCTCCGGCTTCTGCGAGACGCTGGTGATCTTCAGCGGGGCCAGGGCGGCGTCGCCGGGCACTCCGTCGTCGCTGAGCCCGTACAGCGAGCCGTTGGCGCCGAGCATCACCGGCCCTTCGGACGCGGAGAGGTCGACGGTGAGACGTTGCGGGTCGGCCGCTGCCGCCGCTGATCCCGCTGCGGGGAGGGTGCCTGCCATGGCGGTTGCTCCAAGTACGGCTGTCACAAGGGTGGTTCTGATACGGGATCTCGTGCGGGTGGGGGTGATCACGCTGCTGGACCTCCGGTCATTTGACGGCTCCACTGGTGATTCCGGACACGATCTTTCGCTGGCCGACGAGGAACACGGCGACCATCGGCAGGCTCATCACCACGACGTACGCGAAGACGAGATGCCAGTTGTTGAGGTAGAGCTGGGCGCTGGCGACCTTGTAGAGGTTGAGCGGGAGGGTGGCCCGGTCGCCGCCGCCGAGGACGAAGAAGGCGTAGAAGATGTCGCTCCAGGCGTAGAGCATCACCATGATCGTGGCGGTGGCGATGACGGGCCTGAGCAGCGGAAGGACGATCCGTACGAAGATCCGGGACGGTGTGGCCCCGTCGATCCGGGCGGCCTCCTCCAACTCCATCGGGATGGCGCGGATGAAGCCGGTCATGAAGAAGATCGACGTGGACAGGTACATCCCGGTGTAGACGGCGATCATTCCTGGCCGGGTGTTCGCGAGGCCCAGCTGGCGCAGCTCCATCACGATGGTGATGACGGCGGGCGGCAGCAGCAGTCCGCTGACGCAGAGCGCGTACGCCGCCGAGACCAGCCTGGACTTGCGGCGCGCGAAGACCCAGGCGGCGCCCGCCCCGAGGATCAGCACGAGGACCACCGAAGGGACCACGACGAGCAGGGAGTTGAGGAGACCGCGCAGCATCTCGCCCTGCGCGACGGCGTCCTGGTAGTTGGCGCCGGGCTGCCAGTGCCGAGGCAGGTCCAGATTCGGCTTGATGGCCTCCGCCTGCGGCTTGGCGGAGGTGACGAGGACCAGCCAGAGCGGGACGCCGACGGCGAGCCCGGCGAGGAGGACGACGAGGACGGGACGGGCGTACCGCCACGCGCGCGTGCTGCTCCCCACCGGTCGTGCGCAAGACGTGCTCACAGCAGCTGCTCCCTTCGCCGCAGGCCCATGACCAGCGGGATCGCGACCGCGACCACCACCAGGAAGAGGACGAGACTCATCGCGGAGGCCTGCGCGTACAGGCCCTGGCCGAAGATCCGGAACATGTAGATGTTGAAGACCTCGGTGGACGCGGCGGGCCCGCCGCCGGTGGTGGCCTGCACGATGTCGAAGGTGTTCATCGAGCCGATGAGCGCCGTGGTGACGTTGAAGGTGACGGCCGGTGCGAGCATCGGCCATCGCACCGACCAGAAGGTCCGCCAGGGCCCGGCCCCGTCCATCCGCGCGGCCTCCAGCATGTCCCCCGGGATGCCCTTGAGCCCCGCCAGATAGATCAGCATCGACAGGCCCATCCACTTCCAGCCGTGGATGAGGGTCACGATGACGAGCGTCCAGGTCGTCGAGCCCAGCCAGGGGATGTCGGTGCCCAGCACCGCGTTGACGGCGCCGTCCTGGTCGAGGAGGGCCTGGAAGACATAACCGGTGGCCAGGGCCGAGATCAGCACCGGGAGGAAGAACACGGCACGGAAGAACCGGTTGAAGCGGGTGTCGTCCTCCAGCAGCAGGGCCAGTACCAGCCCGAAGCCGTTCTGGAAGAGGGCCGCCAGCAGGGCGTACAGCAGGGTCGTGCGGATGGCGCGGACGAGGGTGCCGTCGTCGGCGACGGTCCGGAAGTTGTCGAGGCCGGTGAAGGCGATGTCCGCGTGGTACGAGGACCAGTCGGTGAACGGGTAGTAGAAGTTGAGCAGATTGGGCACCAGGAAGAAGCCCGCGAAGACGACGATCGCGGGGAGCGCGAACCACCAGGGGTGGTGCACGGCCGCGCGCGGGAGCCGCCCGACCTTCTTGGGTCCGCCTTTCACCGGTACCGGTTTTTGCTTGCGCGTACGTATCGCCGTGTCCGCCATGGGTGGTCGCCGCCCCGTCGTCGTCTAGAAACCGGGCGCGCCCTGGGCCTTGGCCACCTGCGCGAACTGGTCCTGGATGGCCTGGGCGACCTGCTGCGGGCTCTTCTTGTCGTAGAGCATGTCGGCGAGGTAGAGGTGGGTGTCCGGGGCGACGACGGCCTTGGCCTGGAAGACGCCGATCGCCGTGGGCAGGGCCGCGACCTGGGCCTTCGAGGTCTGCGGGAGCCCGTCCGGGGTGGGCACGGAGGGCTGCACGGACGGGATCTTCATGGTCTTGATGTAGTCGGGGTAGTCCGGGCCGAGCCAGAAGGCGAGGAACTGCCGGGCCGCGTTCTGCCGCTTCTCGTCACCCGTCTTGAAGGCGACCACGCCGTTGGTCTGGTCGGGCGAGTACATGCCGGTGGCGGAGGAGTTGGCGATCGGGAACCAGCCGATCTTCTCGTCGATCTCCTCGGTGGAGTACTTGGCCTGCAACTGGCTCTGGAAGGAGGTGACGTTGAGGACCATGCCGACCTCGCCCTTCCACAGCGCGTCGGCCTGCCCGGTGAACGTGCCCGTCCTGTAGTTCTTCTGGGCGAGCCCGGCGTCGAGCAGCTTCTCCTTGTACTTCTTGATCGCGCCGACGACGACCGGGTCGGTCCACTTCTCCTTGTTCTCGTTCAGCCCCGCCCACCACTGCTTGTCCAGGTCGGTGAGCTGGACCTGCATCTGCCACTGCAACGGCCACTTGTCGCCGCCGGCCTCGTAGAAGGCGGCGGCGTCGGTCTTGTCGACGACCTTGTGCCCGAGGGCCAGCAGCTCGTCGTACGACTTCGGGAAGTCCCGCTCGCTCAGCCCGGCCGCCTTGAAGACGTCCTTGTTGTAGTAGACGCCGAGCATGGCGGGGCTGGTGACGATCGCCGCGTACCGCTTGCCGTCGATGATCCCGAGCGACTTCTCGGTGTCGCCGAGCCTGGACTCCCACTCCTCCCCGTCGAGGGTGAGCAGATTCTGCTTCGGCTGGATGAAGGGGAGCGTGGAGATCGACGGCTGCCAGAACATCAGGTCGGGGCGGTCGCCGGAGGCCAGCTTGGTCGGCACGTTCTGCTCGTACAGATCCGGGACCGCCTGGGTCTCCACCTGGGCGCCGGTGGCCTTCTCGAAGGCCTCGATGACCTGCTTGGGCGCATTGACGGTGTTCTGCGCCGTCCACATGGTCAGCTTCACGCCGTCGAGACGGGCCGTCGGGTCGACCGCCGTCTTCTTGGCGTCCGAGCCGGAGGCGCCGGCGTCCCCGGCGGTCGGGTCGCTGCACGCGGTGCCGGCCAGACCGACGGCACATATGAGGGCCAGGGCGGGGAGAGCTCTTCTGTACATGCACGTGCCTTTCGAGAACGGGGTGGTTCAGGGCAGAGCAGGATTCGGAGCGTGTCGGCGCGGTGGGGTCGGAGCTCCTTGTCGAGCGGGGTTCGGGAGCGTGTGCTCGGCCAGGACGAGTGGGGACGGGGGCGATGGTCAGGCGTGGCCCGGCGGTGGCCCCGCGCTCTCCCGCACCACCAGTCGCGGTACGGACACCGGATGCGGGGCGATCTGCGCGGACTCCTCCAGCACACCGTGCAGCAGGGCGAACGCGGCCCGCCCGAGGCCGGTGAAGTCCAGGCGTACGGTCGTCAGGGACGGGGTCAGATACGCGGAGTGCGGGGCGTCGTCGAACCCGGCCACGCTGACCTCGCCCGGAACGGAACGGCCGGCCTCGTGCAGCGCGCGCAGCACACCGAGGGCGAGGTCGTCGTTGCCGCACAGGATCGCGGTGACGGCCGGGTCCTTCGCGAGCCTCAGCCCCGCCGAGTGACCGACCGCCGGCCCCCAACCGCCCCGCAACGGGCGGGGTTCGGGCGCTCCGGCCTCCTTCAGCGCCTGCCGCCAGCCGGTGGTACGGGCGCTGGTGCGCCGGGTGCTGGACGGGATCGCGACGTAGTGCACGGTCTCGTGGCCCAAGGAGAGCAGATGCCGGGTCACCTGGTAGGCGGCCTCGCGGTCGTCGGTCCACACCCAGGGCTGGTCGCCGCCGGGTGGACTGGCCGGGGTCTCGACGACGCCGACGACCGGCAGTCCGGCGGGGACGGCACCGAGGGCCGCGACACCGGCCGGATCGTAGGCGATCACGATCAGACCGCCGCCCGCGTCCGCCGCCCGCCGCACCTCGGCGGCGACGGCGGCTTCCTCCGCCGACTCCAGGACCCCGATCCCGACCGCGTACGACGCCGCCCGCGCCGCCTCCTCGATGCCCTGGAGGATCGAGGCATAGCCGTAGTGCGTGGTGTTCGCGGTCAGTACGGTCACACCCCGGCTGCGCCCGCTGGCCAGCGCGAGCGCGGTGGCGTTGCGGCGAAACCCCAGCTCGTCGATGGCGGCCAGCACCCGCTCCCGGGTGGACTGCTTGACGCTGGGGTGGTCGTTGATCACCCGGGAGACCGTCTGGTACGAGACTCCGGCGGCGGTCGCCACATCCCGGATGCTCGCCGGACGCCTTGTGTGACCGGTCACATTCATGCCAAGATTGTGACCGGTCACACAGGGCACGTGGAGGGAACGCGACGAGGGATTCACACGGGCGCCTCCGACGAGGGGGCGCGTTGGACGAGACAGCTCAGGAGGGGGCGGCACCTTGACCGGTATGGCGGAGGGGGACTTGAGCGGTACGGCCGAGGGGGCGGCGAGCGGTTCCGACTCCCGGCGGACGGTGTTCACCTGGGGCCACTCGGCGATGGAGGCGGCGTTCGCCACGGCGGCCGACGGGACTCTGCGGTTGGTTCGGCTGGCGGCCCCCGGGGACGTGGGGAACCTGGGGGATGCGGTGCCCTCCGGGGACGCGGGGGGCCTCGGGGATGCGGTGGCCACCGATGACGCGGTGGACCCGGAAGTGGCTCTCCCGCTGGTCGAGTTGACGGCGGTCGGCCATGGCAGTGGCTGGTCCGGGCCTCGGTTCACCGGTACGGCTCTCGGGGCGCGGCTCGTGTATCGGGGGCACCGGAGCGGTGAGCGCGGCGCAGATGCCGACGGTGGTGACGGTCCCGGCGGCGGGTGGGAGTGGCTGACCGTCGAACTCCACGACCCGGCCACCGGGTTGACCGCGTTCGTCGAACTGTCCTCACCCGTCGGAGTGCCGGTGCTGCGCTCCCGGGTCCGGCTGCGCAACGACGGCACGGAACCCCTCGTCGTCCAGTCCGTCAGCAGTCTGTTGCTCGGCGGGCTGCCCGCTCCGGGAGTGCTGGACGTGCACCGGGCCCGCAACGACTGGCTCGCCGAGTGCCGTTGGTACGCCGAGCCGCTGCGGGACACGGTCGCCGACATCAGCGTGGACGTCCACCAGCACGACAGCCGGGCGGCGCTCATCCTCACCGGGCGCGGCAGTTGGCCCAGCGACGGCCATCTGCCGATGGGGGCGCTCACGGAACGGGGCGGGGCCGGGCGGGCCTGGGTGTGGCAGGTGGAGTCCCCGGCCGGCTGGCGCTGGGACCTGGGCGAACGGGCACACGGCACGTACCTCGCCGTGAACGGCCCGACCGACGCCGAGCACCAGTGGCGGGTGCGGCTGGCGCCGGGCGAGGAGTTCACGACGGTGCCGGCGGCGCTCGCCCTCGGCTCCGGGTTCGACGCCGCGATGGGCGCCCTGACCTCGTACCGCCGAGCCGTCCGCCGTCCCCACCCGGACCACGAGGGGTTGCCGGTCGTCTTCAACGACTACATGAACACCCTGATGGGCGACCCGACGACGGAGAAGCTGCTGCCGCTGATCGACGCGGCGGCGGACGCGGGCGCCGAGTACTTCTGCATCGACTCCGGCTGGTACGACGACTCGGTCGACGGCGGCTGGTGGGACGGCGTCGGCGAATGGCTGCCGTCCCCGCGCCGCTTCCCCGACGGCGGGATCCGGGCGGTCCTGGACCGGATCCGGGAACGCGGCATGGTGCCCGGTCTGTGGCTGGAGCCGGAGGTGGTGGGCGTACGCAGCCCGATCGCGGCCGAACTCCCCCCGGAGGCCTTCTTCCGACGCGACGGAGTACGCCTCACCGAACAGGGCCGCCACCAGCTGGACCTACGGCACCCCGCCGCCCGGGCCCATCTCGACAAGACGGTCGACCGGATCGTCGGTGGCTGGGGCGTCGGCTACCTGAAACTCGACTACAACATCGTCGTCGACCCGGGCACCTGTGCCCCCGGCGACATCGCGCCAGGCGCCGGCCTCCTCGGCCACGCCCACGCCTATCTGGACTGGCTGTCCGGCGTACTGGACCGCTACCCGCGCCTGGTCATCGAGAACTGTGCCTCGGGCGGCATGCGCATGGACGCCGCCACCCTCTCCACCGCCCAACTCCAGTCCACCAGCGACCAGCAGGACCCGCTCCGCTACCCGCCGATCGCCGCCGCCGCGCCCACAGCGGTCCCACCGGAACAGGGCGCCGTCTGGGCGTACCCGCAGCCCGAACACGACGACACCCTGATCACCTTCGTCCTCGGCACAGCCCTCCTCGGCCGCGTCCACCTCTCGGGCCATCTGAACCGCATGTCCGAGCACCAGCTCGCCCTCGTGCGCGACGCGTTGGCCACGTACAAGGACATCCGGGGGGACCTCGCGCGCGCCGTGCCCTTCTGGCCGCTGGGCCTACCGGGCTGGACGGACGAGTGGCCGGCCCTGGGGCTGCGGGTACCGGGCGGGGCGTCGTACCTGTCGGTGTGGCGCAGGGGTGCGGAGCCCGAGGTCCACGTGCCCGTGAGGCACTTGGCCGGACGCGACATCCGGACGGAGATCCTCCACCCGTCCCCCGCGGCCACCACCGGCTCCGCGACCTGGGACGGGGAGGGCCTGCGGGTCTCGCTGCCGCAGACCCCTGGCGTGCTGCTGATCCGGCTCACACCGGAGACCGGGTCCTAGTCACGGCACGTAGGCCCCGGGCCGGTGCCGCGTGGGGGTACGGCACCGGCCCGGGGGGTGGGGTCAGCTGCTGCTGACGGTCAGGTTGTTGGTGACGAAGTCGAGGCCGCCGTTGGAGGAGGTGACCTCGAAGCCGAACTGGACGTCACCGATGGTTTCGTTGCCCATCCAGCCCTTGGTGTCCTTGATCCACTTCAGGATGGGAAGGATCTGGACCGTGCCGGAGGTGGAGTCGGAGGTGCGGAGGAAGGAGAAGACGTCCCAGTAGGTGCCGTCGGAGCGGTAGGCGCGGCCCTTGTAGACGTTCCAGCTGTGCCCGCCGAGCGTCACGCTCTGTTGGAAGGTGCCGAGGGCGCCGACGTCCCCGTTGTAGTTGACCCAGAGCATGGTCTCGTAGTCGTAGTCCGTGTCCCAGATGTCGTACGACGAGTTGTACGAGCCCGAGGACGGGACCGTGACGTTGTAGCTGCTGTTGAGCGAGCCCAGCGAGGTGATCGTCTTGTTGATCACCTTCTTGGAGTTGGGGTAGGACTTGATGCCGCCGGTGTTGGGGTGGTTGGCCCAGACACCCCAGTTGGTACCGGAGTTGGCCCAGATGCACTGGCTGCCGGCGCCGGAGCCCCAGATGTTGTTGTAGAGCGTGTAGCCGTTGAGGCTGGTGTTGCCCCACTGGTCGCAGGAGTTCCAGACGGCGGCCGAGGCGGGGGCGGCGGCGAGGCCGACGGTGGCGCCGAGCGCGAGGGCCGGAGCCAGCAGGGCCTTGCCGATCCTGCTCAGCGTGCGGTTGCGGGTGCGTGTTGCCATGGTGTCCCTTCCATGGGTGGGGGGAATTGCGGGGGGGGAGAGAGCTACCGCGGCCCCAGGGTGAGGTCGCGGTCTTCTCCGGCGACGAGGTCGAGCGGTTCGGCGCCGGTGGAAGTTCGGAGTTCGACACGACAGGTCCGCATCGGGCGTACGACCGCCGTCGCGCCGTCGGGGGTCCAGGTCAGGTCGACCGTCGCCCCGAACCGGGTGCGTACGCCCCTGATGGCGCCCCTGGGGTACGCGTCCGGCAGTGCGGGCAGCAGGACCAGCCGGTCGGGGGTCGACTGGACCAGGGCCTCGATGACCACGGCGGGGAGCGCGTGGGCGGCGTCCGCGTTGTAGACGTCGAGGTGGGGGTAGTGCGAGGTCATCAGGGAGGCGTGGAAGAAGTCTCCCTTGAGGACCTGGCCGAGCGCGTGCGCCACCCGGTCGCCGTCGCGCAGGCGCGCCGCGACCAGGGCGTGGTGCAGATGGCCGTGCGCCGAGTCGTTCTCCGCGCCCCGGAGTTCCAGCGCGCGGTGTGCCGCCGCCGCGAGGTCCGGGGTGTCGTACGGGGTGATCTCGTCGAGCGGCCAGACGCCGTACAGATGGCTGAGGTGCCGGTGGTCGTACGTCTCCGCCAGCCCCGGCCATGCCCACTCCGCCAGCGCCCCGTCCTCGTTCACCCGGTGCGGCGGAAGCCGATCGGCCAGGGCGCGCCAGCGGTCGGCCTCGGCTGAGCCGGGGTGGTACTCGGCGGCGGTCAGCAGCGCGTGGCGGGCGGCGGAGAGATCCATCGCCGCGTTGATCGCGCCCCAACTGGCGTTCGCCGGGCGGTTCTCCGGCGAGTAGGAGGGGACGACGACCACATGTCCGTCGTCGTCGGTCCGGGTGAGGAAGTCCTCGTAGAACCGGGCCACTTCGGCGAGCGCGGCGGCGGTGCGCGGGTCGCGCTCGCCGTGTGTGTCGTCGTGGTCCACCAGCGGCTTCAGCAGCCAGTCGGCACCGGCGGTCCAGAGGTGGTGGGGGTACTCGCGGCTGTAGTGGTACGTGTGCCCGCTCTCCCCGTCGGTGTGCGACGGAGCGACCACGCCCCGCGCCCCGAAGATCGCCCGCGCGTTCTCCCGCCAGTCCGCGAGCTGCCCGTGCACGAGGTTCGCGTGCGCGTCGGTGACCTCGGGCAGGGCTCCGGCCGCGGCGGACGCCGTCTGGAGGTTGAGGTTGGCGTTGGTGGTGAACGCCCCCGACCAGGCCGTGTTCCAGTCGCCGGTCCACAGCCCCACGAGGCGGGGCGGGAGGACACCGCTGGAGGAGAGCAGGTGGTAGCGGCCGGCGGCGAAGAGGCGTTCGAGGAGGGCGGGGCTGCCGTGGCTGTGGACGAGCCGGGAGCCGGGCAGGGCGCGCTCGTCGGCGTCGGCGTCCAGGGTGAGGGAGGCCCGGGTGTAGGCGGGGCGGTGCAGGTCGACGTGGCGTTCCAGCAACGACGCGTACGGCTCCGCCCCCTCCCCCGGCAGCAGCTCCCGCAGCCCTTCTCCCTCGGCCAGGGCGTCCAGTTCGCCCGTGTGGCGGCGTACGCGGGTGAGCAGCAGCACCGACTGGGCCCGTTCGACGCGCAGACCGGGCGGGGTGAGGGTCGTACGGCCGCCGGTGACGAGCGCGAGGGTCGTACCGGTGTAGCCGCGGTCGCTGCCCGGGTAGCGACCGCGCAGGGTCAGCAGTGCGCCCTCGGAGGTGAGGACCGCGCCGTGTCCCACCGCCAGGTCCGGGGGCGCCCCCGGGAGGCGGTGGTCGAGGTCGATGTCCAGGGTGAGCCGTGGGCCGGTGACGTACTGGACGATCACGTCGTCCGCGCGCGAGACGAAGACACGGCTGCGCCGGCCCTCGCACTCCGCCTCGACGACCCCGGTGGTGAAGTCGACCGACCGCCGATAGCCCCGCCGCTCCCGCTCCGCCCGCCGCAGCCGCACCTGGAAGCCGGGGTGGAACGGCTGCACCCACTGCAGCCCCCGGCCGTCGGTGAAGTCCTCGGCGGCGGTCGGTTCCCCCGCGAGCAACCGGTCCTGGAGGGACCGCAGTTCGGCGGCGAGCCTCGGCGGTCTGGCGGTCTCGCCTCCGTTGGGCC
This sequence comes from Streptomyces ipomoeae 91-03, assembly GCF_000317595.1. GTDB lineage: Bacteria > Actinomycetota > Actinomycetes > Streptomycetales > Streptomycetaceae > Streptomyces > Streptomyces ipomoeae. The sequence continues at coordinate 10,802 of NZ_AEJC01000325.1, read as the reverse complement.
GTACGAGGGTGTGATGGGTGACGATGACGCGGTCGTCGTTCGGATCACCGAACACCATGGCGCCGTGGTGGCCGTTGCCGCTGAGGAAGGCGTCCTCCCAGCGGGTGGCGGGGGCGGGTTCCCAGGTGCCGTGCTGTGTGGGCGTGGCGGTCGTGGTCATGGCCCGAGCACCGCCACGCCGTATCTGCCGAGCGACAGCGAACCGGTGACCGTGGCCCCTGTCAGCAGGTCGCGGTGGGTGCCCGGCACGTCGACCGTGACCTCCTCCCGGCCGTGGTTGAGGACGAACAGCACGTCACCGCGTCGTACCGCCTCGACCCCGTCGGGCAGTCCGTCGAGGACCGGCCGCACCCCCGCGTCGGCCGCCACTCGCGCCAACAGCCCACGCAACGCCGCCGGTTCGGGCAGCGTGGAGACGTACCAGGCGCGCCCCTTCCGCAGCACCGCCGGAAGACCGTCGAGCTCACCGCCCTTGTACGGGACGACCTCGTCCGCGTCCCCCGCCTCGATCTCCTCGGACCACAGCGTGCCCCGGAAGGCACCCTGAGGGCCGTCGCACTCGACGTCCTCCCCCGCGTCCAGCGGCCACCACTCGTGCAGCGTGCGGATGCCGAACAGGTCGCGCAGCCGTACGTCCATGCCGCCGGGCCGTACCCGGTCGTCCTCGTCGGCGATGCCGGTCAGGAAGCCGCAGACGAGGGTGCCGCCGCCGCGCACGTAGGCGAGGAGGTTGTCGATGGCGGCGTCCGTGAGCAGGTACAGCTGGGGTACGACGACGAGCTTGTACGCGGCGAGATCATGCTCGAGGTGGGCGAACGCGGTGGTGAGGTGTGCCTCCCAGAGGGCGCGGTGCCAGGACCGTACGACCTGCGCGAAGTCCACCTCGGACGACAGCCGGCCGTCGTGCGCGCCGGCCCACCAGGAGTGCCAGTCGAACAGCAGGGCGACGTCGGCGGCGATGTGCCGGCCCGCCACCTCGCCGCCGATGGTGGCGAGCTCTGCGCCCAGCCGCTTGACCTCCTGGTACGTGCGCCCCTGTTCGCCCGCGTGGCCGACCATGCCCGAGTGGAACTTCTCCGCGCCCTGCCGGGACTGCCGCCACTGGAAGTAGCAGACGGCGTCCGCGCCCCGGGCGACGGCCTGGAGGGACCAGAGGCGGTTGAGGCCCCGGGGCTTGGGGTGGTTGACACCGCGCCAGTTGACGGGGCCGGCGGCCTGCTCCATGAGCATCCAGGGGCCGCCGCCCGCCTGTGAGCGCGTCATGTCCTGGACGAGGGCGCCGTTCTGGGCGCCGAGCGGGTCACGCGGGTCGGGGTAGATGTCGACCGAGACGACGTCCTCCTCCTCGGCCCACCGCCACGCGTCCTGGCCCACCCACATCGGCATGAAGTTGGTGGTCACCGGGATGTGCGGGGTGTGCCGGCGGACGATGTCGCGCTCGGCGAGGTAACACTCCAGCAGCGCGTCGGACGTGAACCGTTTGAAGTCCAGCACGTGCGTCGGGTTCTTCATGTAGTGGGCGCGGCGCGGCGGCAGGACCTCGTCCCAGTCGCCGTAGGCCTGGCTCCAGAAGGCCGTGCCCCATGCCTCGTTGAGGGCGTCGAGCGTGTCGTACCTGCGCCGGAGCCAGCCGCGGAAGGCGGTCGCGGCCTCGTCGCCCCAGTCGTAGGTGCAGTACTCGTTGTTGATGTGCCACATCGTGAGGGCCGGGTGGCTGCCGTAGCGGGCGGCCAGGTCCTCGGTGATGGCGGCGGCGTAGCGGCGGTACGTGGCACTGGAGTGCGCGAAGTGCTGGCGGGAGCCCCACCACTCGATCCGGCCGTTCTCGTCGCGCGGCAGCGTCTCGGGGTGGAGGTGGCCCATCCAGGGGGGTGGGGAGGAGGTGGGCGTGGCCAGGACGACCCCGATGCCGCCCGCGTGCATCAGGTCCATCAGCCGGTCCAGCCAGCCGAACTCCCTCGCCCCCGGCCGGGGTTCCAGCTTCGCCCAGGAGAAGACGCCGAGGGTGACGGAGTTGACGCCGGCCTCCTTCATGAGGCGTACGTCGTCCTGCCAGACCTCCTCGGGCCACTGCTCGGGGTTGTAGTCACCGCCGAAGAGGATGCGGCCACGCGTGGCGTCGTTCAGACTCGGCTGGGTGGGGCCTGGCATCAGACCGGCTCCCCGTACTGAATGCCGCGCCCGTTCGTGGCCAGGTACACGCGGCCGTAGACGCGCGGGTCGCCGATGACGACCTCGCCGATCCAGCCCCACTGATGGGCGTCGTCGTTGATGCGCGTCCATGTCTTCGCGCCGTCGTCCGAGCGGTAGACGGCGGTGATGGCCTCGGTGGAGCCGACCTGGTAGATCGCCGGATAATCGGCGCCGTCGGCGGCCTTGCCGAAGCCGAGGGTGTACGAGGCCCAGCAGCTGTCGATCTTCGAGAAGGTGACCCCGCCGTCGGTGGACCGGTACAGCCCGTTCCACTTCACGCTCAGCCACAGGTCGCCGGTGCGTCCCGGGGCCGCGACCAGCTTGAACTGGCTGTCGCCCTTGGGCAGCCCGGTCGCACGGGCCGTGAACGAACGGCCACTGTCAGTGCTGGCGTATAGCGTTCCCGTGTCGGTGTCGAATGCGTAGAAGAGCGTCGGGTCGGCCGGGTCGGCGACCGGCGTGGCGCCCTTCGGGAAGGAGGAGACCTCGGACCAGGTCGCGCCGTTGTCGGTGGAGCGATGGGCTGCGTACTTCGTGCCGTCCCAGTGCACGAAGGACCACAGCAGCACGCTGCCGTCGGCGTTGGTGGCGATCGGCCCCGGTGCGTTCTTGGCGATGTCGGGCTGGGCCGCGAAGGGCGCCCAGGTCCGGCCCCCGTCGTTCGAGTAGGCGCCGTTGCCGTTGTCGCCCCAGCCGGTGCGGACCACGTACGACGGCTTCGCCGAGGCCTGCGCGAGCCCCGTCGCCGACCCGAACACGGGGTTCGACGCCATGCCGCGCGACGGAGACGCCGTGAGCCGTTCGTGGTACATCGTTCCGATGTCCCCGGACCCGCTCAGCAGATGCGCCTCTCCGACCGGAGGCGAGATCAGCTGGCGCACGGACGTCTCTTCCAGACCACGGATCTGCGGGGCCCAGCGCTTGAGGTCGCGGGTGCCGTAGAGGGTCGCGCCGGTGCCGTACACGATGTGCTTCGAGTCGTACGGGTCGAGCGCCAGCGCCTGGATCCACCAGCCGAACTTCGGCTTGTCAGCGCCCCACTTGAGGTAAGGAGTCTCGGATACGTCGAACACAGCGGAGTCCTTGAGGGACGTCCAGGTACGGCCACCGTCGGTGGACCGGTACACGGTGTCGATGTCCGCCCAGCGGTTGTTGGTGGAGACGACCACCGTGCCCGGGCGGCAGGCGTCGACGGCGACCCCGCCGTAGCCGAAGGTGTCGGCGGAGCCTCCCCCAGTCGTGGTGCCACCCGGCTTCACCGGGGTCACCTCGGTCCACTTGCCGCTGGTGGTGCGCAGCTTGTGCACGCTGCCGTCGGACTGGCCGTTGGGGCCGGGCGCGTTGGCGTACGTCACGTACAGCTCGCGGGTGTGCTTGTCGTACGCGGCGCGGATCGGGACCTTGGCGGCAGCGCCGGTGGGCCGGCCGGGGACGGCTTCCCAGGTGGTGCCGTCGCTGGTGCGGTAGAGGTTCGCCGTCGCGGACGTGCCGTCACCGTCGCCCCAGCCGGCGTAGAGGGTGCGTCCGGCGGCGACGAGGAGGGTGACGCCCTGCCCGTTCGCGCTCGCCTTGCCCGGGAAGCCGGTCGCCGCCGTCCAGGTGGCGCCCCGGTCGGTCGACTTGAGCAGGCCGTCGTGTCTGGTGCCGAGCCACAGGGTGTCACTGTCACGCGGGTCGACGAGCAGCCGCTCGCCCGTGCCCCGGCCGTCCTCGTTGGCGCCGAGCTTCACGGTGAGGTCGGTGCGGGCCCAGGTGGCGCCGCGGTCGTCGGAGCGGAGGATCGCGCCGTTGCCGGCCCAGGACTGGGCGTAGGTGCCGAGGGCGAGGTAGAGGCGGTCGGGGTGGGCGGGGTCGACGGCGATGGCCTCCACGCCGAGGAGGTTCCAGTCGTCCCAGCCGAGGTGGTCGGTCAGCGGGGTCCAGCGGGCCTCGCGGTCGTCCCAGCGGTAGGCGCCGCCCATGTCCGTGCGGGCGTAGGCGAGGCCTCGTACGGCGGGGTGGAAGAGGACGCCGGTGACGAAGCCGGTGCCGCCGATCACGGCGTTGCGCCAGCGATAGCCTCCGGTGGTCCTGGCGGCCCGGGGTTCCGCGGCCCGGGCCGGGGTGCCCAGCGCGGGGAGGCTGGTGAGTGCGGCGGCGGCCGCCGTCCCGGCGAGTACGGTGCGGCGGCTCGGCTGGGGGGTGCGCATGACATACCTCGTTTTACGGGGAGGGGTGCGAGTTCGGTCGTCTGAGAGCTCGGTCGATGCGGTTTGTCGGCGACCGCGGGTGGTGTGGGGCTGGTCGCGCAGTTCCCCGCGCCCCTCGAAGGCGCGGCCCGACTGCCGAAGGCGCCCTGCGACATCGTGCCGCTGGGGCCCGCCGTGCCCGGCCGGGTGACAGGCACGGCCGGGCACGGCGGGGTTCGGAGGGGGTGCGGGGAGGGGTGCCGTGGGGGTGCGGCGTGGGGGTTCAGCCCTTGACCGCGCCGGTGAGCATGCCCTTCTTGAAGTGTTTCTGGACGAAGGGCGAGAGGACCGCGACCGGGAGCAGGGCCATCACCATGACCGCCATCTGGATCGCGAGCGGGGAGAGCTGGCCGGTGTTGATCTGGGCGGAGAGGCCGACCGGGCGTTCCTGTTTCTGGACGAGCTGGATCATGACGTTCTGCAGCGGCATCATGTCCTGGTCGGTGAGGTAGATGGAGGCGTTGAACCACGCGCTCCAGTAGCCGACCGCGTAGAAGAGGGCGATGACCGCGAGGACGGCCCTCGACAGCGGCATCACGATCTTCCACAGGATGCGCCAGTCTCCGGCGCCGTCGATGCGGGCGCTGTCGATCAGCTCCGGAGAGATGCCCATGAAGAACGAGCGCAGGACCAGGATGTTGAAGACGCTCACGGCACTGGGGAGGATCAGCGCGAGGTAGGTGTCGGTGAGGCCGAGGGCCTGGACCAGCAGATAGGTCGGGATGAGGCCGGCGCCGAAGAACATCGTGGCGAGCAGGGTCATCAGGATCCAGCGGTGGCCGAGAGAGCCGACGCGGGAGAGACCGTAGGCGCACAGGACCGAGACGGTCATGCTGAACAGGGTGCCGACGAGCGTGACGCCCACGCTGACCAGCGCCGCCGTCTGGACCTGGCCGCCGCCGAGGAGTTCCCGGTAGGCGACGAAGGTGATGCTCTTGGGGATGACGACCAGACCGCCGGCCTCGTCGATGGTCTTCTTCGTCTGGAGGCTGGTGACGATGACGATCCAGAGGGGGAAGAGGATCGCGAAGCAGGCGAAGCCCAGGGCGATGGCCTTGCCCGCGAGTCCCGCCTTGGCGGGTTCTTCCTCCCAGACCGGGCGGGGCGGCGCGGCCCAGCGGCTCGGCTTCTTCGCCGTGGGCCGCCGGTCGGCCGGCTCGGCCGTGTTGTCGAGGAGTGCGCTCATTTCTTGTACACCCCCTGCTCACCCATGAGATGGGCGACCTTGTTGGCGATCAGGACCAGTGCGAGGCCGACCACGCCCTTGATGAGGCCCGCGGCGGCGGCGTAGCTGAAGTCCTGGTTGCGGATGCCGTTCCACCACACATAGGTGTCGAGGACGTCGGAGGCGTCGACGCCCACGGCGGAGCGTTGGAGCAGTAGTTGTTCGAAGCCGACGGTGAGGGCGTCACCGACGCGCAGCACCAGGAGGAGGGCGATCACCGGGCGCAGGGCGGGCAGGGTGACGTGCCACATGCGCCGCCAGCGACCGGCGCCGTCCATGGCGGCGGCCTCGTAGAGGTCGGTGGAGACGGAGGAGAGCGCGGCGAGGAAGACGATGATGCCCCAGCCTGCGTCCTTCCAGATCATCTCGACCGTGACCAGGTACTTGAAGGTCTCCGGGTTGGTCATCAGGTCGAAGCCCTCGACGCCGTGCTGGCGGAGGGTCTGCGCGATGATGCCGGCGCCGCCGAAGATCTGCATGAACACGGTGACGACGAGGACCCAGGAGAAGAAGTGCGGGAGGTACATCACCGCCTGGGCGACCGCCCGGACCCGGGGCCTGACCACGCTGTTGATGAGCAGCGCGAGGAGGATCGGGACCGGGAAGAACAGCACGAGCTGGAGGATGAACAGCACGAAGGTGTTCTGCACCGCGTGCCAGAAGGCCGAGTCCGCGAAGATCCGCTCGAACTGCTCCAGGCCGACCCAGGGGCTCTCCAGCATGGCCACGAAGCCGTTTTCGCTGAGGTAGGGGTCGTAGTCCTGGAAGGCGACCACATTGCCGAGGATCGGTATGTAGTTGAAGACCAGGATCAGCAGGATCGCCGGCAGCGTCATCAGGATCAGCGTGCGGTCACGCCGGAATCTGAGCCGCAGACTCAGTCTGCCCCTGCGCTTGTCGCCCCGGGGCCGGGATCCGGTGGCGTCGCCTGATGCCACCGGGGTGTTCTCGGGGGTCTTCGCCTCGGCCCTGGGCCGGGGCACCGTGCTGTGGGACACGGTGTTCTCCTTGCCTCAGCCCCGGGTCAGTTCGCCGAGCCGGTCTCGTCGAGCAGCTTCTTGTACCAGTCGCGCAGGTCGTCGCCGCCCTTGCTCTTCCAGTCGGCCACCGCCTGCTGCATGTCGCTGATCTTCTTCCGGCCGCGCACGACGTCGTCCTCCAGCTGCTCGAAGTTGTCGGCGAGGTTGGCCCAGCGGTTGGGTTCGGTGACGGTCAGTCCGAAGAAGGAGGTCTTCTTGGTGAAGGCGCCCATGCGCTGCTGCCACTCGACGATGCCCTTGGTGACCTCGGGCAGATCGACGTAGGCGACGTACGGGGCGGGATTGCCGGTGTAGTCGTAGGCGCCGTTGACCTCGTTGATGCCCTGGGTGGTCTTGACCGGCAGGCCCTTCTTGGTCTCGTAGTCCGTGCCGTCGACGCCGTAGGAGGTGAGCATGAACTCCTTGGTGCCGTAGGGCGCGGCACAGAAGTTGCAGAGAGCGAGGAAGTCCTCGATCTGCTGCTTGCTCGCCTTCTTGCTGATGAAGGTGAAGATGCCGGCCGGCTGGTCCGCCCAGAGCGTCGGGTCGCCGCCGTCGGGACCGAAGTAGTCGAACGCGGCCATCTCGAAGTCGCTTTTCCGGGTGCCCTGTTCGGCCGTCTTGCCCCACCAGTCGGAGATGTTCTGGCTGTAGACCAGCACCTCCCCGGCGGTGAACCGGTTGCCCGCGAGGCCTCCGGCCTTGACGTTGAGGGCGTCCGGGTGGACCACGCCGGCCGCGTAGAGCTTGCGCGTCCACTCCAGCGCTTCCAGGAACTCGTCGGTCTCGACACGGTTGACGAGCTTGCCGTCGACCATGTTCCACCACAGCGCCTTGTCGCCGCCGGGGAAGACGCCGTAGATGTGCAGCGCCGCCCATTTCATGTCGTCGCAGGCCCAGAGCTTGGACTTGGCGTCGGTGGCCTCCTTCGCCCAGGACAGGAACTCGTCCGGGCTCGTCGGGACGCCGTAGCCCTTCTTCTCGAAGAGGTCCTTGCGGTACATGGGCGCGATGCCCGTGACGTACGGGGAGGGCATCGGGACCGCGCGCAGCTGGCCGCCGAAGATTCCGCGCTGCCAGGCCTCGGTGGGGACGGCCGCGAGGTTCGGGTACTTCTTGACCTTGTCGCCGGAGAGGTACGGGCCGAGGTCCGCGAACTTGGCGTTGATGGCGCTGGGTATGCGGCCCATCAGGTTCCAGGCGGGGACGACCACCACGTCGGGGATGTCGCTGGAGGCGAGGACCGCGCCGAGCTTCTGGTCGTAGGTGTTGCCGTCCTGGTTCTGCCAGGTGACCTCGACGCCGATGGCCTCGTTCATCGCCTTGTAGTAAGGGTTGTCATTCTTCGGCGGGGTGCCCCAGAACGGGGACATGATCTTCAGCTTGCCGCCGCTGCCGAGCTTCTTCGGGACCGAGGTCTTCAGATCGGCGGTGGCGATCGCCTTGGTGAAACCGGCCGGGGCGCCGTTCTTCGCCGGGATGTCGGGCGCCACGACGTTCGACGCGACGAACGTCGGAAGGATCTTCGCGGCGTCCTTCCCCGAGGTCGTGCCCTCCTTGCGGCCCTCCTGCGAGCCGCCGCAGGCGGACAGCAGGGGCACACCCCCCGCCACTACGGCGGCGGCGACCGCCGTGGAGGCGAGAAAACTTCTCCGGCTGGGCGCGGAGGAGGCGGAGTTCGGCGTCATTGCGTCAACCCTTCATGGCGCACACCAGGACACCCGGCGGTGGCCGTCGGCTGCGGTGTCGTGAGTGGAACTGGCTGTGCTGAAGCGATGGAACTGATGAACAACAGAGGGATGTGAGCACGCGAAGCGTTCCCTCCGTTGTCGAAGCGCTTCGATGTTGCTGCGAGGTTAAGTGAACGACCGGGGGTGCACAAGGGTCGATTCCAAGTTTCCTCCGAGGTGTGAACGACCGGAACACCCCCTTCCGACCCCCCTTACCTCGGCCAATATGACGGTGAGGAAACGGATCTGTTGCGCCTTGGTCTCTTGACACCCACCCCACGCTCGAATCAGCATCGAAGCGCTTCGAAAGCGCCTCGTCGCTCCACCGCAAAGGGATCCCCACGTGACCGCACAGACGCCGCCCACGCCCGCTTTCCGCGATCCGCAGCTGCCGCTCGCGAAGCGCATCGACGATCTGCTCCAGCGGCTCACCCCGGACGAGAAGATCGCCTTCCTGCACCAGTTCGCCCCCGCCGTCGAACGCCTCGGCATCGCCGCGTTCCGCACCGGCCAGGAGGCCCTGCACGGCGTCGCCTGGATGGGCCCGGCGACGGTGTTCCCGCAGGCCGTGGGTCTCGGCGCGACCTGGAACGAGAACCTCGTACGCCGGGTCGGCGAGGCCGTCTCCGCCGAGACCCGCGCCATGCGCGCCCGCGACGACCGCGTCGGCCTCAACGTCTGGTCCCCCACGGTCAATCTGCTGCGCCACCCGCTGTGGGGCCGCAACGAGGAGGGCTACTCCGAGGACCCCAGGCTGACCTCGGCGATCGCGACCGCGTACACCCGCGGCCTGCGCGGCGACCACCCCATGTACTGGCGCACGGCTCCCGTGCTCAAGCACTGGCTGGCGCACAACAACGAGACGGGCCGCGACGTCACGTCCTCCTCCGTCCGCCCCCGGGTGCTGCACGAGTACGACCTGCGTGCCTTCCGCGAGACGGTCGAGGCGGGCGCGGTGGCCGGCGTGATGCCCGCGTACAACCTGGTCAACGGCCGCCCCAACCATGTCTCGCCCTACCTGGCCGAGCACCTGCGCACCTGGACCGACGAGCCCCTGCTGGTCTGCTCGGACGCGGGCGCGCCGTCGAACCTCGTCGACTCCGAGCACTACTTCGACACCCACGAGGAGGCGACCGCCGCCGCGCTCCGGGCCGGCGTCGACAGCTTCACCGACCACGGCACGGACAGCTCCACGATCATCGGACGAATCCGGGGCGCCCTCGACCAGGGCCTGCTCACCGCCGACGACATCGACGAGGCCGTCCGCCGCCAGCTCTCGGTCCGCTTCCGCCTCGGCGAGTTCGACCCCGGGGCCGACCCGTACGCCGACACCAAGGACTTCGACACCCCGGCCCACCGCGCCCTCGCCCAGGAGGCCGCCGAGCAGGCCGTCGTCCTGCTCAAGAACGAGGGCGGCCTGCTGCCGCTGGCCGCCGACGCCCGGATCGCCGTGGTCGGTCTGCTCGCCGACGAGTGCAAGCTCGACTGGTACAGCGGCACCCTCATCCACCGGTCCACGCCCCTGGAGGGGCTGTACGACCGGTTCGGCGCCGAGCGCGTGACGTTCGCGGAGGGCGTGGACCGCGTACGCCTCAGGGCGCTGTCCACCGGCGCCTGCCTGTCCGTCCCGGAGGTCGCCGAGGCCGCCGACGAGGTGCGCGGCGCGGAGGGCGCCCTCGACCCGGCGCTGCTCGCCGGACGCACGGACCTGCCGCCGCTCACCACCGACCCGAACGGCACCGAACTCGCCCTCATCGACTGGGGCGAGGACCTGCTCACCTTCCGTGCGCCGGACGGCCGTTACCTCTCGGTCGCCGAGGACGGCTATGTCCGCGCCGCCGCCGACCAGCCGGGCGGCTGGGTGGTCCAGGAGACATTCCGCCTGGAACCTCACGAGAACGGTCACCTCCTCAAGCACACAGGGACAGGCCGGTACGTCACTGTCGCCGCCGACGGTGTGAAGGTTGCCGCCGAGAACCCGGAAGTCTTCGAGCTCATGGTGACCCAGCCCGGCGAGGAGGCCGTGAGCAGGGTCGCCGCCGAGGCCGACGTGGTCGTCGTGGTCGCGGGCAACGACCCGCACATCAACGGCCGCGAGACCGAGGACCGTGCCGGCCTCGCCCTCCCCGCCCACCAGGAGCGCCTGCTGCGCGCGGCCCGCGCCGCCAACCCGAACACCGTCCTGGTCCTGGTCTCGGCCTACCCGTACGCCGTCGACCACGCCGACCTGCCCGCCTCCCTGTGGACCGCGCACGGCGGCCAGGCCGCGGGCACCGCCCTGGCCCGCGTCCTCGCCGGCGACGTCTCCCCCGCCGGCCGCCTCCCGCAGACCTGGTACGCCTCCGACGCGGACCTCCCCGACCTCCTCGACTACGACGTGATCGGCGCCCGCCAGACGTACCTCTAC
>NZ_AEJC01000324.1 GCF_000317595.1 Streptomyces ipomoeae 91-03 | reverse complement strand
ACAGGGTCAGGCCCGCACCGGCGGCGGAGACGGTGAGCGATTGCCTGCTGCCGTGGCCAGCCCGGTCAGAGTTCCGGGCCGGGAGACGCCCTCGCCGAACCACCGCGCCAGACTCGCCGCCGGGATGCCGAGCGTCAGCGCCACCGTGCCGACGAGACCGAATGCGGCAGGCCATCGCAGGCTGCCCAGGCGCAGCAGTACCGGTGGGCGGCCCGCGCCGCCGAGGCGGGCGTAGCGGGCCGCCCGCCGCCGGGTCAGCTGCTCGCCCGAGACGATGAGCACGGTAAGCGCGACCAGCACGGTCGCCAGCACCAGGGCGCCGGTGCGGTCGAAGCCGAGGCTGATCGAGGTGAAGATGGCCCGGGTGAGGACATCCGTCCGCAGGACGGAGACCGCGCCGAAATCGGAGAGCACGTAGAGCGCCACCAGGAGCGCCCCCGCTCCCACTGCGGGCTGAACCTGGCGCAGTGTCACTGTGATGAAGGTGCGCCACGGGCCGCTCCCCAGTGACCGGGCCACCTCCTCCTGCGCGGGGTCGGCACTCGCCAGCGCGGCGGCGACGGGGAGGAAGACGTACGGGTACGACACCAGCGTCAGGACCAGCGCTGCCGCCCAGAATCCCTCGAACCCCTCCACCGTGGAGGCCCAGGCGAACGCCGCCACATAGCTGGGCACCGCCAGGGGTAGCGCGGCGAGCACCCCGAACAGCCGCCGCGCCGGCAGGTCGGTGCGCGTGACCAGGAACGCCGAGGCCACGCCGAGTGCCGTGCACGCCGTGGTCACGACCCCGGCCAGGGCCACACTCCGGGCCGCGAGTTCCCCGGTCCGCGCCGTGAACAGTTCCTCACTGATGCGGGCCCAGCCCGCGTCACCGACCCGGACTGCCAGATAGACCAGCGGGATCAGCGCCACACCGACTGCGGCCACCGCGGCAGCAGCCAGTGCCGGGCGCGGTACCACTCGCCTTGCCCGGCGGCGCGCGACGGCCGTCGACGCCATGGTCAGGCCAGCCCTGAATCCTTGATCATCTGGATCGTGGTCTGCAGGTCGTCCAGGTCGTTGAGGTCGATGTCCGGCGTCTTCAGGGAGGACAGCTTCGGCAGGCCGGGCGCACTGGCCACACCGGCCACGAGCGGGTACTCGTATGTCTCCTGGGCGAAGTAGGTCTGTGCCTGCTTGCCCAGCAGGTAGTCGAGGAAGGCGCGGGCGTCGGGATCGTCGCCGGCTCCCTTCAGCACGCCGACGCCGGAGACGTTGACCAGGGCCCCGATGTCTCCGTTCGGGAAGAAGTGGTTCTTCGCCTTGAGCGCGTCGACGGTGGTGCCCTGCTCCTTGGCCAGTTCGTACACGTAGTAGTGGTTGACCAGCCCTGTGGCGAGACGCCCCCTGTCCACGTCGGCGACGATCGGCGCGTTGCCCTCCCTGATCTGGGCGTCGTTGGCCTTCAGCCCCTCCAGGAAGTCCTGGGTCCGCTCCTCGCCGTCCTCGACCCTCATCGCCGTGATGAAAGCCTGGAACGAGCCATTGGTCGGCGCGACGCCCACCTTCCCCTCCCACTCCGGCTCGGTCAGCTCGAACACCGACTCCGGCAGATCCTCCTCGGAGACCTGGTCGACGTTGTAGACCAGGGTGCGCGAACGGCCAGTCACCCCGACCCACTCCCCGCCGTCGTCCCGGTAGGCGGCCGGCACCTTGTCCAGCACCTCGCCCGGCAGCTCTGCGAACAGGTCCTGTCCGGCCACAGCCCCCAGTGCACCGGCATCCTGCGCGAGGAACACATCCGCTGGAGTCCGGCTGCCCTCCTCCTGCAACTGCGCCGCCATCGCCGCCGTGTCTCCGTAACGCACCTCGACCGTGACGCCACTGGCCTTCTGGAAATCGTCCAGCACCGGCTTGACCAGAGGCTTGCTTCGCCCGCTGTACACAGTGATCTTCTTGTCCGAAGCCTCCCCGGCCAGCTGCGCTCCCTCACTCCCGCCACTGCCGCAGCCTGCGAGAAACAGAGTCAGCAGACTGCCGATGGCGACCGTGGTGACGACTCTTGGGCGGGTTGCATGCATGTGCTGCTCACTCCTTGGCCGTCTCCTCGAAGCGGACCTAAATTAGGATAGGCTAACTTTACAGGAGTTATGGGGGAATATCTGTACATTTCGAGGAGGGGGGTGATCACTACCGAGCAGCCCAGCGGCGCCGGACGCTGTCCTCGTGTTCTGCCTGTTCCAAGGCCAGGTCGGCGCGGGCGAGGTCTTCCCGCAGACGGGGGATCCAGTGGCGTCGCAGGGCGCGGACCCGGTGCCGGGTGCTGATGACCTCGGCGCCCACCAGCTCGGCGGCGGCGTGGGCGGCCGCGTACTCGGCGGCGGCGCGCACGGCCCGGCCGTAGGCGGCCTCGGCGTGTACCAGGGCCGTGTTGGTGGGAGCGGCGGCGGTGGGCGGACGGGCGGGTACGGACGTGGAGACCGCCGCCGGATGGCGTACCCCCATGGAGACGGTCCAGTGGATCGTGATCTCGGCGGAGCCGATGCCCTCGGCGGCTGAGTCGAGGGCGTGTTCTCCGCTCAGGAGCAGCCCCCGCAGCAGCCAGCTCTCGGCCTCGGACAGCAGGTCCCGCCAGGCGCGGGCTGCTGCTTCCTCCGCGTGCAGCAGCCGCTGATGCTCGGAGCGGAGGATGCGGAGCTTCTGCTCCAGCAGGTCCGCTCCGCGCTCGGCGACGTCGAGGCTGTGCCGGAGGCGCAGTCGCCCCGCACGGCCGGGCGGCGTACGGCGGGCGCCGGTGCGTGTCATCGGGACGCCTCCGTGTCCAGGGCATCCGTTGCCCCGTGGGCGTCGAGGAGCCGGGCGGGGAGCATCGAGAGCTGGCTGCGGGGCAGCGTGAGCAGGGCCCGCCAGCCGCGTTCCAGAGAGGTGTCCAGGTCGCGTGGCTGGTCGCTGCGCTGGTCGGCGAAGTCCCGCAGGAACGCCTCCTCGTAGTCCAGGTAGCGGCGGTCGGTGGGGCTCAGCGCCGCCTGGCCGACCAGGTCCGCGAGGTCGCGGACCTGCCGGGCGCGGGCCAGTGCGGCAAGCAGCTGGGCCGCGACGTCGAGGTGGTCGTCGCGGGTACGGCCGGGACCGGCGCCCTTGCGCATCAGCCGGGAGAGGGAGGACAGGGCGTCCAGCGGCGGGTACACACCCCGCGCGTGTGTCTCGGGCGAGAGGACGATCTGGCCCTCGGTGATGTAGCCGGTGAGGTCGGGCACGGGGTGGGTGATGTCGCCCGCGGGCATGGTGAGCACCGGAAGCACGGTGACCGAGCCGGGACGGCCCCGGATGCGTCCGCAGCGTTCGTAGAGGGAGGCCAGGTCGCTGTAGAGGTAGCCGGGGTAGGCGCGGCGGGCGGGGATCTCCCCGCGGGCGGCGGAGACCTCGCGCAGGGCCTCGGCGTACGTGGTCATGTCGGTCATCACCACCAGGACGTGCCGTCCCTCGTCGAAGGCGAGGTGCTCGGCGACGGTGAGCGCGATGCGTGGGGTGAGGATCCGTTCGATCACCGGGTCGTCGGCGGTGTTCAGCAGCAGGACCAGTTCGCCGGCCGCGGACCGTTCCTCCAGCGCGTCGCGTACGTAGGAGGCGTCGGCGTGGGTGAGGCCCATGCCCGCGAAGACGACGCTGAACGCCTCACCGGCGGCAGTGGCCTGCGCGGCGATCTGGGCGGCCAGTTCCAGGTGCGGCAGCCCGGCCACGGAGAACACCGGCAGTTTCTGCCCGCGTACCAGCGTGGTCAGGGCATCGACGGCGCCGACACCGGTGAGAACGGGCTCGGACGGCGGCTCGCGCCGCACCGGATTGATGGGAGCGCCGCCCACCTCGGCGTCCCGGGAGCCGAGCACGGGTGGGCCACCGTCGAGGGGTTCGCCGCGGCCGTTGCACACGCGGCCGAGCCAGTCCGCGCCGACGGGGACGCGCAGGGGGCTGCCCGAGAATGCCGCGCGGACCCCCTCCGGATCCATGCCCGCGGTGCCCTCCAGCACCTGGACGACCGCCAGGTCACGGTCGGCGTCCAGAACCACGCCGTGGCGTCGTTCGCCCGAGGCGAGCGTAATGCGTACGTATTCGTCCCAGCCGATCCCCGAGACTCCTTCGACGATCGCGAGCGGCCCCCGCAGTTCGCGCACCGTCGTGTACTCGATCCCGCCGAACAGGCTCATGGCCGTACTTCTCCCAGCCTGGCGAGCATGGCGTCCCGCCGCGCAGACACGCCGGTGGCGTCGTGGGGGCCGGTGTCCTCGCGGGCGCGCAGCAGTGGACCGAAGTCGATCTCCTCGACCGACGCCGCCGGGATGCCGGCATCGACCAGTTCGCGGCAGCGGTCGGTGACCGCGAGGACGGCGTCGGCCAAGGCGGCCGTCTTCTCCGGCCCGCAGTACGCGTCCCGCTCCGACAGGGCGCTCTGCTGGAGCACCCCCTCGCGGACCAGCCTCCCCGCCAGCACGCTGACGCGCTCCCGCGCGGGCAGGGCGGCGATCCCGATCAGATCCACGAGGTCGGCCAGCCGGTCGGCCTCAGCCAGCACCGCTCCCACCCGGTCGCGACGCCGGGCCCACGCCGGATCACCGGCCGTCCGGTGTCCGACGGCCAGAACCGGGACGTCCCGGGAGAAGGACCCCGCCCAGGAGACCGCCGGGTAGTGGCGGGCGTAGGCGAGGTCGCGGTCGAGGGTCCACAGGCAGCGGACGAAGCGTTCGGTGTGCGCGGTCACCGGCTCCGTCATGTCCCCTCCCGGCGGCGACACCGCGCCGATCACGGTCACCGAACCCCGGTCGCCGCCGAGGGTGGTCACGGCGGCGGCCCGCTCGTAGAAGGCCGCGATGGCGGAGGCGAGTCCGGCCGGATAGCCCTCCTCGGCGGGCAGCGCGCCGGTACGGGAGGCGAACTCGCGCAGCGCCTCGGCCCACCGGGAGGTCGAGTCGGCGATGACGACCACGTCCAGACCCATGTCCCGGAAGTACTCGGCGACCGTCATCCCCGTGTACACGCTCGCTTCACGGGCCATCATCGGCATGTTGGAGGTGTTGGCGATCGTCACGGTGCGGTCCGCGAGGCGCCCGCCCGTGCGCGGGTCCCGGAGCTCTGACAGTTCGGTGATGACGTCGGCCATCTCGTTGCCGCGCTCCCCGCAGCCGACGTAGACGATGACGTCCGCGTCGCACCACTTGGCGATCTGCTGCAGCAGCATTGTCTTGCCGGTGCCGAAGCCCCCGGGTACTGCAACCGTGCTGCCCCGGGCCACCGGAAAGAGCAGGTCGATCACCCGCTGGCCGGTGTTCAGAGCCTCGTGGCTGTCGACGCGCTCCCGCACCGGGCGTGGGCGGCGCACCGGCCACAGCGCGCCGACCGTCACCTCGGTGCCGCCCACCACGGCCACCGTCGCATCGCGCGCCCGGTCTCCGGCGTCGGCGATCTCCTCGACCGTGCCCCCGCAGCCGTGCGGCACCAGGACCTTCACCGGCACCGGCCCGGCGTCGCGGATCTCCCCGAGCGCCTGCCCCTCGGCCATCTGCTCACCCTCTGCCGCCAAAGGGGAGAAGGACCAGATACGTTCGCCGGCCGCGGTCGGCTGCGCGCCGGGCAGCAGCCAGTCGCCGACACCCGACAGGGGACGCAGCAGGCCGTCGAAGATCCCGCCGAGCAGCTCAGGGCCGAGCGGCACCGACAGTGGACGGCCTTGGGGCAGCGCCGTCTGTCCCGGAACCAGGCCGCCGGTGTACTCGTACGCCTGGACGGTGACCACGTCACCGCTGATGGCCACGACCTCGCCAGGCAGACCGGCGGGGCCGATCGAGACCAGGTCGTACATCGCGATGCCGCCTGTGTACTCCATCTCGACCAACGGTCCGGTGACGCGCAGGATCCGGGAGACCGGCTCCCGTGCAGTCGCCCGGCGGGGCGTCCCGGCGGCTTCCGTCACGGCTCCCACAGGCTCCGCACCTCCCCTCCCATACGGTCCAGCGCGCGGTCGGCCAGTGCGGTCAGTGAGAGATCGACCCGCCTCCCCGGCACCCGGGCCACCACGCCCCCGTCGGCGTGCTCGCTCACTTCGGCGCCGGACCCCAGTAGGACCCGCGCCCGATGTTCCAGCCGCTTTCGCAGGGACACGTAGCCGTCGGTCCGGCGCAGGGCGCGGACCCGTTCGGCGGCATCGCGGCGCAGTCCCTCGTACGCCTCCCGGCGAGCGGCGAGCGTGCGGGATCTGGCCTCTCGCCGGGCCCTGACGAGGAGCTCGCGGGTGG
>NZ_AEJC01000323.1 GCF_000317595.1 Streptomyces ipomoeae 91-03 | reverse complement strand
TCTTCGCGTACGGTCCCTACGAGGCGGCCTGCTCCGCGCCGGGCATCCAGGAGACGGTTCCGGGCGTCTCCAGCGCCTTCAGCCTGCGCCAGACGAACACCCAGGTCTCGAGGCTGGCCCCGTCGACGCCGCACGCGCGCAGGAACGCCACGAACCGGTCGTAGTCCGGGAGATCAGTCCCGCGCAGCATGTCGCTGACGGTGCTGCGCCGCAGGATCCCCTTGCCGCGGTTCTCCAGCTCGCGCAGAGACGGCGAGCCGCCCCAGACCCGCACGGCGTTCAGCGCCTGGATCAACTCCGCCGAACTCGACACCCGGATCGGATCGGGCTGGCCGAACAGCGGCACCGGCGGCCTCTGACGGGCACGCGGGGACTTCGGGGCGGTCACGGATGCCCCCACCCCCACGCCGGGCTGTTTCCCGTCCTCGGTCTCCGTACGGTGAGCGCGCTCGGTCTCCTCACGCGTGCG
>NZ_AEJC01000322.1 GCF_000317595.1 Streptomyces ipomoeae 91-03 | reverse complement strand
CCCCTGTGCGTACCGGCGTATCCGCGCCCGACCGGCGTCGTACCGGCTCGCTCACGCCTTCGTGAGGTCCTCCACCTCTTCCTCGGGTTCGCGGCCGGGGGTCGGGAGGTTGAACCTGACGATGGCGAAGCGGAAGACGACGTAGTAGATCGCGGCGAAGACCAGGCCGATGGGGATGATCAGCCATGGCTTGGTGGCGAGGTTCCAGTTCAGGGCGTAGTCGATGAAGCCGGCGGAGAAGTTGAAGCCGGCATGGACGCCCAGGCCCCAGGTGACGGCCATGGACACGGCGGTCAGCAGCGCGTGGATCACGTAGAGGAGCGGGGCGATGAACATGAACGAGAACTCGATCGGCTCGGTCACACCCGTCACGAAGGACGTCAGGGCGAGCGAGACCATCATGCCCATGACGGCCTTGCGGCGCTCGGGGCGAGCGGTGTGGGCGATGGCCAGGGCCGCGGCCGGCAGACCGAACATCATGATCGGGAAGAAGCCGGACATGAACATCCCGGCGGTCGGGTCGCCGTGCAGGAAGCGGTTGTAGTCACCGGTGAAGACCTGGCCGGCCGCGTCCTTGAACTCGCCGAGCTGGAACCACGCCACCGTGTTCACGAACTGGTGCATGCCGATCGGGATGAGCGCGCGGTTGATGGCGCCGAAGAGGGCGGCACCGAACGAACCCAGACCGGTCATCCACTCGCCGAAGTCACCGATGGCCTCACCGATCGGCTCCCAGACCAGCCCGAAGAAGACGCCGACGGCGACGCCGACGAAGGCCATGATGATCGGGACGAGTCGGCGGCCGTTGAAGAAGCCGAGCCAGTCCACCAGCTTCTTGCGGTGGTAGCGCTGCCACAGGACCGCCGAGAGCAGACCCATGATGATGCCGCCGAGGACACCGGGGTTGTTGTAGGTCGCGGCGATGTCCGCGCCTTTCTGGACCTTGGCCTCGGTGACCGGGAACGCCTCCAGGACCTTGCTGTAGACGAGGAAGCCGACCAGCGCGGCGAGGGCGGTCGAGCCGTCGGACTTCTTGGCGAAGCCGATGGCGACACCGATGCAGAAGAGCAGGGGGAGACTGCCGGTGATGGCGCCGCCCGCCTTGTCGAAGACCGCGGCGATCTTGTCCCAGCCGAGGCCGTCGGCCCCGAAGACGTCCGGCTGACCGAGCCGGACCATCAGGCCCGCCGCCGGCAGCACGGCGATGGGAGCTGAAGACTGCGGCCGACCTTCTGCAGGCCCTGGACGATGCCGGATCCCCACTTCTTCGCGGGGGCCGCCGTTGGCGCGGTGGCGGTGCTCATACGCTTCCT
>NZ_AEJC01000321.1 GCF_000317595.1 Streptomyces ipomoeae 91-03 | reverse complement strand
GGACGCCGAGGAAGCCGCGCTGTCCCTCTCGGGGGAGCGGGGGCCGCGCGGCGGGCTACTGCGGCAGCAGCTCGATTTCGATGGCGAGCGCGCCGAGCGCTTCCTTCTCCGCTGGGTAGATCTCGCGGATGTTGGCGAGCTGCTGCTCACGGGTGGAGGCCGGGTTGACGTTCGCCGGACCCTCCCCGTCGAGCAGTTCCTTGAACGTCTTGTACTCCGTGACCCGCTTCACCAGGACGTCACACGTCTCGGCCGTGCCCTTGATGCGGAAGCGGATGACGTCTCCGGCCGTCAGGTCTTCAAGGTGGGGGTACTTCACCCGCACCTCGATCGTCTTTTGGCCAGCGGCGACCAGGTCGAAGTACCGGCGGTAGAGGTTCAGTTCGCGGACGCGCGCGGCGGCAGTCTCCGTCATGGGGCGGGAACGCTCCTAGCTGTTGCAGCGGTCATGAGTCGGCCGAGCTCACCGGCCGAGTACGAGCGGAAGAAGTGGCGTGGACCGGCGAGTAATACGTCCGTCAGACCGAGCAAGCGGTCAACGGACTCAGCCAACGAGCCCGGCCACTCTCGGGTGTCGAGCATCCACGGGGCGGCACCGTCGGGCAAGGCTGCGCGTCCCTCGCGGATGAGGGACTTGGACAGCTTCGCGCCCGTGTCCGTGACCACCTGGGGGCAGAAGAGACGGGCGGGCAACTGCCCGCGGGTCAGGCCGACTGCCTGTAGGGCACCGTCGACGAGGATGCAGCCGGGCATCCAGTCGCTGCCCTTGACCATGACGTACAGCGTGCCGACCGCTCCGGTGATGGCCAGCTCCTTGACCAGGTTCCTGTACAGCGTGGCCAGGTCCAGATAGCCACCGTTGGCCGGTTCGATGACGACCTCGTATTCGCCATGGTGCAGGCACACGGCCGAGACGGTTGCCCGCTCGAAGCCGTCGTCACGGACGCGTTCGCTCCGCGTACTTCTCGGCCCACCCGCAACCGGGTCGCGGGCAGGGGACACGGACGCGCGGGACGCCGGACGACGGGGACAGATACCACCGGGCGGCATCCATGCGGGGCAGCACGCGCAGCCAGGTACGGCGGAAGTGGTCGCCCGCCTGCTGCTGGCTGTAGGTCTCGACCGAGTACGACACGTGCAGGCGCTCGGACAGGGCCGTGAACATCGGGCGGTACAGCTTGTCGACCTGTTCCGCGATGCCGGCCGCGCCCAGGGCGTGCGCGTAAGCCCGCTGGTATCGGTGACCGGTCTCCTTGTCGGTGACGATGTCGTACGGCGCGTTGTCGAGGGCACCGAACTGGACTTCGGCCTGTACGCCGAACTTGTCGCGGATGCGCGCCGCAGTGGCAAACGTGAGCGACTGGACCAGGGACGTTCCGATGTGCGGCGCTCCGTTGATCTGCGTTCCCACCACGAACACGATCCGCTCCGGAGCCGCGTTGACGATGTGCGGCCTGAGCAGATCATCAGCGTGCGTCAGCGCGTTGGCGAGCACGGTGTTCGGCGATACGGGATAGGTGGTCACCGCGTCTTCCCCTCGGTAGATGGGCAGGACTGCGCCGCAGAGCGGCGGGTGTGCGTTCAGAGGTAGAGCTCCGGTGGGTGGTGAGCCCGCCCCCGCGCCGGGGGGAACCGAGAAAGACACGGGGGCGGGGGTCATAGGGGCGTGCGCCGTCCCCGTGGCCTCCGGTGGCGACCCGTTCCCGCCGGGGAGTGGGGTGGGCACCGGGCGGGGACGGGGGCTTGCGGGGGTGCCGGGCGGCGTGTGGGCAGCGGATACACCCGGAGGGAGTACCGGGCGTCGTAGTCCGTCACCTCGAACACGAACGCGCGGCCTGCGGCGAGCGCGCGTATTTCGTGCTCGTACGCCTGGTCGCTGTCGGCCCAGGCGCGCAATTCCGCATCAGGGCGAGGAACGTCCGGCCTTCCGGCGATGAGCGGCGCATCCCGGAGGAACACGGCCCCGGGGTCCGGGGACAGCAGCCGGGCGAGGCGGAATGCCTGGGCGCGTAGCCAGCGGGCAGCGAGATGCGGGGACCGGCCGCGGTAGGTGGCGAGCAGAACCTCGCGAGTGCCGCCGAGGTCGTGGGCGGTCGCCTCACAGCGGAAGGCGATGGGCGACCGCATCGGGAGACGTGCAGAGGCCGGCGGAGCGAGCATCAGCACGGCCGGGCTCACCGCTCATGCTCCCGAGCCGATTCCCTCGCCTTGATGAGCCGACCGAGTTGGCTGTAGTACAGCTCGACTTGCGCCGGGGTGAGCACGAGCATCGTCTCGCAGGCGCCACCGTCCTCGTAATGCACGGTGACCGGTAGCGCGGCCTGCTGGGCACGATGGTCGTAGGCGGCGTCCCGCTTCAGGGGGGTGGCATGCGTGACCGGGACGGGCAGGGGGCGCAAGGTCTTTCCGTCGGACCTGGCCCGCCAGTCCTCACCACCGCCAGGTGGGCGCAGTTGGTACGACGCAGAGCTGTCGCTCGGCAGGGCGACGCACACCCCGATCTTCCCGCCCTTGGCGAGGTCGAGAGCGAGGTCGCCGAGGCGAGGATGAAACGGGGCGCCGGGGATTAACTCGGCGCCCCGCGCCGGGAGTTGCTTCGAGGTCTGTTCGGCCATGCCTCGAAGCTATGAAGATCTCAGGGGCCCAATATGAACCGCAGGAATACGACCCTCATCCGTCGAGGTGGAAGCGGTCTGACATGCGGCGCAACTTCTCGCGGGTGCTCGCACGCTCGGCGTACACGATGCTGCGCAGGGTTGACCGGGCGATGGGGTGATTGCGGACGAGCTGGGGGGCGATGCGCTCGGCCTTCTCCAGTTCCTTCAGTGCCTTGTCGCGGTTCCCATCCCACAGCCAAGCGCGGGCAAGGTCCATGTGGTGGTGCCCCTGGCGCGAGTTGGGGAGCGCTTCGACCAGTTCCTTACTCGTGCGCCGGTTTATCGACAGGGCCTCGCGTTGCTCATGCATCTCCAGAGCGACGCTGATTGCGTGGATCTGCACGTTGCCCGGCGAGAAGGTCAGGCTGTGCCGGTCGTAGACCGGAGGCCCGGCGGCCTCCGCGATCCTCTTGGCTGCACTCCGCGCGTGCTTGATCCGATCCTTCGCTTCCGCCTTGCGACCGCCCCGCGCAGCCGAGACAGCCGCGCGCAGTTGCAGTGTCCCCCACGCCCGTACGGCCAGCGGATCACCCCGGTCATAGTCCTGCTGCACGCTGCGAATCGCCTTGTCGGACAGGGCAATGGAGTCGTCCCAGTCCGCCGTGGCCCACATGTCCCAGACCCGCATCCAGTCGGCTACAGCAGGCATGACAGGGTCGCCGGACTGCCGGGCGGACCAGGCGGCCCGCTCACACGCCATGGCGATCAGCTCAGGGTGCCCAAGGGCGTGCGCGGCCGTGTGGGCGAACTTGCAGCACACGGCGTAGATGGCGAACGCCTCTTCCCGCTCGTGCCCCGTGGAGACTTCGGCCAGGGCGCGTGCCTCACGAAACAGGTCGGGGAGAACTTCCATGATCGCCACGTTGGCGGCAGCGTCACGCAGGCGGTGAAGACGAGTGGTTTCCTGCCAGAGCTGGCGCGCGGGTCGGGGCGTGCCGTCGAAGACGGGGGCGAGGTCGTAGCGGCGCAGTTCGCGCATGATGGCTGCGGCAGAGACCTGCCACTGATTCTCTGCCGGGGAGCTGTTGTACGGCCGCCCGATCAGGTCGTTCGGGTGTACGTGCAACTCCGAGGCAAGCAGGTTCAGCAGGCCGACGCGGTCCAGCTCGATATGTCCGCGTTCCATCTTGGAGACCCATCCCTGAGTCTTGCCGAGGGCGGCAGCGAGGTCAGCTTGTGTCATGCCGAGGCGGAGCCGTGCGCGGCGTGCGCGACGGCCGATCTCTTCGGCTTCCTCCAGCATCAGTGCTCCGTCCGTAAGGGCTTCTACCCTTGACGGTACCGAGGGCGCACGCCGCGTGTGGAGTGGTGCAGGTCAGGAAGCTCCGGAAAGCACACCTAACGCCACCGCTCATGACAGTCCTGCGTCAGCGGATTGGTTCACGCCAAGCAGGTAGAGGAGCCCGACGAGAGAGCCGCTGCTGACGATCTCGCGGCGGTCGATCATCCCGCGCGCATCGAGGAGGGGGATCCGCTCGATGCGGTCGGACTCGTTCTCCTCCGTGGGCTTCCCGACGTGGGTCGCGCGTCCGCACGGAAGAAGTGGTGTTGCGAATTAGTGATGCCGTTGGCTGGCTCGGCGTAGATCAGGGGCTTGACGGGACCAGGCCGCCAGCCTGTCCCCAGAGCCGCAGATCGATCCGGAGAAGAGTGTCAGTTCGACATTTTTCGCCTCAAGCTGACGAGATGACTCAACAGACAGCCTGAACAAAATGGCTGAATCCTACCCATCGAAAACCTGGAATCGAACACAACTGCACATCTAGCATGATCATGCCATCACCCAGGGGGTGCTCCTTGTGGGTGTCTAGGGGGAATTGTCATGCATTTGGGGGTTAAGTGAACCTTGTTCGCAAGTATGCGGTAGCTGCAGGCTTTGCCAGTGCGGCGGTTTTGGCGCTGGCTGTCCCGGCTCAAGCGGCTCAGGGAACCTGGCGATTGTCGATTTCCGGCTGCAAGATCTATCAGCAGATTGAGCTGAGGGGGAGCCCGCAGCACGATTACATGCGCTGGTACACCACCGGGGACTCTCGGTACTGCGAGGCGTGGATCAACGACACTGCCCATGGCACCACTAGGGTGCGTTTCATATGTGGATCTTGATGTGTCAAGATCCCACTTCGTGGGGCGGCATGATCTGACGAATACACAGTGGGCGAAGCTGGAGCCCCTGCTCCCGGTCGGCAAGAAGCCTGGACGGCCACCGGTGCACACCAAGCGGCAACTGATAGACGGCATACGGTGGCGCACCCGCGCCGGTGCTTCCTGGCGGGACGTGCCCGAGCGCTATGGCCCGTGGGAGACGGTCTACGGCCTGTTCCGCCGCTGGCAGCGGGACGGCACCTGGCACCGCATCTTCGAACAGCTGCAGGCCCAGGCCGACGCCGAGGGACTGATCACCTGGGACGTCTCGGTGGACTCGACCATCGCCCGCGCCCACCAGCATGCGGCCGGCGCCCGCAAAAAGGGGATCTGCAGACCGAGCCGCCAGGCGGTGTGTTCATCGAGCCCGACGACCACGGGCTCGGACGCTCCCGGGGCGGGCTGACAACCAAGCTCCACCTGGCGGTCGAGCAGGCCCAGAAACCGATGTCGCTGGTCATCACGGCAGGACAGCGCGGTGATTCCCCGCAGTTCCAGGTGGTCTTGGGCCGCATCCGGGTGCCCCGGCTCGGGTCGGGCCGCCCGCGCACCCGGCCGGACAAGGTGCGTGCCGACAAGGCGTACGGCTCCCGCGCGAACCGTGCCTACCTGCGCAAGCGCGGTATCCGCTGCACGATCCCGGAGAAGCGCGACCAGATCGCCAACCGCAAGAACCGCGGCTCCCACGGCGGCCGGCCACCTAAGTTCGACAAGGCCGACTACAAGGAGCGCCACGCGGTCGAGTGCGGAATCAATCGCCTCAAGCGGCACCGCGCTGTCGCCACGAGATACGACAAGTTGGCAGTTCGCTACGAGGCGACCGTGCTGGTCGCAGCCATCAACGAGTGGCTGTGACCAGCACTTTCAAAACGCACCCTAAGGGGCTCCATCTCATATCCAACAACGGCTCCTACTACAGCGACTGGTATTACGACGGTCCGGGCTACAAGATGGCTGTCTGTGCGCGAAACAATAGTGGTCAGATGGACTGTGGGCCGTACAACTAGTACCAAATAGCAATCTCACGCAAATTTCGGGACGTAAGGGTTCATCCTTGCGTCCCGAAATGCATAGCGGGGCATGACGTTAGGATTTGGATCCCTAGTTCGACGGGGTGTCGCACTCGGCGACTGAAAGCCTTTCCCCTGCCTCAAGGAAAGTGATGCTTGTAAAGAGCTGCCGCAAGCCGCGCCGCTGGATCACGCTTATCGCCGTGGCCTGCTGCTTGGCCGCATGCGCCTCGCAGGACCCCTCCCCTGAAGTGGAGGATGCTTCCCGGTCACCTGAGGGCCGGGCCGCAGGTGTCGGGAGCGACGCTGATGACACACCGGAGGCGGCTGCCACGCGGAGTGGTGATGGTTCCGTGCTTGTGCCGATATCCGGCTGCAAGGTCTACGCGCAGCAGGCCAATGGGCAAATCCGCTGGTACACGCGTGGGGGTTCCCAGTACTGCCAAGCGTGGATTCATCGCTACGAGTCCAACCCTGGGTACCAGCTCATCACTACTGATGGGTCCTACTACAGCGAGTGGTACACGGCTGAGTCCGGCGATGAAGTCTGTGTCAACAATCGGGTCGGTCAACTTCGGTGTGAACCCGACAAATAGGGTGCGAGGTCTGTGTGAGTCTCAGTCGGCTGTCGGCATCCATGTCGATAGCGACGATAGACCGATACGACTGCCAGCGATTGACCTGTGAGGGTGCCTTGGCTGCCATGGGCTGGCGTGGGACCTGAGCCCCAAGCGCTCATAGCGGACCACGGCCCCGGCGGTCGAAACACGGCCGGTGGACCCTGTGTGGACCAGGCTCCCCGCTTAGACCCTGTGGCCGGTACGCTGTACCCGCTCCGTCCCTGGTCGGCGGGGCTCAGGTGGGTTGCCCGAGCGGCCTAAGGGAACGGTCTTGAAAACCGTCGTGGCGCGAGTCACCGTGGGTTCAAATCCCACACCCACCGCAGGTGAACGGCCCCTGACCTGGGATTGAGGTCGGGGGCTTGTTCATGTCGGAGTACCGCAGAGCACTGTGATTCCCCGTGAGTTCCCGGGAGAACGGGCACGCGAGGGGCACGCGCCGCTTCTCACTCCTGAGCCCAATCGAAGGGCATGGGGGCGCCTTGCGGGATCACCCACGGGTGGGGGTACTGGGCCTGACAGCCGGTGCAGCGTGCGACAAACAGACCTATGTCGGGGTTTGTCATAATGCTGTAGTGGGTGGATGCCTCGGCGGGGAGCACGTAGCCGTTCGCTGTCGTCTCCAGACCAGGCCACGCAGGAGAGCACTGGCAGAGCTGCTCTAGCGCGAATGACGCGCCCTCGGCAGTCTTCGTCGTGCGCTTGAACAGGTTGGTGAAGGTCTCACGTATGGACACGGCAGACTCGCGTTTCGAAGCGGGTGACCTGGGTCGCTGAGATTACAGCGCGGTCGGCGGAGCGGCTTTGGGCGGGAGCTGCCATGGGGCGAGTGATCATGGCCCCTTAAGCTTCCGGCGAGTCGGGCAGTCTGTGGACCTGCCCGTTAAAGCACGACGTTGGGGCCATGATCTTCGAGGCTCGCCCCATGGTGGCTGCCTAAAGCCCAAGACCGGGAAGTTAAGGGGTGTTGTGGCTGGTCGGGTGGGTTGACATGAGAACGGAGCCCGGCGCGGACTGTGAGTGTCAAGGTCACGGTTCGTGGGGGCTCCGTTGTCTGTTCAGTGTGCCACCGCTGGGGCGGTTGGAGACCGGTCGTGGGTGTGGTTGCCGGGTCATTTAGGGGCGTTGACGCGGTGGGTTCCGCCGTCGTTGGTGGACGAGGTGGTCCAGGCGGCGGGCTGTGTGGAGCGTCGGGTGCGGCTGCTGCCGGCCCGGGTGGTGGTGTATTTCGTGCTGGTCCTGGGCCTGTTCGGGGAGTGCGGGTATCGCCGGGTGTGGTCAGCGATGACGGCCGGGTGGCCGCGCGGGATGGTGGCTGATCCGTCGGCGGCGGCTCTGCGGCAGGCTCGTCAGCGGTTGGGGGTGAAGCCGCTGATGATGCTGTTCGACCGGCTGCGCGGGCCGGTCGGCACGGCCGCGACGCCGGGGGTGTTCTGGCGGGGGCTGCGGTTGGTGGCCTGGGACGGCACCTGCCTGGAGGTGGCCGACAGCCCGCAGAATGTGGCGTGCTTCCGGCGGCATGCGGCCCGCACCAGCCGTCCGGCCGGCTATCCCCAGCTGCGGCTGACCGCGCTGGTCGAGTGCGGCACCCGCGCGCTGATCGATGCGGTCTTCGGATCCCAGCAGTACACCGAGTTGCCGCAGGCCCGGTGCCTGCTGGCGTCGCTCAGGCCTGGGATGCTGCTGCTGGCCGACCGGGGCTATGACGGCTTCGAGGCCTTGCGGGACGCTGCCGCTACTGGAGC
Organism: Streptomyces ipomoeae 91-03; assembly: GCF_000317595.1. Taxonomy (GTDB): domain Bacteria; phylum Actinomycetota; class Actinomycetes; order Streptomycetales; family Streptomycetaceae; genus Streptomyces; species Streptomyces ipomoeae. The sequence continues at coordinate 13,999 of NZ_AEJC01000321.1, read as the reverse complement.
CGACCTGTTGTGGAGGGTGCAGTCCGGACGTCTGCTGCCGGTGATCCGCCCACTGCCCGATGGCACCCATCTCACCCTGGTCACCGACCGCCGCTCCGCTGACCGGCTGGCCAAGTGGCAGCAGCGCGGCCGCCGCACCGCGATGCCCGCGCTGACGGCTCTCACCCTGCGCGTGATCAGCTACCAGATCACCGTGACGCGCCCGGACGGCACATCCTGCGCCGGCACCGTGCGACTGGTCACCACGCTCCTGGACCCCAAGCGGTATCCGGCCGCGGAACTGGCCGCCCTCTACCACCAGCGCTGGGAGATCGAGACCGCCTTCTACGGGCTGAAAGTCACCCTGCGCGGAGCAGACCGCGTCCTGCGCTCACGCACCCCGGCCGGGGTCGAGCAGGAACTCTTTGCGCTGTTAGCGCTCTACCAGGCCAGCCGCCGGGCCATCTCCGAAGCTGCCACCAGCGCTCACCTCGACCCCGATCGGCTGTCCCTGACGATCGCCCTGCACACGATCCGGCTCACCGTGATCAACGCCAGAACATCGGATCCGGCCAACCTCGTCGCAGCTCTGGTCCACACCCGCAACCTCGCACCCGCCAGACGTCGTTCCCGCACCAGCCCGCGCCGCGTCAAGCGCACCCTGTCGCCCTACGCCTACAACAAGATCAAAGGCAGCGTCGGGCACAAGACACCCGTGATCACCACCATCACCCTGACCAGCCACCCGACCACGACCGAACCGCCTTAACTTCCCGGTCTTGGCCTAAAGCCGTGGAGCCGACCGCCCCAGCCACAGAGGGTGTCTCCCACCTCGTGTCCGCTGCCGCTAGCGCGCCGCCGGGCGCGGCCAGCCGGGGCGCAGACAGGAGGCAGGCCGCGCCGCAGAGGCGGCGCGCGCCCGCGCCGTGCGCGGGCACTTGCTGGTCGAAGGGGTGTCTCTCATCGGGGACACCCCTTCTGACGGTCACCCGACCCCTTCAACCGTCAGGGGTGTGACTCTTGCGGAGCGTTCTCCGCCTGGAGCTTTGCCGCGCGCTCGGTCGGGTGGTAGCCGGGCCTGACGCCGTCGACCAGTACGAGGTCGCCGTCGATGTGGTCGGCGCGTAGCCGCAGGATCTCTTGGTAGGCGGGGGAGGCGTACCAGGCGCGTGCCTCGGTCAGGCCGGGGAACTCGATCAGCACCAGGCTGCCTGGCCAGGTTCCCTCGACCACATCGGTCGGCGGGCCGTGGGCCAGAAAGCGGCCGTGAAACGGGTCGAGGGTGTCCTGGACCCGTTCCAGGTACTCAAGAACGTCAGGGTGATGGCGGCGGTCGCGCAGGTGAGCGAAACCGTATGCGGGCACGTTCGACTCCTTCGTTCGTTTTCGTTCGTTCTGGTGTCCGGTACGACGGCTGGAAGGTAGTCACGCTCCTCCGCGCACCGCGATTACCCCTGAGGTAAGGGGCGTTTTGGCCTGCGGTCCGTCACCTCGTCATCCCGGGGTGCGGGTCGGGTGTTCGGACCTGATTCTGGAGGGGATGGCGACCGGCGGAAGGAGCCGCGATGTCTGTCATGGACAAGCTCAAGCGGATGCTGAAGGGCCATGAGGAGCAGGCCGGCCGGGGCGTCGACAAGGCCGGTGACTTCGTCGACGAGAAGACGCAGGGGAAGTACAGCGGTCAGGTGGATGCCGCTCAGGAAAGGCTCAGGCAGCAGTTGGGCGCCGAGCAGCCGGGGCGGGGCGAGCCGGGGCGTGAAAGGCCGCCTCAGTCCTGAGGTGCGGAGGGGGACCCGCGCGCCTGATCATCGCCGAGCTCGCGGCGAGCGCCGCGCTGCTCAGGCAGATGCCGCGCGGGAACTCCCGGCTCACCCTCGCCGCCACCGCGCCCACCACGTTCCGTATCACTGTGCCCGCAACGCTTCGTATTGAGGTGATCCGGATCGGTGGTGAGCGGTGCGGGACGCGTTCCACCGGAGGCCGGGGGGATGCGGGCGTCGGTGGGCCGGGCGGCGGGGTTGCGGGAGACCAAGTAGTTGAAGAGCTTGGGGAAAGAACCTTCCACACCATCCAAACCTCGCGTACGTCACTCAGGCGGGTGAAGTCAGTCAACTCGGCTGGCTTGGAGGTTTACGGGGTCACGTCGCCGAGCCCGTACGGGACCGCAGAGACGGCATCGCCGAGCCCGTACGGGAGTCGTAGCCCGAGTCCGCCGAGTCTCAGCCCGCTGAGCCCGTCGCGCCGCCCCCACTTCGCCGCTGTCACCGTTCTCGCCGCCGTCACCGGCTTCGCCGTCCTCGTCACGCCGCCACGACCCCGTCGCCACCACTCTCCTCGCGGGTCTGTGCCGCGTTGACGACCGCCTCATCCTCTCGGCCCGTGATGTGGAGCGGCTCGCGCCACCGCTCCCGGCGGATCCGGCGTCGACGCTGCCCGCCGGGCCTCGGCAGGCACGGCCGCCGGACCCGTTCCAGACCTGCGACGGCTGTGAACGTGTCTTCCGGGCCGCGCAGCCGGGGCTGTGCCGTGACTGTCGGTCGTCGTCAGGGGCGGTCGGCCGCCGGCTGCCTAGGGTGCGTTTCATATGTGGATCTTGATGTGTCAAGATCCCACTTCGTGGGGCGGCATGATCTGACGAATACACAGTGGGCGAAGCTGGAGCCCCTGCTCCCGGTCGGCAAGAAGCCTGGACGGCCACCGGTGCACACCAAGCGGCAACTGATAGACGGCATACGGTGGCGCACCCGCGCCGGTGCTCCCTGGCGGGACGTGCCCGAGCGCTATGGCCCGTGGGAGACGGTCTACGGCCTGTTCCGCCGCTGGCAGCGGGACGGCACCTGGCACCGCATCTTCGAACAGCTGCAGGCCCAGGCCGACGCCGAGGGACTGATCACCTGGGACGTCTCGGTGGACTCGACCATCGCCCGCGCCCACCAGCATGCGGCCGGCGCCCGCAAAAAGGGGATCTGCAGACCGAGCCGCCAGGCGGTGTGTTCATCGAGCCCGACGACCACGGGCTCGGACGCTCCCGGGGCGGGCTGACAACCAAGCTCCACCTGGCGGTCGAGCAGGCCCAGAAACCGATGTCGCTGGTCATCACGGCAGGACAGCGCGGTGATTCCCCGCAGTTCCAGGTGGTCTTGGGCCGCATCCGGGTGCCCCGGCTCGGGTCGGGCCGCCCGCGCACCCGGCCGGACAAGGTGCGTGCCGACAAGGCGTACGGCTCCCGCGCGAACCGTGCCTACCTGCGCAAGCGCGGTATCCGCTGCACGATCCCGGAGAAGCGCGACCAGATCGCCAACCGCAAGAACCGCGGCTCCCACGGCGGCCGGCCACCTAAGTTCGACAAGGCCGACTACAAGGAGCGCCACGCGGTCGAGTGCGGAATCAATCGCCTCAAGCGGCACCGCGCTGTCGCCACGAGATACGACAAGTTGGCAGTTCGCTACGAGGCGACCGTGCTGGTCGCAGCCATCAACGAGTGGCTGTGACCAGCACTTTCAAAACGCACCCTAGCACCAGGTCGGCGCCCCGACATCCGTGCCGCCGACGCGATCGTCGAGCGGGCCTCGCGTTCGGTGAGGCCCGTGCGTACGGCGGCCTCGATCAGGGCGTGGGTGACGTCCGGGCCCAGGTCGTTCTCGTACGCGCGGCAGGCCGCCCAGAAGAGGCGGGTGTTGCGTTGGCCCTCGTGGGCGGTGAGGACGAAGTGGATCAAGCCGTGGCCGTTGCCGCCGTTACCGCCGCCGGACGAGCGGGAGGTGGTCGGGCGGGGCGGCGGGGGAAGCAGGAGGCGGAGCAGTTCCGGTGGGCAGGGGGCGGGAGGGAGGTGGGCCGTGCCCGGGGCCGTGGTGTAGACGCCGTGGTCCGTGCGGGAGCCGGGGCCGACCAGGTAGCCGCCGGCGCCGCGGATGTCTATGCCGGGGGCCAGGCGGCTCGCGGAGTTGGGGACCACGACGTCGGGCGGGCCGGTGAGCCAGAGGTGGCGGCCTCCGCTGGGGGTCACCACGACGACCGTGTCCGGGATCGTGAAGAGATGGCGTAGGGCCAGTTCGCGGAGGGCTGCGGAGGAGTCCGTACCGGATTTCGTGTCCAGGTCTATGCCGATCAGGTGATGGGGGCCGCGGCCACAGGCGATGCCGTAACCCGTGGCCCAGGGGGCGGCGGCGAAGAGTTCCCGGACGCGGTCTGGGTCGGCGGAGGCGTCGTACACGCCGTGGCCGAAACGGCCGCATTCGCCATGGCAGGGAGGGCCGGGTGGTGAGCAGGGCGGCAGTGGAGAGGTGTCGTCGCGGTGGGGGGAACGGAGGGCCGGGAGTTTGGTGCGGGACAGGGGGATCACCGCCAGTCCGCGTTCGGCGGCGGAGAGGGCGTGCGCCAGGGCCAGGGTCGTGGCCTGCCGGTCCGTGGTGGCCATGCCTCCATGTTCGTACGAGTGTTCGATAAAGGGAAGGGGGCGGGAGAGAAGGGGGCGGGAGAGAAGGGGGGAGGGGGAAGGGGGATCGGGCGTGTTTCGGTCGTCGCGCGGGTGGATCGCGGATTCGCCGGAAATATGCCGGAACGCTTCAGCCCTTGCGCCGCTTGATCTTGAGCGGCTTGATTCGTGCGCCCTCTCCGGGCTGGGCATCCCTTGATCCATGAGTTGATCGAAGAGGTTGCGCCTGCGTGGGCGGTACTTCGGTGCCGCCCCGGGTGTTTGCGCCGTGCGGGGTCGGCGACCTTGACAGTTTCGGTGGCGATTCCTTCAATCTGACGGGTAGTCAGAAAACCGTGGGGGCATGGTGACCGAGGGCGAACTTTCCGTACGGCTCAAGGCCTACGAGGGGCGCGCGGCCGTTGTCGGTGGCGTCGGCAAGGACCCCGTCAACGCGCCCATGATCCGGCACTGGTGCGAGGCCATGGGCGACACCAACCCCGCGTACACGGGACCGGACGCCATCGCTCCGCCCACGATGCTCCAGGCGTGGACCATGGGTGGGCTCAGCGGGCACGAGAGTGGGCGCTCCAAGCTTTCCGGGCGCTCGGAGAGATCGGGGCGTTCGCAGGCATCGGGGCGTTCGGCGGCGTACGAAGAGCTCCTCGCGCTGCTCGACGGCGCCGGCTGCACCTCCGTCGTCGCCACCGACTGCGAGCAGGAGTATCTGCGGGTGCTGCGGCCGGGGGACGAGATCGCGTTCGACTCGGTCGTGGAGTCGGTGTCGGGGCGGAAGAACACCAGGCTGGGGGCCGGGTACTTCGTGACTACCCGTATGGATGTACGGGTGGGGGACGAACTCGTCGGTACCCATCGCTTCCGGATCTTCAAGTACGCGCCGGCCGCCGCCAGAAGCGGGGCTGCCGGTGGGGATTCCAAGAGACAGAACGCCGAGAGACAGAACGCCGAGAGACAGAACGCCGAGAGACAGAACGCCGAGAGTCAGGACGCCGAGAGTCAGGACGCCGAGAGTCAGGGGCCCGCGAGGCAGGCCCCCAAAAGACGGGACGCCGAGAGTCAAGATTCCGAGCGGCAGGGCCCCGAGAGGCAGGCCCCCGCGAGGCAGGCCCCCGAAAGACAGGACGCCGCGAGTCAGGGGCCCGAGAGACAGGACCCCGAGAAGCAGGACCCCAGGCAGGAGCCGAAGCCCCGGCGCCCCCGTCCCGTCGTCAATCGCGACAACGCCGGGTTCTGGGAAGGCGTCGCGCGGCACGAACTCCTCATCCAGCGTTGCACCGACTGCGCCACCCTCCGTTTTCCCTGGCTGCCGGGGTGCAACGCCTGCGGTTCGGCCGAGTGGGACACCGTGCGGGCGAGCGGCGAGGGGATCGTCCACTCGTACGTCGTCATGCATCACCCGCCCTTCCCCGCGTTCGACCCGCCGTACGCCGTCGGGCTGGTCGAGCTGACGGAAGGCGTCCGGATCGTCAGCAACGTCGTCGGGGTGCCGTACGACAAGGTGCGGATCGGGATGGCCGTACGGCTTGAGTTCGTGCGGTACGACGAGGAGCTGGAGTTGCCGGTCTTCCGGGCGGACGACGCCGAGGAGGTCGGGGACGGGCTGCCCCCGCTGCGGATCCCGATCACTCGCACTCTCGTCGTCGCCGGGGCCATCGCCTCGCGCGACTACCAGGACGTCCACCACGATCCGGAACTGGCCCGGCGGCGCGGATCGCCGGACATCTTCATGAACATCCTGACGACGAACGGGCTGGTGGGGCGGTACATCACCGACCACTTCGGGCCGGGCGCCGTCCTCCGCAAGGTCGCCATCCGGCTCGGCGCGCCCAACTACCCCGGGGACACCATGGTGTTGACCGGCACGATCGAGGCGATCGACGGGGACACGGCCACCGTGAAGGTCGTCGGTGACAACGGCATCGGCAGGCACGTCACGGGGACGGTCACCGTCACCGTTCCGAAGCCGCTCGTGTCCCCGGCCCCGGTCACCCTCTCGGAAGGGGCACTCCGGTGAGCCTACGGTCGAAGGACACCCTCGGCGGCCGTGCGGCGATCGTCGGCATCGGGGCCACCGAGTTCTCCAAGGACTCGGGGCGGAGTGAGTTGCGGCTGGCGGTGGAGGCGGTGCGGGCGGCGCTGGATGACGCGGGGCTGCTGCCGGGGGACGTGGACGGGATGGTGACGTTCACGATGGACACCAGCCCGGAGATCACGGTGGCGCAGGCGGCCGGGATCGGGGAGCTGTCCTTCTTCTCCCGTGTGCATTACGGGGGTGGGGCGGCGTGCGCGACGGTGCAGCAGGCGGCGCTGGCCGTGGCGACGGGCGTCGCGGAGGTCGTGGTCTGTTACCGGGCGTTCAACGAGCGGTCGGGGCGGCGGTTCGGCGCGGGGGTGCGGCATCGGGAGCCGTCGGCGGAGGGCGTGGCGCTCGGCTGGACGCTGCCGTTCGGCCTGCTCACGCCGGCGTCATGGGTGGCGATGGCGGCTCAGCGGTACCTCTATACGTATGGGCTGACCCCGGAGGCGTTCGGGCATGTGGCCGTGCTGGACCGCAAGTACGCGGCGACGAACCCGGCCGCGTACTTCCACGGCCGGCCCATCACCCTCGCCGAGCACGCGGCCTCGCGGTGGATCGTCGAACCGCTGCGGCTGCTGGACTGCTGCCAGGAGACGGACGGCGGCCAGGCGATCGTGGTGACATCGGTGGAGCGGGCGAGGGATCTGCCGAAGCCGGCGGCGGTGGTCGTGGCGGCGGCCCAGGGTGCCGGGCGGGCGCAGGAGCAGATGACCAGCTTCTACGCGCGGGATCTGGCGGGGCTGCCGGAGATGGGCGTGGTCGCGCGACAGCTGTGGCGGACCTCGGGGCTCGCCCCCGACGACATCGACGTGGGCATCCTGTACGACCACTTCACGCCGTTCGTGCTGATGCAACTGGAGGAGTTCGGCTTCTGCGGGGCCGGGGAGGCGGCGGACTTCGTGGCGGAGGAGCGGCTGCCGCTCAACACGCATGGCGGGCAGCTCGGGGAGGCGTATCTGCACGGCATGAACGGCATCGCGGAGGCGGTACGGCAGCTGCGGGGGACGTCCGTCAACCAGGTGGCGGGGGCGGAGCGGGTGCTGGTGACGGCGGGTACGGGGGTGCCGACCTCGGGGGTGGTGCTGGGGACGGACGGGTGAGGGTGCGCCCTCGGCCCATGGACGCCGGCCCGTGCACCGCGTACACCCTGGGCAGGTTGTCTCAGGGATACACCCTCAGTACATGGGGGCCGTTCATCCACCTTCAGTAGGTGGGGTTCGCCCCACCCCTACAACCTGAGGGGGAGTCGTCTTCGGGACCTGCGGCCGATCCGCCGAGGCGGGGCCCACTTCTAGCGTGGAGCCATGACCAAACCCGTCTGCACCAGCGCTTCCAACGCCGCTGCACCGGCGACGCGGACCAAACCGACCTCGCCTTTGTCGAGCCTGACGAACATGGCGACCACCGTGACGGCCCTGACGTACCCGTCGTTCTCGGCGTATGTGAAGGCCCGCCAGCCGGTGCTGCTGCGGACCGCCCGATCGCTGACCGCGAACCCGAACGACGCCGAGGACCTGTTGCAGACGGCGCTCGCCAAGACCTACGTCGCCTGGGAGCGCATCGAGGACCACCGGGCGCTCGACGGGTACGTACGGCGGGCCCTGCTGAACACGCGCACGTCCCAGTGGCGCAAGCGCAAGGTGGACGAGTTCGCGTGCGACGAGCTGCCGGAGCCCGAGGGGGTTCAGACCGGGGACCCGGCCGAGCATCAGGCGCTGCACGACGCGATGTGGCGCGCGATCATGAAGCTGCCGGCGCGACAGCGGGCGATGGTCGTCCTCAGGTACTACGAGGACCTGAGTGAGGTGCAGACGGCCGAGGTGCTCGGGGTCTCCGTCGGGACCGTGAAGTCGGCGGTGTCGCGGGCGCTCGGCAAGCTCCGCGAGGACCCCGAGCTGGAGCCCGTAAGGTAGGGCCGACCGGACTTCCGACGGCACTTTCTCCTATCGATCTCCCGCTCTCTAGTGACATACCGCACGGTATGTGAGCAGAATCAGCACAACCGTTACCACCGCGTAGGCAGAGCCGCCCCGGGAGGACGCCGTGCTGAGCACCATGCAGGACGTACCGCTGTTGATCTCCAGGATCCTGACCCATGGGTCGAGCATCCACGGGACGTCGCAGGTGATCACCTGGACCGGTGAGGGTGAGCCCCACCGCCGCTCCTACGCCGAGATCGGCGCCCGCGCCGCCCAGCTGGCGCACGCCCTGCGCGACGACCTCGCGGTCGAGGAGGGCCAGCGCGTCGCGACGCTCATGTGGAACAACGCCGAGCACGTCGAGACCTACTTCGCGGTCCCCTCCATGGGCGCCGTCCTGCACACCCTCAACCTGCGCCTGCCTCCCGAACAGCTCGCCTGGATCGCCAACCACGCCGCCGACCGGGTGGTCATCGCCAACGGTTCGCTGCTCCCCCTCCTCGCGCCGCTGCTGCCGTACCTCAAGACGGTGGAGCACGTCATCGTCTCCGGGCCCGGAGACCGGTCGCTGCTCGCCGGGGCGAGCGGTGTCCAGGTGCACGAGTACGAGGACCTGCTCGCCGGCAAGCCGACCGCGTACGACTGGCCCGAGCTGGACGAGCGCGCCGCCGCGGCCATGTGCTACACCTCCGGCACCACCGGCGACCCCAAGGGCGTCGTCTACTCCCACCGCTCGGTCTACCTGCACTCCATGCAGGTCAACATGGCCGAGTCGATGGCGCTGACGGACTCGGACCTCGCGCTCCTCGTCGTCCCGCAGTTCCATGTGAACGCCTGGGGCCTGCCGCACGGGACCTTCATGTCCGGCGTCAACATGCTGATGCCCGACCGGTTCCTGCAGCCCGGCCCGCTCGCCGAGATGATCGAGACGCAGAAGCCGACGTACGCCGCCGCCGTCCCCACCATCTGGCAGGGACTGCTCGCCGAGCTGAACGCCCGTCCGCGTGACGTCAGCTCCCTCACCCAGGTCACCATCGGCGGCTCCGCCTGTCCGCCCTCCCTCATGGCGGCCTTCGACAAGCTGGGCATGCGCGTCTGCCACGCCTGGGGCATGACGGAGACCTCCCCGCTCGGTGCGGTCGCCCGGCCGCCGGCTCATGCGGAGGCCGGCTCGGAGGAGGAGTTCAGGTACCGGCTCACCCAGGGCCGTTTCCCCGCCTCTGTCGAGGCCCGCCTCACTGGCCCCAATGGCGAACGCCTCCCCTGGGACGGCAAGTCGGCCGGCGAGCTGGAGGTGCGCGGACCGTGGATCGCGGCCTCGTACTACGGTGGCCCGGGCGCCGATCCGCTCCGCCCCGACGACAAGTTCAGCGAGGACGGCTGGCTGAAGACCGGGGACGTCGGCACGATCAGCCCCGACGGCTACCTCACCCTCACCGACCGCGCCAAGGACGTCATCAAGTCCGGCGGCGAGTGGATCTCCTCCGTCGAGCTGGAGAACGCCCTCATCGCCCACCCGGAGGTCGAGGAGGCCGCCGTCGTCGCCGTACCGGACGAGAAGTGGGGCGAACGGCCGCTCGCCATCGTCGTGCTGAAGGAGGGCGCCACGGCCGACTTCGAAACCCTGCGCTCCTTCCTCGCCGAGCAGGGCAACATCGCCAAGTGGCAGCTGCCCGAGCGCTGGACGCTCGTCGAGTCCGTACCGAAGACGACCGTCGGCAAGTGGGACAAGAAGCTGCTGCGCAAGCAGCATGCGGAGGGCGCGTTGGACGTGACGAAGATCTGACGAAGATCTGACGCCGACCGTTTGGGTGTTGGGGCACTGTTTCACGTGAAACAGTGCCCCGCGTTTCGTTACGAGGCCTTGGTTGCTGCGGGGTAGGGGCGGCGGGCGCGAGCCGGTGGGGTCAGTGGGCTGTTGCCGTCAGTTGAGGTCAGCGGGCTGTTGCCGGTCAGTTCGTGCCGACCCGTGCCAGCAGGTCCACGATCCGGGTCTGCACCTCGGGGCTCGTCGAGCGTTCCGCGAGGAACAGGACCGTCTCCCCCGAGGCCAGGCGCGGGAGTTCGGCCTGGTCGACGGCGGCGGTGTAGACGACGAGCGGGGTGCGGTTCAACTGGCCGTTCGTGCGCAGCCAGTCGATGATTCCGGCTTGGTGGCGGTGCACCTGGAGCAGGTCCATCACCACGAGGTTGGGCCGCATCTGCGAGGCGAGGGTGACGGCGTCCGTATCGGACGCGGCCCGCGCGACCTGCATGCCACGCCGTTCCAGCGTCGCGGTCAGGGCGAGCGCGATCTCCGCGTGCTCCTCGATCAGCAGGACGCGCGGCGGATGCTGCTCGGAGTCACGCGGCGCGAGCGCCTTGAGCAGGATGGCCGGGTCGGCGCCGTACGCCGCCTCGCGCGTCGCCTGGCCGAGTCCGGCCGTGACGAGGACGGGGACCTCGGCTGCGACGGCGGCCTGGCGCAGCGACTGGAGCGCCGTGCGGGTGATGGGACCGGTGAGCGGGTCGACGAACAGGGCAGCCGGGAAGGCGGCGATCTGGGCGTCGACCTCCTCGCGCGAGTTCACGATGACGGGGCGGTAGCCGCGGTCGGTGAGCGCCTGCTGGGTCGGCGCGTCCGGCGCGGGCCACACGAGCAGTCGGCGCGGGTTGTCCAACGGCTCCGGCGGCAACTCGTCGTCCATCGGCTGCGGATGCGGCCGGTCGGGGACCTCCACCGCGCCACCGGGCCCGTCGAGCGGCTCGGGCCCTTCGTCCGCGTTCTCGTCGGGTGCCCCTATGGCGTACGACCGCCCGGCCCCGTCGGTACGGCCCAACAGCCGGGACTGCCCGGCGAGGGACGGCTGCGGCGGGAGGGGGACCTGCCCGGCGAGGGAAGGCTGGGCGGGGAGAGGCACCTGTCCGGCGAGCGAGGGCTGGGCCGGGAGCGGTGTCTGTCCCGCGAGGGAGGGCTGGGCCGGGAGCGGTGTCTGTCCCGCGAGGGAGGGCTGCGGCGACTGGGCCGCCTGCTGCGGCCGACCCGGCTGGCCCGCCTGGGCCGGGAGCGGGGTCTGGCCGGTGCCGGTTCCCGTGGCCTGGCCGGGCTGCGGGTGCGACCGCGCGGCCGTCTCCGGGCGTTCGGCGGCCGGGTCGGGCGGTGTGCCCAGCTTGCGGCGCCGACCGGAGCCGCCGGGCTGGTTCGGCGAGGGGGCGGAGCCCGGCTGGGGCTGGGGTTGCGCCTTCGGCTGCTGCGGCTGTGACTGGGGCGCGCCGTGGCGGGCGAAGGGGACGCCCTGGCCGAGGGTGCGCACGCTGATCGCCCGGCCCTGGGTCGAGTTGGGGTCGAGGGGGGCGGAGGGCGCGGTGGGGCGTGCGGGGGTGGCTGCTGCGGTGGGCGTGGCGGGTGTGGGCGGCGTGGCGGGTGTGACCGGGACCGCAGCTTCGGCGGGCAGCGGCTGTGCGGCACGCGGCGGCTGCTGTACGGCACGCTCCGGCGGCAGCGGGGTGCCCGAGGACGGGGTGGACTGCGGAGGCAGCGGAGCCTGCGCCGCCGGGGCGGCCACGGGGATGCCCACACCGGAGGTGTCCTGGCGGGGGTCCGGCCAGGGCTGGGGCTGCGGCTGCGCAGCGCCGGGCACACCTTGGGCCGGGACGGGCTGGGGCTGGCCGGGGGCCGATGCCTGCGCCGGGACGGGCTGGGGTGCGCCGCCCTCTACGGCGAGGGGCTGCCCGGGAGCCGCGGCCTGCGCGGGCACCGGCTGCGGGCCACCGGGGACCCCTTGCGGCGATACGGCGGCGACCTGCGCGGCGACGGAGTGGCCGATGGCGTTCTGCGCCGCGTCCCCCGGAACACCTTGCGGGGCGACGGGCTGCGGACCCGCGACCGAAGCGGCGACGGGCTGCTGGCCGGGACGGGACCCTGCGGCCTGCGCGGCCACCGGCTGTGGGGCGGCACCCGGAACACCCTGGGCGGGCACCGCCTGGGCGACTCCCTGAGCGGGGACAGGCTGGGCGACTCCCTGAGCGGGAACGGGCTGGGCGACCCCTTGTGCGGGCGCGGGCTGAGCGGCGGCCATAGGAGCAGCCTGTGCGGGCTGAGCGGCGGCGGCCCCCGGCATTGCTTGCGCGGGAACAGGCTGCCCCGGCCCGCCCAGCGGAGGAACGCCCTGGCCCGGCGGGACCTGTGCCGGAACCCCCTGCGCGGGCGCCACCATGGCGGCGGCATCACCCTGCTGCGGAGCGGGCCGCGCCGCCCGACGGCGGCCGGTGGGCGCGGACACCGGATGCGGCTGCGGCGGGGTGTGATCGTCGGCCGGGTTGTGCCGCGCGACATCGTGCCGACCGTCGTCCACGCCACCACCGGCCGGGGCCCCGGGCGCCTGACCCGCGGGGACCGCTTGCCCGGCACCGGGCGCCTGTCCTGCGGGGACCGCTTGCCCGGCACCGGGCATCTGTCCTGCGGGGACCGCTTGCCCGGCACCGGGCATCTGTCCTGCGGGGACCGCTTGCCCGGCACCGGGCATCTGTCCTGCGGGGACCGCTTGCCCGGCACCGGGCGCCTGTCCTGCGGGGACCGCTTGCCCGGCACCGGGCATCTGTCCTGCGGGGACCGCTTGCCCGGCACCGGGCGCCTGTCCTGCGGGGACCGCTTGCCCGGCACCGGGCGCCTGTCCTGCGGCGACGGCCTGACCGGCACCGGAAACCTGGCCTGCGGCGACTGCTTGGCTTACTGCGGTTGCCTGGCCCGCGCCTGCACTCTGGCCCGCACCCGCGATCTGGCCCCCGCCCGGCCCGGCGACGACACCCGGGGCCATGGCCCCCTGGGCCTGGGCGAGCTGCTGCTGGCCGACACCGGCGGCAGGCACGGGTCCTCCGGCGAGCTGGTTGCCGGCCGCAGGCCCACCGACTACGCCAGGCGCACCGGCACCTTGAGCCTGAGTGACCTGCTGTTGTCCGATTCCGGCGGCGGGCACAGGCCCCCCGGCAAGCGCCGGCCCGCCGACAGCAGGCCCGTTGACTGCGTCAGGCGCACCGGCGCCCTGGGCCTGGGCGACCTGCTGTTGTCCGATTCCGGCGGCGGGCACAGGCCCCCCGGCTGGCACAGGCCCCCCGGCAGGCACAGGCCCCCCGGCAGGCACAAGACCCTCGGCAGGCATAGGCCCCCCGGCAGGCATCGGACCCCCGCCGACCCCAGGCCCGCCAGCCCCGCCAGCCGCACCGGGCGTACCAGGCGCCCCCGCCGCAGGCACCGGAATCGGCCCGAGGCCGGGTGCCTCCTGTCCGTACTCGGGTCCGCGGTCCGCCTCAGCCGGTGGCAGCGCGAAAACCGCCCGCCCCCCGGCCTCGGGCGCGGCGGCCCGCTCCTCGGCGTTGGCCAGCGCACGCCGACGCCGCCCGGTGGGCTGGGCACCGGCCGCATCACCGGCGGCACCGGCACCGTTCGCCGTATCCGCATCGGCCGGACCAGCCGGTCCAGCGGGGCCGACCGCCCCGGCCGCAGCCGCGGGCAGCGCCGGCGGCAACGCGTTCTGCGGCGCGGCCTCCCGCCGCGCCCGCCGACCGCTGGGCGCGGGCATGCCCTGCGGCGGCACGGTCCCGCCGAGCCCG
>NZ_AEJC01000320.1 GCF_000317595.1 Streptomyces ipomoeae 91-03 | reverse complement strand
GCACCCACACCAAGACTTTCTTTTCGCACCGGAGACGCCGCTCATGCTCACAACGCCCGCCACCGCCGCCGAAGCCGACGCATGGCTGACCGTTCTGCACCGCCGAGGGCACCTGCATCGCGTCGAAGCCTGGTCGGACGGGATCTGGATCGTGCACCGTACGCCCGATTCGCAGCCGTGGACCCTGCACCATCCCGTCCTTGCGATGGACTACGTCGCCGACATCCTGCGAGACGTCCGCCGCCGAAGCCCGGAGTCGAGCCGATGACGACCGCCGACTCGGCGGGCATCACTCCCACAGTGGAGCCGGAGGCTCCGACGGCCACCGGCCGAGCAAGCTGTTGCCGTGGATATCCCAAAGGGATATCCACGGCGCATGCCCTCGCCCCGGAGGGCGAGGGAGGTCCGG
>NZ_AEJC01000319.1 GCF_000317595.1 Streptomyces ipomoeae 91-03 | reverse complement strand
CCCTCCTGTGGACAACTCCGCCTGTGGGGCCTTGTCTTCGCCCCGGTACGTCAGGTTTCGCCGCGCTGTCTCACTCGGGTTTCGCCGCGGTACCTCACTCAGGTCTCGCTGCGGTACATCAGGTCCGTCTCGTACGTCACGAAGCCCAGTCGCTCGTACACCGTCACCGCCGCCTTGTTGTCGGCGTCGACGTAGAGCATCGCGGTGGGCAGGCCCTGCGTGGCCAGGTGGCGCAGGCCGATCGTGGTGAGGGCCTTGCCGAGGCCGCCGCCCTGTGCGCCGGGGCGGACGCCGACGACGTACACCTCGCCGAGCTGTTCGGCGGCGTGGACCTTCGTCCAGTGGAAGCCGATGAGTTCACCGCCCCGGAAGGCCAGGAAGAAGCCGGCCGGGTCGAACCAGGGTTCGGCCTTGCGGTCGTCGAGGTCGCGCTGGGTGAGGGAGCCCTGCTCGGGGTGGTGGGCGAAGGCGTCCGCGTTGGCCGCGAGCCAGGCGGCGTCGTCCTCGCCGGGGACGAACGTACGGACGGTGACGCCCTCGGGGAGGACCGGCTCGGGTGGGTCGAAGTCGGCCAGGGAGCGGCGCATCTGGCGGAGTTCGCGGAAGAGGGTGAGGCCGAGGACCTGGGCGAGGTGCCGGGCGGCGGAGTGGCCGCCGTGCGCCCAGACACGCAGGCGTTTGCCGGACTCGGCGAGCAGGGTGGAGCCGAGGGCTCGGCCATGGCCCTGGCCCCGGTGGGAGGGGTGGACGACCAGCTCGGCGGCCGGGGCCTCCACGGGGTCGGTGTCCTCCAGTTGGGCGTAGCCGACGAGTTGGTCGCCCACGGTGCTGTCCCCGAGGGTGAGCAGGAAGTGCCGGACCCCTTCGCGGGGACCGCCGCGGAGTTGCAGTCGGCCTTGTTCCGAGACTGCCTGCTGGCCGTCCGCGCGGGCCGCTTCCGCGATCAGCGCGAGGACAGCCTCGGTTTGGGCGGGGGTGAGTTCCAGGAGCGTTGTGATCCGGCGCGCTCTGCTGGGCAGGGCCGTGTCGTCGCTGGTCATGGGTACGAGGTTAGCTCTGCGGGCCGGGTGCGCCTATGAGCTCGGGATCAGCTGTGGACGGGCGGGT
The DNA here is from genome assembly GCF_000317595.1 of Streptomyces ipomoeae 91-03. Lineage (GTDB taxonomy): Bacteria > Actinomycetota > Actinomycetes > Streptomycetales > Streptomycetaceae > Streptomyces > Streptomyces ipomoeae. Next base: position 25,254 of record NZ_AEJC01000319.1, on the reverse strand, counting down.
GCGGGTCGGATGCGGCTGGTCGCGCGGTTGCCCGCGCCCCTTGGGGCGCGCCCCCTCTCGACGGCGCCAAATGTCCCCCTTTCTTGCGAGTCCTCCTTGACGGCAACCAGGTCGTAACCATGAACCCCCTCCCGTGCTACGCGCGTTGACCCTAGGCTTCCGGCCGACGGGGCCTGAAACTCACTCTTCTCTTACGAAACCCAGGGGGGCACATGTCCGCCACACCCCAGGCGCAACGCCGTGGAAGTCGCCGTAACCGGATCCTCGCCGCCGCCGCCGGGCTGGCCACGGTGGGTGCGCTGGCCGCCGCGATTCCGGCGAGCGCCGGTGAGACCCACTCGTACCCGGGGAAGCACAAGCCGAGCCGGTACCAGGACGTGCAGCTGCTGTCGTTCAACGATCTGCACGGCAACCTGGAGCCGCCGGCCGGTTCCTCGGGTCGGGTGACCGAGCTGCACGAGGACGGTACGACCACGACGATCGACGCCGGTGGTGTCGAGTACCTGGCCACGCACCTGCGCAAGGCCCGCCAGAACAGCAAGTACTCGATCACGGCGGCGGCCGGTGACATGGTCGGCGCCTCCCCGTTGATCTCCGGCCTCTTCCACGACGAGCCCACCATCGAGGCGCTGAACGGCCTCGACCTGGACGTGACCAGCGTCGGCAACCACGAGTTCGACGAGGGTGCCAAGGAGCTGGCCCGGCTGCAGAAGGGCGGCTGCCACCCGACCGACGGCTGTTATGTCGACGGCGAGGAGTTCGAGGGCGCGGACTTCCCGTACCTCGCCGCGAACGTCATCGAGGAGAAGACCGGCAAGCCTCTCCTGAAGCCCTACTGGGTGTGGAAGAAGAACGGCATCAAGATCGGCTTCATCGGTGTGACCCTGGAGGACACCCCGGGCGTCGTCTCCGCCGAGGGCGTCAAGGGCCTCAAGTTCAAGGACGAGGTCGAGACGATCAACAAGTACGCCAAGGAGCTGGAGCGCCAGGGCGTCAGGTCGGTCGTCGCCCTGATCCACGAGGGCGGTCTGCCCGCCTCCACCGCGTACAACTACGACTGCGACTCGCCCGGCGCCGGTGACGGCATCTCCGGGCCGATCGTCGACATCGCCAAGAACATCACGCCGAAGGTCGACGCCCTCGTCACCGGCCACACGCACGCCGCGTACGCCTGCACGATCAACGACCCGTCGGGCAGGCCGCGTACGGTCACCTCGGCCGCGTCCTTCGGCCGTCTCTACACCGACACGACGCTGACGTACGACCGGCTGACCGGTGACATCTCCCGTACGGCGGTGAAGTCCGCGAACCACGTCGTCACCCGGAACGTGGAGAAGGCCGCCGACATGACGGCCCTCATCAGCAAGTGGAACACCCTCGCCGCGCCCATCGGCAACCGCCCCATCGGCTACATATCCGCCGACGTGCCCAACGCCGGCACCGAGTCCCCGATGGGCGACCTCATCGCCGACGCGCAGCTGGCCGCCGGCAAGGCGCTGGACCCGGAGACCGACCTCGCCCTGATGAACCCCGGTGGTGTGCGCGCGCCGCTCACCTACGCGGCCAAGGGCACCGAGGGCGACGGTGTGGTGACCTACGCCGAGGGCTTCACCGTCCAGCCGTTCTCCAACACGGTGAACCTTCAGGACTTCACGGGCGCCCAGCTGATCTCGGTGCTCCAGGAGCAGGTGAGCGGTACGAACGCCGCCTCGCCGAAGATCCTGCTGCCGTCCACCGGGCTCACCTACACGCTCGACCTGACGAAGTCCGGCGCCGACCGTGTCGTCGTCGACTCCGTCAAGCTCAACGGCACGGCCATCGACCCCACCGTCACGTACCGCGTCGCCACCAACAGCTTCCTCGCGGGCGGCGGCGACGGCTTCACCACGCTGGGCAAGGGCACGAACGACCTGGTCGGCGGCGATGACCTGGCGGCCCTGGAGCAGTACCTGCTGACCAACTCCTCGGCGACCAACCCGCTGGCCCCGCCGGCGGCGAACCGCATCACCGTCATCCGGTAGTTCGCCGAACCATCCGGTGGTTCTCCGACACGCGGCGCCCCGCACTCCCTCAGGGGATGCTGTTGGTTTATTCGGGGCCTACTACTTCGCCTCGTCGATTGTTTGGTCGGCGGGGCGAAGTGCTGCGAAGTGGCTGGTGCGGGTGCGGGCTCGTGGTCTACCGGCGAGGTGGGCGTCGATGCGGGCGAGGTTGATCGCCGCGCCGGTGAGCTGGTGCTGGAGGCTGGTCTTCACCAGACCCCGGTAGCGGGATCGGCGCAGTCCGCAGCTTTGAACAGCCTGGGCGATGGTGCCCTCGACCCCAGCCCGGACCTTGTAGCGTCCCTTCCATTCATCGCTCGTCTGCTCGGCTCTGGCCGCCTGGAGCGCGTGGTGTTCGTCGTGGTGACGTAGCCGCAGCGAGCGACGTGTGCCGTTGGGCGAGTTGATGCATGCCTTCCGCAACGAGCACGGGCGGCAGTCGAGTACGGAGAACTGCACTTCGAGCACGGGCTGCCCGCGCTGGGAAAGCCTCTCGCCCCAGCGGATGCTGGTCTTGCCGCCGGGACAGGCAGCCTTCCCGTTCTCCCAGTCGATGGTGAAGGCGTCCTGACCGAAGCCACTGTTCGCACCGGCCTGGGCACTGCTGTCGGCCTGGAGAGGGCCGTGCAGCGCGATGCCGTGGTCGCGCTTTGCGCTGACCAGGGCCGCGCCGGTGGGATAGCCGGCATCGACCCAGTGCTCGCCGGGTACGCAGTCACGCGAGGCGAGTTGGTTGTGGATCGTCTCGGCCATCGACCGGTCCTGGACGGTGGCCACCGTCGTGGCGACGTTCGTGATCAGGTTCGGGGTGTCCGGCTCACAGGTCTCGGTGAGGTGGACCTTGTAACCGTCCCGCATCGTGTCGCGTTTGACACTGCCACGCGCGTCGGTGTCATACGGGGTGACCAGGCGCAACGCGCCCGGCGGGCGGTCTTTTGGGCTCCGCCGCCTCACCTCGCCCTCCACCTGGTGGAAGTGCTGGACCCACACCTTCCGCAGGGTTTCCACCTCCGCGAGCCGGCGCAGAGCCTCGGGGGCGCCGGACGCGAAGACAGCCGTCAGCAGGTGTGTTCCGTCCCGGCCGATCCGCGTCCCCACCTCGTCCCGCTTCGCGCGGCCGGTGGGGAACCGGCTGTCCTCGGCCCTGGTCGCGTAGTGCCGGAACCAGTCGGGCTCGGCGGCACCGGCCAGCCAGTCCGGTGCCGCCTGCGCCAGCGCGTTCAACGCCGACCGCAAGGTCTCCGCCACCATCTCCAGCCGGCACAGCTCACGCGCCGTCGACAACACATGCGTGGAGTCCGTGCGGGCCCGCCCCGCCCTCTTGAGCAGCCCTTTCTCCCGGGCCGCGGCCAGGACGCCGTCCAGCACCCGCCGCCCGCCGTCCACCCGAGCCAGCCGGTCCCGAAACTCCGACAGCACCGAAAAATCGAAGCCCGGACCGTCCAGCTCAAGCCCGAGCGCGTACTTGACATCGATCCGTGCCCGCACCGCCTCCGCCGCCTGCCGGTCGGTCAGCCCCTCGACGAACTGCAATACCGACACCAGTGCCAGCCCGGCGGGTGACCAGGCAGGACGCCCCCGGGCGGGGAAGAGGTCCGCGAACTCCTCATCCGTGAACATCGGCCCCAACTCGTCCCGCAGCCGCATGGCCAGGCTCCCCTTCGGGAACGCGGCCCGCGCCACCCGCACCGTCTCCGCCGGGATCTCCCCAGACCCCTTCGGCTGCATCGACATCCGCACCCACCCCATACGACAACGTCGGCCTTCAAGACCACAACCAGGTCTCGAAGGCCGACGTCACGCACGGCCCCGAATAAACCAACAGCATCCTCCCTCAGGGGGCGGGGCGCCGCGCGTACAGCAACCGCCGAGCCCGTGCCTCAGTGGGCGCAGGTCTTGGGGTCGAGCTTCTGCTCGATCTTTGTCGATCATCGAGTCGGTGTTGCCCGGGTCCACGCCCCGGATGTTGGGCGCGTCACCCGGCCCGGCCGCCTGCGCGGAACCGGATCCGGCGATGACACCGGCCACGGTCGGCGCGGTGGACGCCAAAACGAGTGTGCTCTTCCTCAGCCTTGCCTTCAGTGCGGTTCGCATGGTGGTGCGCTCCTACTGCCGTTATGTCGGTGTCGGCGGCCACCGGTCGGCGTCAGGAGTCGTCCTCGCCGCCGGCCGCCTCGATCCGCAGGCCTCGGCTGACCGCGATCCGCAGCACGTCTTCCAACGACTCGGTCGCCCGCGTCAGCGCGAAGCGCAAGGCCCGCTCCCCGGCCGCCGGGTCCGCGAGTACGGCCCTGCCGCCGCCCAACACGTCCTCCGCCGAGCCGAGTTGCATGACCTCCACGCTGTCGGCGAGCTGGGAGAGAGGGCCGGGGTGAATGGTGTCCGGGTCGAGGTAACAGGGCTTGCCGTCGGGCGTCGTCCAGGGCAGCAGCCGCAGTCCGGGCATCATGCGGGCGCCCCTTCCATGCCGTAGACCACGTACAACTCCTCCGCAGTGAGCACGTAGGGTCGCACGAAGTTGTCGTACGGCTCGAAGGGCCAGAGGTCGTCGACGGGCGGGGGAGGAGGCGGCGGGCCGGGCTCCAACGGCGCGCCGTGGCGGCCGGGGCGAGCCGCAGCCGCCGCCCGACGCCGCCCGCGTCCGGGGAGCAGTTTCTCGCAGAGTTTTGCGACGAGTGTGCGCACGCCGGTGCTCCTCATGTCTTCTCAGGGTTATTTCAGGGTCGGTTGACGAGCGGTGATTACCGTTCGTGTCCTGATCCTCACTGCTTCGCCGTACGCTGCGGAAGAGGGCTGGCGTTGTCTGGGCGCCAGGCAACGGCGAGGGGTGACATGAGCGAACTCGTTGACGGGCAGCCGGACTCGGGGCGTGCGGCGCTCGGGCGGACGCTGCGGTTCCTACGGGAGAAGGCGGACAAGACGCTGGCGCAGCTGGCGGCCGAGACGTCGTACGACAAGAGCTATCTGTATCGGCTGGAGAGCGGGGAGCGGCTTTCCAAGCGAGCGGTGATGGAGGACCTTGACACGTACTACGGCTCCGGCGACCTGCTGGTTCGGCTGTGGGAGGACGCGCGGAAGGAGGTCATCAAGGACAAGTACAAGGCGTTCATGGAGCTGGAGGCGACGGCTCGGGTCATGTGGATGTTCCAGCTGCGGGTGCCGGGCCTGTTGCAGACCGAGGGCTATGCCCGCACGGTGTTGTCAGGGTTGTCTGGCGCCCAGACAACAACTGGCAACAGCGAGGAGATCGAGGAACAGGTGGCTGCGCGCATGGCACGGCAGGAGTTGCTGTACCGCGATCCGGCGCCGAGTGTCCGCGTGATCCTCGACGAAGGGGCCGTGCGGCGAGCCGTTCCCGACAAGAAGGTGTGGGCGGACCAGCTCTCGCACCTGGTGGAGGCATCGGAGTCGCCGTCCATCGTGATTCAGGTGCTGCCGTACGCGGCTGGCCAGCATGACCTCATGGACGGTCACCTCTGGCTCTTCTGGCAGCGAGGCGGCGATGCCATTGCCTACTCGGAGGGCAACGGCATCGGTGAGTTGATCGAGGATCCGGAAAGAGTCCTGGCCTTCCGCTTGGCCTACGATCGCGTCAGGGACGCGGCCCTGACCCCAGTGGAGTCGACGGCGTTCATCAAGCGCCTTCTGGAGGAGTGCAGACCATGAACCGGACCCCCGACCTCACCACCGCCGTGTGGCGCAAGTCGTCCTATAGCGACGGGGGTGGCACGAACTGCCTCGAAGTAGCCGACGGCATCTCCGGCATAGTCCCCATCCGGGACAGCAAGGTCCCGGACACCGGCATGCTGGTCTTCGGAACGCGGTCCTGGACGGTGTTCGTCGAGGCCGTCAAGGGTGAATAGCACCCTGCGCTGCTGATCACAGGGTGGTGCGGGGACGGTCGGCGGTTACTGTGACGACGCACCCGTCTCCTGAGCCTGCGATGAGTGAGGAGCAGCGATGATCACCCGGATCGAGATCGACGGCTTCAAGACGTTCGACGATTTCTCGCTCGACCTGCCGCCGTTCCTCGTCCTGCTGGGGGCAAACGGCTCGGGCAAGTCCAACCTGCTGGAAGCGGTAGTGCTGCTGGGTCGACTGATGAGAGACCCACGGAGCCAGACACTGGTGCGATATGCCAGACGGGGTGGGCCTCGGGAGCTGTTCCGGCGAGGGCCGGGCGGTGACTTGGTCGACGAGTTGAGGCTGAGCGCGAACGTGCTGGTGCGAACCCCCAACTACGGGCCGGCACATGTACGTGTTGATGCGACCGTCAGCTATCGCGAAGCGCCGGAGCCCTTGGGTATCCGGGTGCAGATGACGCCCATCAGCAGTGAAGGCGTGAAGCTGCCACGACATGTCGCGGACCAGATCGATGACAACGTGCTCCACCTACTCCACCGGCTCCCTCACGATCCGGATCCGGTGAAGCAGAACGAAGCCGAGCGCGAGGTCTACAACGCCGTAAGCCGCGCTTCGGCGGGATGGCGCATCCTCGACCCCTCGCCCGAGGCAATGCGCCAGCCGGCTGACGCTTACGACTCCGATCCCCTCGCCGAGGACGGACGCAACCTGGGCGCGGTGCTCGGGCGGTTGTGGGGCGGGGAACCGGAGCGACTGTCCGACTACGTGTCGGATGTCGCTGCGGTTCTCCCCGATATCCGGGAGATCGATGTGATCCGGGACGAGGACCGAGCTTTGTGGGAGATCTGGATCCAGCACAAGCATGAGCCGAGGATGACCCCGCGCGTCGTTTCAGGCGGAACGCTTCGCATGCTTGCCCTTCTCGCGGCGACACACGATCCCACCCATCCCGGTGTGCTGATGCTGGAGGAGCCGGAGAACGGACTGCATCCGAGCCGCGTGCCAAGACTCCTGGAACGGCTGCGGGGGCGGGCCACGGAGCTGGCAGCAGATGTCAAACGGCAGGACTGGTTCCAAGAAGACGAGGCAGGCAGCGGCGACGGCTTCTGTCAGATCCTTGTGACCTCCCACTCTCCTGTCGTGCTGGCCTCCCTTCGCGACGAGGCTCCGCACAACGTCGCCTTCCTTGACACGGTCACCCGCGTGGGCGGCGGACAGACGCCGACCAGGCTCACCCGCGTTCGCACCGTCGCCGAAAACGGCGAGCGAGGCACCTACGTCACCCCCATGGAAGTACGGCAGTACATCGACCCGGTGGGGTACGCGCGTGGGGCGTAGGTATCTCATGATCGCCCTGCTCGCCGAAGGCCCCAGCGATCCGTGGTTCCTGCTTCCGCTCATCAATCGCCAGGTGGAGGCACTGGCGACGGACGCGGCGGGCGGGTTCGACTTCGGAGACGCCTTTCGCGGTGAGTGTTTCACCGTGGCGCCACGCGAACAGGTCCTCAAAGAGGTCGAGTCGCTCCTGAAGGACATGGACCTCGTGATCATCCATCACGACCACAACGAGCGCGGCAAGGTCGAGTCCCTACAGGGCGCGCTCAGCCGACCGCAGGATGCCGAGCGCGTCATCGGGATCGTCCCCGTGCGAGAGACCGAGGCCTGGATGCTCGCCGATCCCGCCGCTCTGCCGGAGGCACCCGCGTCGGTGGTCCGTGACCTGGTCAGGTCGCCTCGTGAGGTGGAGAAGGTCACGGACCCGAAGAAGATCCTTGCCCAGGCGTTCGGCCCCCGGCACCGGCCCGAACGTGACTTCGACCGGCTTGGCCAGCACGTGTCCCTGGACATGCTCAGGCAGGTGCCTGCCTACGACCGCTGGGTCCGTGACCTCCACGGGGCGCTGGAACGGCTGCGCTTCCTCTGATCGCGGGTGCCTTGGTGACGGCATTCCTGGAAGCGATCAAGGGTCGGCACACGAGTTCGTCCACCCATGCCCGCGTCGGTGCGGTTCGGCGACCTGGCTCAGAATGCGGTGACCTCGTCATCCCGCGCATCCGGCTCGGCGGTGGCCGACTGCGGCCTCGGCCCATCAGGTGCCGGTGGCCCTGGTATACGCCGCCCGTATCGAGGCCGGTACGTGGCCGCTGGGGCTCCAGCCGACGTGGTAGCCGTGTTCGGTGGTCCAAGCGTGGATGAGAGGGAGATCGGGGTCCGGGGTCAGGGAGAGGTCGCCTCGGATCGTGTACGCGGGCAGGGGCTCGCGTATCGCGGAGGCCATGGGCAGGCACAGGCCGAAGTGCTGTTCGAGCGTGGTGAGGGTGAGGTGCCTGCGGCCCAGCGGCGGCTCCGGCTCGGGGTGGGTCTTGCCGTCCGGAGCCAGGACCCCGCCCGCCACCAGCACCGGCAGCAGATGATCCGGCTCCCGGCCCCAGCGGTGCGCTTCCTCCCTGACCCCGAACGCGCACACCAGCGAGCCGTCGCGGAAGTAGGAGAACTGGTCCGGCGGGTGCCATGGCATCGGCAGGTACTGGATGGCTTCGACGCCGCCCCGCGACGCTCTGACCGCCAGGTCGTCCCGCGTGGGGTCGTTGAGATACGCCACCGCGTACGACCAGTCGCCGCAGGCCCCGACCCTCACCACACCGCTCTCACCGGACCCCCGCCGATGCAGGAGGCGTTCGACATCGGGGCCGGTCAGTTCCACGGCGGAGCCAGACGTGCCGCCCATTCGTACGGCCAAGTCCTCCGGGGTGACACCGCGGGCGAACACCACGTTGTCCAACCCCGCGTCCCGGTCGCCCAGCCAACCGATGCCGTCACACATACGTCCCCCCGTTATCTTCTTCGCGGTCCTGCAAGAGGGCCGCTGGCCTCCGGGCCCGGCATGGCTGTTCCCCCTGTCGAACGGATGACCTGGGGGGTGGTCCTACGTTGTTGATGGGTCGGATGGGCTGTCGTACGGTCCGGAGGATCCAGTGGCCCCGGGTATGGCTTGGGGGTGGTTGCCTTCAATGGTTCCTGTGACACCTGGCCGCCCGGGGCCGCACGACGACTCGACCACTGATGAGGAGCTGCGGACCCGCGGGTATCGCTGAGTAGGACCTGGCGGCCGAGGCCACCCGCACTTCCAACCGGATACGCGGCCTGCTCACCCAGTTCCCCCCCCAGCCTGGAACGCGTCCTCGGGCCACGTCTGGACCACCCGGCCGTGACCTGGCTGCTGGAACGCTACGGTTCCCCGGCCGCGCTGCGCAAAGCCGGTCGCCGCAGGCTCGTTGAGGTGATCCGGCCCAAGGCTTCGCGCATGGCCGCCCGGCTGATCGACGAGGTTTTCGACGCACTCGACGAACAGACCGTCGTCGTTCCGGGGACCGGCACCCTCGACACCGTGATCCCGTCTCTGGCCCGCTCCCTTGCCGCTGTCCACGAACAACGCCAGTCCCTGGAAGCCCAGATCAAGACCCTCCTGGAGGATCACCCTCTTTCCAAGGTCCTGACCTCGATGCCGGGGGTCGCGGTCAGGACCGCCGCCGTGCTGCTGGTCACCGTCGGCGACGGCACCAGCTTCCCCACTGCCGCCCACCTCGCCTCCTGCGCCGGCCTGGCACCGGCCACCAGATCCTCGGGGACCTCGATCCACGGCGAACACGCACCCAGAAGCGGCAACCGGCAGCTCAAACGCGCGATGTTCCTCTCCGCCTTCGCCGCCCTGCACGACCCCGCCTCCCGCACCTACTACGACAAATGCCGGGCCCGCGGAAAGACGCACACGCAGGCCCTCCTCCACCTCGCCCGCCACCGCATCAGCGTGCTGTTCGCCATGCTCCGCGACGGCACCTTCTACGAACCCAGAAGCCCCGAAACCGCCCTCGCATGACCCACTCAGCCTTGACGAAGGACATAGAGGCACCCCCCCGACACGACAAGACCAGTACGTCGCCACCGTAGCCAGCACCACTGACACACCAGGCCGGGCGGCACCGCCCGTCACACCGTCTCGGTCGCTTCCGTCGCCTCCGGTGCCTCCGGCGGAGCCTTCGGTGCCCCGGCAGTCGTAACGGTTCGTCCTGACGGGCAGTCGAGCCGTGGCCGCAGCCCGGCGCTCGGCACGCCTCGACTCCTGCTCATGCAGGCAACTCCGTGATCCCCGAGCTCAGCACCGCCCTGTGGCACAAGTCGCCCTACAGCAACGGCGGCGGCACGAACTGCGTCGAGGTCGCCAACGGCTACCCCGGCACAGTCCCCGACCAGGACCAGCAGAGTTCCGGACGGCGCCGCGTTGCTCTTCGGGGCCTCGGCCTGGAGGATGTTCGTCGAGGGCGTCAGAGGGCTTGCCTGTGGGCGGGCGAATGCCCCGCCGTGAGAGGGCTGCGCTCGCTAAGGTCGTACACAAGACCGCACCGAGGAGCTGGACCTCATGAGCGAGCAGCACATCGCCCGCAACCTCCCCCACCTCATCGACCTCGCCCGTAGGGCCGATGAGCAGTTCGAAGGTGTGGACGTCAGCGTTGTCGACGGCGTCGTCATGATGTCTCCGGTAGCGCCCGCCCACTACCGCACCCAGCACGAGATCACCCGGCAGCTCAGCGACCAGGTCGGCGACATGGTCCTGGGCGAGATCGAGTTCACCCATCCGGCCTGGTCTCGGACACGCAGTCCCGACGTGGTTGTCTGGCACGGCGACGACCAGGACGAATCCCCGTACGATGCCGAGGAGATCGCCCTGGCAGTCGAAATCGTCTCCCCCTCGTCGGTGGAGAACGACTACGTCATCAAACCCAGGGCGTACGGACTCGTAGGCATCCCGGCCGCGCTCGTGCTCGATCCGTACACACGAGCCTGGACGATCATGACCGGTCCTTCCTCTCATGGGTACGCGGAGCGCCACACCGGTCCGTACGGCAAGCTTCTGGACATCGACTGCGGCCAGCTCACTGTGCACGTGAACACCGAAGGACTGCCGGTGGCCAAGCAGTGGCAGCTCCGCGACGCCTGGCCCGCTCATCGTCTCGATCCCTCCACCGTCGAGTAGACCGCCGCGAGAAGGCGTGCGCGGTTGGGCCGGGAGCGTGCTCAAAGGTCGTCCGGGGCGGCAAGACCCCGGCCGCCCGTCCGCTGGCCCGTGCGGGTCACGACACGCCCAGGCCGGAGCCGGGCACACATGTGCAGAGGGTCAGTGCCAGAAGCGGTCGAAGATGTGGGAGTTCGTCGGTCTGCTGGGGTGCACGAATACTCGGAGCACCTGCGCATGTCGGTGAGCCGGTTGTCGGCGTCGCAGGCGCACACGAAGGGAACTGCTTGTCGGTCACGGAGCAACGCCGCCTGATCGAAGTCGGCCGTCTCTCTGGGCCAGACCTCACGGCCCCTCGCGGAACTCCATGTCGTGCCACTGACGCTTCTCTGCTGGACCCCAACTTCCCCTGCAGTCACGGTATTCACGCCGGATGGGAACATCAGTTCGCGTAGCATCCATGTTCGACCTGTTTGTCAAAAGCATGCCAAGCGATGGCAGGGGGAACAAATGCCGAACTTCAAGGTAAGACTCGGATCAATAGGGGGGACTGCCGCCCTTACGGTCGGCCTCATGGTGGCGGCCGCGACTCCGGCTCCCGCCGTTGTCGTCCATGACAACTTCAGCTTCGGTGGTTTTAGCATTCCGAGCGAGAAGTCGTGGTCGATCAGTGTTCACAACGACACCAAAGGCAAGAGTGCGGGGTACGTGGAATGGCGAGGCAACGGTGATCTGCTCATCGCGCATGATCGTCTGGCGGACGGCTACGGGATCGAGGCGCATCTGAGCACCGGTCGAGTGGCGTCCACCGCTGGGCAGAGCAGCCCGGTCACTGTCGAGAAGCCCGGAAACCTCACGGAAAACCGCAGCTACGAGATGTGGGTGTGTGTCGTGAAGGGCTCGTTCAAGCGGTGCTCCTCAAAGACCGACGTGCGTTCCTGATCGAGACAGAGGTTTCCCGAGGAGCCTCTGCGCTCCTCGGGAAACGCCCAGGCCCCTGCTTTCCCGAGGGATTTACAGCGTTGGTTCCGGAGGCGGAGTAGCCGCCCCCGGAAGCCGTACCGTAGCCACGGTGCCGCCGCCCTCCGCGCGGGCCAGCGTCACCTCGCCGCCCGCCTGCTGGACCGTACGCGCCACGATCGACAGGCCGAGGCCCGAGCCGGGCAACGCACGTGCCGAAGGCGAGCGCCAGAAGCGGTCGAAGACATGGGGGAGTTCGTCGGTGGGGATGCCGGGGCCGTGGTCGCGGACCGTGAGGACGCCCGCGTTCAGGGCCACCTCGATCGTGCCGCCCTCGGGGCTGAACTTCACCGCGTTGTCGAGGATGTTGACGATCGCCCGCTCCAACGCCGAGGGCTCGGAACGGACGTACCACGGCTGCAGATCCGCCGTGATCGTCAGCTCGGGGCCGCGCAGACGGGCCCGGCGCAGGGCCGCCTCCACCGTCTCCTGGAAGTCCACCACCTGGAGGTGGCGGCCACTGTGCTGACCCGAGTCCGAACGGGACAGCTCCTGCAAGTCGCCTATCAGGGAGGCCAGTTCCGTCATCTGGGCCTTCACCGACGCGAGCAGCGCCTTGCGGTCCTCGGCCGGGATGGGGCGGCCCGTCTCCTCGCTGCGGGTGAGGAGTTCGATGTTCGTACGGAGGGACGTGAGGGGGGTGCGCAGTTCGTGGCCCGCGTCCGCGATCAACTGCTGTTGCAGCTCCCGGGAGTTCGCCAGCGCGCTCGTCATCGAGTTGAAGGAATGGGAGAGGCGGGCCACCTCGTCCTCGCTCTCCTCCTCCACCGGGATGCGGATGCTTAGGTCCTCCGTGCGCGCCACATGCTCGACCGCCTCCGTGAGCTTGTCGACCGGGCGCAGCCCCGCCCGTGCCACGGCCAGACCCGCGGCTCCGGCGCCCACGACTCCGATACCGGAGACGAGGAGGAGCAGCAGCGCCAGTTCGTTGAGTGTGGACTCGGTGCCCGTGAGGGGGGTCGCGACGACATAGGCGGCGTCCTGGACCACGTACTGGCCGCCGGCGTCCTCGACGACGAGCGCGGTAGTCAGTACGCGCACCGAATTGCCCTCGCTGTCGGTGCCGTTGCGGATGGTTCCGCTCTTGATCTTCGGGGAGTCGGCTACCGACTTGTCGCTGTCCGCGACCTTCACCACGCCCGTGGAGTTGGGGAAGACGCACAGCGTGCCGTCCGACCGAACCACCTGCGCGTACCCCTTGCCCCGCGGGCCGGGAGCGAACGTCTGCGACGGTGCCTGGGGGCAGGCGGTGAGGACGTTTTCCTCGACGAACTCCTTCGGCAGCGCGCGGACGACCATGGACTCCAGGTCCTCGTTGATCTCCGAGTACAGCTTGCCCCGCACAATGAACCAGCACGTCACCGACACCGCCGCCACCGCGAAGGCCACCGCCGCCGCGACCAGCATCGACAGGCGGGTGCGGATGGGCAGGGAGCGGTAGCGGCGTAGGACCTTGTTCACTCGGCGCCGCCTTGTCGCAGTACGTACCCCACGCCCCGGACGGTGTGGACGAGACGCGGCTCGCCGCCGGCCTCGGTCTTGCGGCGCAGGTACATGACGTACACGTCGAGGGAGTTGGAGGACGGCTCGAAGTCGAAGCCCCAGACCGCCTTCAGGATCTGCTCGCGGCTGAGGACCTGGCGCGGGTGCGCCATGAACATCTCCAGGAGCGTGAACTCGGTACGGGTCAGCTCCACCGGTCGCCCGCCCCGTGTGACCTCGCGGGTCGCGAGGTCCATCCGCAGGTCGGCGAAGGTGAGCGCCTCGTCGTCCCGGGAGTCGTCGGCCACGGCGGCGGCGTACGAGCTGCGGCGCAGCAGCGCCCGTACGCGGGCGAAGAGTTCGTCGAGTTCGAAGGGCTTGACCAGGTAGTCGTCGGCGCCGGCGTCGAGGCCGGTGACGCGGTCGCCGACCGTGTCGCGGGCCGTCAGCATCAGGATGGGGGTGGTGTCGCCCGCGCCGCGGATACGGCGGGCGGCGGTCAGACCGTCCATGCGGGGCATCTGGATGTCGAGGATCACCAGGTCCGGCTTGTACGCGGTCGCCTTCTCCAACGCGTCCGCGCCGTCGACCGCGACCAGGGTGTCGTAGCCCTCGAAGGCGAGACTGCGCTGGAGTGCTTCGCGCACCGCCGGCTCGTCGTCGACGATCAGGATGCGCTGGGGTTCACGGTCGCCTTCGGCGGGGCTCATGGTGTGTCGTTCCTCGGGGTGCGGTCGGGACGTGACGTGGTCTTGGCTTGGTCTTGGCTGGACTTCAGCCTCGCACGTTCCAGGGCCGGGGGATAAGGATCAGTTGCGCACCGTACGGCGGTGCAGGCGCGCCGCCGTGTTGCGGCGGGCCGTGGCACGGGCGGCGGACGCCACCTCGGGGGCCCGGGTCACCGGGGGGTGCAGTTCGGCGGCCACCGCTAGGGCGAGGACCAGCCCGGCCGGGCCGCCGGCGGTCACGACGTCGTGCGAGACCTGCTTGATCTGAGCGCCGTGCCTGATCTGCGTGATCATGTCGAACTCCTTGGACTCAGCGGGACTGGAAGGGACTCAGCGGGACTGGAAGACAGGGGAGGTGAGTGGTGGACCTCAGTCCGAGCCGCCCGCGCGCAGCGTGCTCAGGTCGGACTTGACGGTGTTGATCGGGATGGCGAAGCCGAGACCGACGCTGCCGGCGCTCGCGGAGGTGGCGTCGGAGGCGGAGTACATCGCGGAGTTGATGCCGATGATGTTGCCGTTCATGTCGATGAGGGCGCCGCCGGAGTTGCCCGGGTTCAACGAGGCGTCCGTCTGGATCGCCTTGTACGTCGTCGTCGACGAACCCGTGTCGCCGTTGAACTGCTGGCCGCCGAACTCGAACGGCCACTGACCTCCGCCACCGCCCTGGTCCTGGCTCTGGCTCTCGTCGGTCGAGACGGTCACGTCACGGTCGAGGGCCGAGACGATGCCGCTGGTGACGGTACCGGTCAGGCCCTCGGGCGAGCCGATCGCCACGACCTCGTCGCCGACCTTGACCGCGTCGGAGTCGCCCAGCGTGGCCGCCTTCAGCCCGGAGGCGTCCTGCAGCTTGATGAGGGCGAGGTCCTTCTTGCTGTCGGTGCCGACCACCTCGGCGGTGTAGGACTTGCCGTCGCTGGTCGTCACCTTGATCTGGGAGGCGCCGGAGATCACGTGGTTGTTGGTGATGATCTCGCCGTCGCTGGTGATGATCACGCCGGAACCGGTGGACTCACCCTGGTTCGAGGTGGCGCTGATCTCCACGATGCTCGGGCTGACCGCCGTGGCCACCCCGGAGACCGTGCCCTTCTGGCTGGTCGGCACCACGCTGGTGCTGGTGGAGCTGGAGGCGGTGGTGTTCGAACCGGTCAGCTCCTGGATGCCGTACGCCGTACCGCCACCGATGGCCGCCGCCACGATCGCCACGGCCGCCAGCAGCGCGAGGGGGCCACGGGCCCGCTTCTTCGCCGCGGGCGCGGGGGCGGCCCCGGAGGAGACCGGCTCGGTGAGGAGGGCGGTGGGCGCCCCCGAGGCCGAGGTGGCTGCGGTGGCTGCGCCGGCTTCCGGAGCGGCGGGGCCCGCGGGGGCGGCCTGGGCCGGGTCGTACGCCGGCGGAGGCGGCCACTCCGGGTTCACCGGGGCGGAGGCGTGCTGCTGCTGGAGGTACGTGGGCTGCTGCTGGGTCTCGCCCTGGGCGTACCCGGAGTGCTGCTGTTCACCCTGGAAGGGGTTCTCGTACTCGCCGCTGCGGCGGAAGCTCTCGGTCATGACTCAGAGCTTGTCGCGCCTCCATGAGACCTTCCTGAGTGCTCCCTGAGAAGCCCGCCAGAACCTCGTGTGCCCCATATAAAGGCGCCCGGGCCCCAGGATCGAAAGCCCTCACCCTCGCCCGCATGGGAAACAAGAGGTTGCCGTGCGGTGGCGTACCGGAACTCGATATCCGAATACTCGTCCGATCCCTCTCGGTCCCTGTGATTTCCGTGTACGGCGGGACACGTGAGACCTACGATCACTCGGCCGGAGGGGGGCTCCGCGGTACAACCCGTATCGGGGTGGTCGGCGTCGTATGCCCTTCTCGGGCTGCCCACGACACCCACCACACCAGGAGCCCTGAGTGATACGTGCCCTCAAGGCACTTCCCGCGGCCACGCTGGCCCTGGCCCTGAGCGGCGCCGTCCTCGCGGCGCAGCCCGCGGCGGCGGCCGACGCGTCGGACCGGCCCACCGTGTCCCTCGACCAGCCCGCGGCCCCCAAGGCCTCCGCCAAGGAACTCCGCGACCGCGTCATCAAGGCGGCGGAGGACCAGGCGAGCCCGGCCACCGGATCCTCTGTCGAGGACACCGAGAACACCGAGAACACCACCGAGAACACCACTGAGGAGTCCACCGAAGACTCCACCGAAGAGTCCGCCGAAGGCTCGACCACCCCGTCCCCGTTCATCATCGGCGGCAGCGAGACCACGATCTCCACCGCCCCCTGGATGGTCCAGCTCGCCTACTACAACGCGGACACCGACACGGGCTACTTCTGCGGCGGCACCCTGGTCGCCCCGAACAAGGTCCTCACGGCCGCCCACTGCACCAAGGACCTGGACTGGGTGCGGCACGGTGCCGTGCTGGCCGGCACGACCGATCTGTACGACGACAGCACCGGCTCGGTCGCGGGCGTCCTGCGCCAGTGGGAGCACCCGAAGTGGGACGCCGACACCATCCGCAACGATGTCGCCGTCCTCACCCTGGACCGCCCGCTGCCGCAGAAGTGGCTGCCGCTGGCCGCGTCCGACGACAGCGCGCTCTACACGGTCGGCACCTCGGCGACGGCGTACGGCTGGGGTCTGACGTCGGGCGCGGAGGACGCCCAGCTGTCGGCGAAGCTGAAGAAGGCGACGCTGCCGCTGGTCAAGGACTCGACCTGCAACAGCGCCATGCAGTCGGTCCTCGGCAAGGACTACTTCGCCGAGGGCTCGATGGTCTGCGCGGGCACCCCGGCCTCCGGCGGTGACGAGGGCACCACCACGACCTGCAGCGGCGACTCCGGCGGCCCGCTGGTCGTCGGCGGCAAGGTCGTCGGCATCGTCTCCTGGGGTGTCTCGGGCTGTGTCGCCAAGGGCGCCTACCCGGTGTTCACCAAGGTCTCCTCGTACACCTGGGCCGCGCAGCCGCGCATCGACGACACCGACCTGACGTACGACGGCCGCGCCGACCTCCTCGCCCGCACGCCTTCCGGGAACCTCTTCCTGCAGAAGAGCGACGGCACGTCGCTGGCGCAGCGCGAGTACCAGGGCAACGGCTGGCAGAACGCGAGCTGGGGCATGCAGGCCGACCTGGACCGGGACTTCTACCAGGACCTGATCATCCGGGACAGGAACGACGGCAAGCTGTACCGCAGCTACATGAGCCACTCCACCTGGGAGTGGACCTGGATGCAGATCAGCTCCGTCTGGGGCGGCTACAAGTCGTACGCCATCCCCGGCGACCTCACCGGTGACGCCCGCCCCGACCTCCTCGCCCTCGACGCCGACGGCTCGGTCTACCTCTACCCCGGCAAGGGCAACGGCCAGTTCAACAGCAAGATCCGTGTCGTGAACAAGGCCTGGAAGGGCGCCAAGCTCCTCGGCCGCGGCGACCTCTCCGGCGACGGCAAGCCCGACCTCCTGGTCCGCGCCTCCGACGGCACGCTCTACCTCTACCGGGGCACCGGCAAGGCGTCCTCCCCCTGGTCGCCCCGCATCAAGGCCCGCACAGGCTGGAAGTTCACGGCGTACGTCACCGACGGCGACGTAACCGGCGACGCCATCGCCGACGTCATCACCCGCGACTCCGGCGGCACCCTGTGGCTCTACCCGGGCACGAACAAGGCGTCGACGTCCCTGTTCGGCAGCCGCGTCAAACTGGGCACGGGCTACAACCAGTACAACGCGCTGTTCTAGTCAGGAAAGGTTCCCCGCGCCCCGTAAGGGGCGCGGGGCTGTGCCGATGTGCGGCTCAGCCGCGTGGGCGCGAGCAGCCACGACGAACCCGCAGCCCGCAACGAACCCGATCCCCTACGGCGCTACCCGCAACCGCAGGACCGCCGCACAACCAGCCGCGACGGAAACAGCTTCACCCGTTCCCTGCGTGACCCGGCCACTCGAATCCCGTCGTCCAGCACCAGGTCCACCGCGGCCCGAGCCATGCCCGTACGGTCCGTCGCGATCGTCGTCAGCGGCGGATCTGTCAGCGCCGCCTCCTTCACGTCGTCGAACCCGGCCACCGCCAGCTCCCCCGGCACCTCGATCCGCAATTCGCGTGCGGCCCGCAGCACACCGATGGCCTGGTCATCGGTGGAGCAGAAGATCGCCGGCGGCCGATCGGGCCCGGAGAGCAGTTCCAGGGCCACGTTGTACGCGTCGTACCGGTTGTACGGCGCCTGGAAGAGGCGCCCCTCCGTGGAGATCCCGGCCTCGTCCATGGCCCGTCGCCATCCCTCGACGTGGTCGGAGACGGGGTCGCCGACGAGCGGCGTCTCGGCGATGCCACCCATACAGGCGACATACGCGGGCCCGTGGGACAGCAGATGCCGCACGGCGAGATGGGCGCCGCCGATGTCGTCGGTCACGACGGCGACGTCGTCGATGGCCTCGGGCCGCTCGTGGAGCAGCACGACACGGGCGTCCCACGCCTCTATCTCGGCGGCGGCGTTGTCGTTGAGCGCGTGGCTGACGAGGATCAGCCCGGAGACCCGCATTCCGAGGAACGCCCGCAGATAGTGGACCTCGCGCTCGGCGACGTAGTCGGTGTTGCCGACCAGCACCATCTTTCCGCGCTCGGCGGCGGCCTGCTCGACCGCGTGGGTCATCTCGCCGAAGAAGGGCTGGCGCGCGTCCGGCACGATCATGCCTATGAGGTCGGTGCGCCGCGACGCCATGGCCTGGGCGACCCGATCGGGCCGGTACCCCAGTTCCTTGATCGCGGCGAGGACACGCTCGCGCGTGGCCGGGGCAACCGGCCGGGGTCCGTTGTTGATGACATAGCTCACGACGGCGGTGGACGTCCCCGCCAGTCGCGCCACATCATCCCTAGTCACCTTGGCCACGCGCGGAGTCTACGCGGATGGACCGCCGCTGGGCAGGGCGTACACAGCCCTCCCTGTGCGGGAGCTGTGTACATGCCACCCGGGTACGGCCCGACCCGGTCGCCGCTATGCGTCGGCAGCGACCTCGGCGGCGTCCAACGGCGCCGTCTCGTCCGCATCCTCCGCCTTTGAGGCGCCCGCCTTGGCCTTCGCGTCGTCGCCCGCGCGGTCCGTCTTCTCGGGCGTAACGAATCGATAACCGACGTTCCGGACGGTTCCGATCAGGGACTCGTGCTCGGGCCCGAGCTTGGCGCGCAGCCGTCGTACGTGGACGTCGACCGTCCGGGTGCCACCGAAGTAGTCGTAGCCCCAGACCTCCTGGAGGAGCTGGGCGCGGGTGAAGACGCGACCGGGGTGCTGGGCGAGGTACTTCAGGAGCTCGAACTCCTTGAAGGTGAGGTCGAGGACCCGGCCCTTGAGCTTGGCGGAGTACGTCGCCTCGTCCACCGACAGGTCGCCGTTGCGGATCTCCATCGGGGAGTCGTCGTTGACGATCTGCTGCCGGCCCATGGCCAGCCGCAGCCGTGCCTCCACCTCGGCGGGGCCGGCGGTGTCGAGCAGTACGTCGTCGATGCCCCAGTCGGCGGTGACGGCGGCGAGCCCGCCCTCCGTCACGACGAGGATGAGCGGACAGCCCGGTCCGGTCGACCGGAGCAGCTGGCACAGGCTGCGGACCTGCGGGAGGTCACGCCGCCCGTCGATCAGGATCACGTCGGCACCCGGGGTGTCGACGAGGGCGGGGCCTTCCGCCGGAGCCACCCGCACGTTGTGCAGCAACAGGCCCAGGGCCGGAAGCACCTCCGTGGAAGGCTGGAGGGCATTGGTCAGGAGCAGCAGAGAACTCATACGTCTGGTTCCTCCTCGGTCCCTGCGAGGACGTCTCGGCACCGTGAACAGCACTGCGGTACCGCACAGCGGTACCGCGGAACGTCACAGCGTTCTGCTCTGCGATCCGGGGGGCCCGTACCTCCGTGGTTCACCCGGCACCTACCGTCACCTGGTGTTTCCCACTTCGTATACAACGCTTCCGAAAGCACAAAAGGACCCGGGGGCTACGTTGCCCGAGTCCTCTGTCCAGCAGAATAGCCGACATGAGTGCTGGTCCGGCAGGCCATGTGACGCGATCTTTCGACATTCCGAACTCTGAGACGGCCGATCGAACGCATCTCCGCCCCTCGCAGAGCCCTTTGCGCAGGTTTCTGACCACTGAAGACGGGGTGAACATCGACGCCGTATACGACCCGGGTGCGGCCGTATACGACGCCGACGCCATCGACCCCGACGACACCGGAACTCCACCCTCCGGCCACCTGGCGGTCGTCGTCGCCCACGGTTTCACGGGCGACGTGGACCGCCCGCACGTCCGCAGAGTCGCGCGGACGCTGGCCCGTCACGGCTCGGTCGTCACCTTCTCCTTCCGGGGCCACGGCCGCTCCGGCGGCCACTCCACGGTCGGCGACCGCGAGGTCCTCGACCTGGCCGCGGCCGTCCGCTGGGCCCGCGAACTCGGTCACACCCGCGTCGCCACGGTCGGCTTCTGGGGGTACCTCCCACGCCCTTAAGGCAGTGGGGGAGGGTGGCTCGGTCGTCCTACGGCATGCCGCGCGGCCGGACGCGGCAACGGACGCCGTCGTCTCCGTCAGCGCCCCCGCCCGCTGGTACTACCGGGGCACGGTCCCCATGCGCCGCGTCCACTGGCTCATCACCCACCCCCTGGGCCGAGCCGTCGGCCGCTACGGCTTCCGCACCCGCATCCACCACCGCGACTGGGACCCGGTCCCGCTCTCCCCGGTGGAGTCGGTTCCGCTGATCGCCCCCACGCCGCTGCTGATCGTCCACGGAGACAGCGACGGCTACTTCCCGGTGGACCACCCGCTCATGCTGGCGGAGGCGGCGGGGGAGAACGGGGAACTGTGGCTGGAGCGGGGGATGGGGCACGCGGAGAACGCGGCGGGGGAGGAGCTGCTGGGTCGGATGGGCGAATGGCTGGTGAAGAGAGGGCCGGGGGCGGAGCCCCGTTGAGCGAGGCCGCCTTCGGGCTTTCCGCGGTTTCCACGGTTTCCACACGACCCCGATCCCCCCGTAGCCTGATCCCGTCACGACAAGACAGAGGAACTCAGATGGCAAAGGGCACCCTCCGCTACTGGGCGGCAGCCAAGGCCGCGGCCGGCGTCGCCGAGGAGCCCTACGACGCGGCCACCCTCGCGGACGCGCTGAACGCGGCCCGGGAGCGACACCCCGGCGAACTCCCTCGCGTACTGCTGCGTTGCTCGTTCCTCGTCGACGGTGACCCCGTGGGCACCCGTGAACATGAGACGGTACGTCTGGCCGAGGGCGGCACGGTCGAGGTGCTCCCGCCGTTCGCAGGAGGGTGACCCCCAGATCATGAGCAACCAGCCGTACGGGTCCTCGTACGAGGGGTACGAGGGGTACGACCCGTATCCGCAGCACCCGGCCCAGCACCAGCCTCAGCCCCAACCCCAGCCGCAGCAGGACGGCTGGCAGGGCTACGACCAGTCCCAGGCCGCCCACGCCCAGCAGTACACCCAGCAGTGGGAGGGCCAGACCTGGGAGACCCAGCTGCAGCCGCAGGCCGCGGTCCCGGCGAACCTGACGGAGACGGCGTACCTGCCGCCGCAGTCGGACGGCCGGTACACGTCCCAGCCACCGGCCCAACCCCACCCCCACCCCCAGCCGCAACCGCAGGGGCAGACGCGGCCCCAGAGCGCCCCCGTCGCGCAACCCGACCCCGGGTACGGCCCGGCGACCATCGGCGGCAACGCCCGGATCACCGACGCGCAGCGGGCGCGGGCCGAGGGGCGGTCGCCGATCATCGAGCCGGGGATGCAGCCGGCGCTGATCACGGCGGTGCTGGGCCTGCTGCTGGCGGGCGCGGCGGCGATCGGGGAGTACGCGCTCGCCGTACCGCTGGTGGCGCTGCAGGCGGTGACGGCGGCGGGCTGGTTCCGGCTGAACGGCATGTGGCCGGCCCGGCAGGGCATCGTGCTGGCCTTCGCGGGCGCGCTCGCGGCGGACGCGGCGCTGTTCGCGGCCGGCCGGGAGCACGCGCCCGCGGCGATCCTCGGGACGCTCGGGGTGTGGGTGCTGCTCGGCATCGTCCTCGGGCTGCGCAGCCATGCCGATCCCGATGAGCGGATGTACGGGCTGATGGCGACGGTGGCCTCGGCGGCGCTGTCGATCATCGCGGCCGGGT
Organism: Streptomyces ipomoeae 91-03; assembly: GCF_000317595.1. Classification (GTDB taxonomy): domain Bacteria; phylum Actinomycetota; class Actinomycetes; order Streptomycetales; family Streptomycetaceae; genus Streptomyces; species Streptomyces ipomoeae. The sequence goes on along the minus strand of NZ_AEJC01000319.1, from coordinate 3,003 downwards.
ATCTGGCGGCCGTCGCGGACGCGGTGGCCGTGGGCGGGGTCGCGGTGGCCGTGGCGGTGCTGGCGCGGGCGCTTCCGCTGCCGACGTCGGTGTCCGCGGTGGTGTCGTTGCTGGCCGCGGCGGGGGCGGGTATCGCGGTGGGCGGGGTGACGGAGCTGGGTACCTCCGGTGCCCTCCTCGGTGGCGCCGCGGGCCTCTGTGCCCTCATCGGCCACCGGGTGGCCAGCTATGACTACCCCTCCCGCTTCGTCCACTTCACCGCAGGCGTGGCCCTCCCCCTGACAGCGGCGGCCCCAGCGGTGTACTTGCTGGGCCGAGCCCTGGGCTGACCCGGTTTTTTCTCCCCCCGCGCCCCTGAAAGGGCGCGGGGGGATGGGCAGGGGCGGCGGGGGCGAAAAACACCAGGAGACCCGCCGCGTGCCCTGTCACAGGTGATCAACAAGCCCCCCGAACCCATCCCGGTCGTACGGCCACGCGATTAGGCTCGCGTCGGACGGCCACTCAGGTCGTTGAGCTCACAGCGCACGAACCGACCGTCGAGTGGACAACGTGGGGAACACCGAGACATGCGCGCACTGCGGATACTTCTCATCGTCGCCGTGATCCTGGGCGGCCTCTTCGTGATCGCGGACCGCGTAGCCGTCGGCTTCGCCGAGGACGAGGCGGCGCAGCAGCTCAAGACCAGCGAGGGCCTGTCCGACACCCCGGACGTCTCCATCAAGGGCTTCCCGTTCCTCACCCAGGTCGCGAGCGGCGAACTGGACGACGTCGAGATCGGCATCAAGAACTACGAGGCCAAGGCGACCGGCACCGGCGACGCCGTCGACACCATCCGCATCGCGGACCTCAAGGCCAAGATGAGCGGCGTCTCCTTCTCCAGCGACTTCAGCTCCGCCACCGCGGCCACCGCCACCGGCACGGCCACCATCGCGTACGACGAACTCCTCAAGGCCGCCAAGTCGGAGCCGACCGACGTCGGCCTCGGCTTCACCGCCCGCGTCGTCGGCCTCTCCGACGGTGGCAACGGCAAGATCAAGGTCGCCGTCGAGGTCGATCCCCCGGCCCTGGAGCCCAGGACGGTCTCCGTGCTCAGCACCGTCAGCGTCAAGGACGACAAGGTCGAGGTACAGGCCGACTCCCTCCCCGACCTGGGCCTCGCCGAGGAGACGGTACGCCGGATCACCGACTTCCAGCAGGCCATCGACGACCTCCCCGGCGACATCAAGCTCGACAAGGTCGAGGCGGCGCCGGACGGTGTGGAGATCTCGGTGAAGGGTTCGAACCTCAGCCTGGCCGGGTAGCTCTGGCCCAGGTGGGTCCGGGTTCGACGGTCTCCAACTGTCCGAGGAACGAGACGCCGACGTCCGTACCGCAGATGTGACGACGGAAACCTTCGCCGGGAACCGGACGGGAATCGGCCGTCAATCGGCGCGGGCGCGGCCCCTGTCCTCCAGCCATCCCACATTCCGGACGATCGCGTCTCAGAATACGACACGCCGGTGACATGTCCGCCTGTCCGTCCCTACGATCGACGCCATGATGCGACAGGCGGATCTCACGAAGCGGCGGGCAGTGGACCTGTGCCGCGTCGCCGCCATGCTCTGTCGCCCCTTCTGAGCGGAACACCCTCCGACTCGGGGGAAAGAGTCCGCATTCTGCCGCCCCGCACAGGGGCACCCGTGCGCGCACCCCGGCCGAACCGCCGGAGGCACCCGCACGCCCCGCCGCAACTGCCCCGGAGGAGAAAGAGCATGAGCCGCAGCGACGTCCTCGTCGACGCCGACTGGGTCCAGGAGAACCTGGACAACCCGAACATCGCCATCGTCGAGGTCGACGAGGACACCTCCGCGTACGAGAAGAACCACATCAAGAACGCCATCCGGATCGACTGGACGAAGGACCTCCAGGACCCGGTACGCCGTGACTTCATCGACCAGGAGGGCTTCGAGAAGCTCCTGTCGGACAAGGGCATCGCCAACGACACCACGGTGATCCTCTACGGCGGCAACAACAACTGGTTCGCGTCGTACGCCTACTGGTACTTCAAGCTGTACGGCCACGAGAACGTCAAGCTCCTCGACGGTGGCCGCAAGAAGTGGGAGCTGGACGCCCGCGAGCTGGTCGACGGCTCCGAGGTGCCCGAGCGCCCGAAGACCGAGTACAAGGCCAAGCCGCAGGACACGTCCATCCGCGCCTTCCGCGACGACGTCGTGGCGGCCATCGGTTCGCAGAACCTGGTCGACGTGCGCTCGCCCGACGAGTTCTCCGGCAAGCTGCTCGCCCCGGCCCACCTGCCGCAGGAGCAGTCGCAGCGTCCGGGCCACGTCCCGTCCGCCCGCAACATCCCGTGGTCGAAGAACGCCAACGACGACGGCACCTTCAAGTCGGACGAGGAGCTCAAGGAGCTCTACGCCGAGGAGCAGGTGGACCTGGCGAAGGACACCATCGCCTACTGCCGTATCGGTGAGCGCTCCGCGCTGACCTGGTTCGTTCTGCACGAGCTGCTGGGCGTGGAGAACGTCAAGAACTACGACGGCTCCTGGACCGAGTACGGCTCCCTGGTCGGCGTTCCGATCGAGCTCGGCGCCAACAAGTAAGCGAACACCCCGTACGCCCCGACCGGCCTTCCCCCCGGTCAGACCCCCTAAATGGAGAAAGACATGTGTGGAGCGAAGGCCGGCGGCCCGGACGCCTCGACGATCAAGCCCGGTGAGACCACGATCCAGGGCCAGGTGACCCGCGACGGCGAGCCGGTGACCGGCTACGTCCGCCTGCTGGACTCGACCGGCGAGTTCACCGCGGAGGTCCCCACCTCCGCGACGGGCCAGTTCCGCTTCTACGCGGCCGAGGGCACCTGGACCGTACGCGCCCTGGTCCCCGGCGCCACCGCCGACCGCACGGTCGTCGCCCAGAAGGCGGCCTGGCCGAGGTCGCGATCGCGGTCTGAACAGTTGAACGGTCGAACGGCTGAACAGCTGAGCGGCCTGAGCTCGGGCGGTCTGT
>NZ_AEJC01000318.1 GCF_000317595.1 Streptomyces ipomoeae 91-03 | reverse complement strand
GAGGGTGGTCAGTTGCGTCCGGCCATGACTCCACCGTCGACGTCCCAGACCGCGCCGGTGACCCAGTCGGTCTGGTCCGACAGAAGGAAGGCGACCGTGGCGGCGACGTCGTCGGCGGTTCCCGTACGGCCGAGAGGGTGGAAGGCGTTGAACCCGTCCAGCGCGGAGTCGACCTCCCCCTTGGGGATGAACTCCTCGTAGATGGGCGTGCGGACGACGGCGGGGGCGACCGCGTTGACGCGGATGCCGTGCGGGGCGAGTTCCATGGCCAGGTGCTGGGTCAGGGAGTGCAGTGCCGCCTTGGCCATCGAGTACGCCGACGACGGCGTCGCGGCGACGGCCTGGTGGGCCCACATGGACCCGATGTTGACGACGGAGCCCTTGATGTCACGGGCGATCATGTTGCCGACAACGGTCTGGGTGAGGAAGAAGAAGGCCCGGTTGAGGGCCTGGTAGCGGTCGTAGTCCTCATACGTGTGGTCCACGAAGGGCTTCGGGGCGAACACGCCGGCCGCGTTGACCAGAAGCGCGGCGTCGGCGTGGCCCTTGGCCAGATCGGTACGCAGCCGTTCGACGGCGTCGGCGTTGGCGAGGTCGGCCGCCAGCGCGG
>NZ_AEJC01000317.1 GCF_000317595.1 Streptomyces ipomoeae 91-03 | reverse complement strand
GGTCGCCCTTCGTCCAACACCCCTGCTCCAGCAAAGGAATCCGCACCGTGCCCGTAGTCAATGAGATCGACGTCAACGCTCTGAACGACACCATCGACGCTGTGCGGACCGGCCCGAAGCTCGGCCAGGTCACCTTCGCGGTCGACGGTTCCTGGCAGGGCGGCTGCAGGCTCGACACGCAGACCGGCGCCCTGGCGCAGGGAGGCGAGCTCGATGAGAAGCGCGTCGCGCAATACACGATGAGCAGTGACGAACCAGCCGCGCTGCTCGGTACGGACACCGCGGTCTCGCCCGGCGAGTACCTGCTGCAGGCGCTCGCCGGCTGCTACACCGTCACGATCGCCACTTTGGCAGCCGCGCAGGGCATCGCCCTCAAGAGCCTGCGCCTGGAACTCGAAGGCGACGTCGACCTACGCGGATTCCTCGGCATCACCCCTTCGATCCGCCCGGGCCTGGGTCAGGTGCGCGTTCATGTCCACGCCGAGGCACCCGACGCCCCCCGTGAGCAGCTGGAGGAGCTCATCGCCCTCGTCGAGAGCCGCTCGCCCATCCGCGACACCATCGGCAACCCGGTCGACGTCGTCACGACGCTTGCCTGAACGAACGAGCCGGCTGTGATCAAGCCGGCAGCCCGTCCCCCTCGCTGTCCGCGGGCCCGGGGATCAGGATCCACGAGACGGTCCGAGGAAGGCACAGCACGACGACAGTGAGGACTCCGCCGTACTCGACGCCCCGGTGGGCGAGTCACTGCGCGGCCACCACGCAGCCCTCGCCCGCCGACTGGGCCGGGCCGCCACCTACCTGCCGGACGTCGCGACCTTCTCGGCGGTGTCCCCGACTGAGAGGGATTAGCCTCCCTCCCGGGTACTCCCGGGTACTCCCGGGTACTCCCGGACCGCGGCAGCCGGTCCGGGAGCCGCAGTCGTTCATTCCCCGGGCGCTTCACGGTGTGCCGCACGCGACGGACGTATTGCGTGACGCCGCGGGCGGTCGAGGATGTCCGGGAACCGACTCGGTCACGTGGACCCGGTGCTCGTACGGGCGTGCGACCACGTCCTGCGGCCCCCGTCCGGCACCGGGTCGGCCGGGCCGGGCAGCCCACTGGGACCGGCTTCCGGGACCGGGCGTCCGAGGGCCGACTCGGCGCTCTCGCCGAGGAAGCCGCCCGACTGGTGCTGCCACAGCTTGGCGTAGGCACCCTCCGCCGCGAGCAGTTCCTCGTGGGTACCCTGCTCGACGACGCTTCCGCGATCGAGAACGACGAGACGGTCCATGCCGGCGACGGTGCTCAGGCGGTGGGCGACCACGAGGGCCGTACGTCCGTCCATCAACCGCCACAGGGCGTCCTGGACGAGGAGCTCACTCTCCGAGTCCAGCGCGCTGGTCGCCTCGTCGAGCAGCAGGATCGGGGCGTCGCGCAGGATGGCCCTGGCGAGGGCGACGCGCTGGCGCTGGCCGCCCGAGAGTTTGACTCCCCGCTCCCCCACCAGAGTGGCGAAGCCGTCAGGGAGTTGGCCGGCGAACTCCGTGACGTGCGCGGCCTCGGCCGCCGCGTGGATCTCCTCGTCGGTGGCGCCGGGCCGGGCGAAGGCGATGTTGTCCCGCAGGCTGCGGTGGAACATGGCAGGTTCCTGCGGGACGTAGGCGATCAGTGAGCGCAGGTCGGTCTGGCGCAGCCGACTGATGTCCTGACCACCGATCAGGATGCGTCCGTCGTCAATGTCCGACATCCGCAGCAGGAGCCGGGTGAGCGTGGTCTTGCCGCCGCCGGACCTGCCGACCAGACCGATCCGTGCGCCTGCGGGCACGTCCAGGTCGAGTCCCTGGAAAATCGGCTTCGCACCCGTGTGGGCGAAGGTCACCGCCTCGAAGCGGATGCCTGTGTCCCGCGGTGCGAGCGGTTCGGGTTTCGTCGGGTCGAGCACGGTGGGCGGATCGAGCAGCAGCTCTGTGAACTGCGCGGCCTCGGTCATCGAGCTTTCCAGACGCCGGTAGATCTGGTTGAACTCGAACATGATCTGTGTGGCGTTGGAGTAGTAGGTGAAAGCGACGACGATCTCCTCGACTCCCTGGCCCGAACCACCGAAGGCGATGGCGACCAACAGGCCCAGCACGTTGGTCAGCACGGACATGGGGGCGATCAGGGTGTCGACGCGCAGATTGCCGTAGTCCCACGACCTCAGCGTCAGGCGGCGGGAGTCCGCGACACGGCTGCGGTGTTCGTCGGCCTCCCGCCGCTCGGCCGCGAACGCCCGGATGGTCTCCATGTTCATGAGGCTGTCGGCGACGTGGCCGGAGACCCGGGCGATCGCCGCCTCGCGGTCGTTGACGAGCCTCTGCCGACGACGGATCAGAGGCGTCGCGGCCACCACGGTCAGCACGATCATCACAAGAAGGCCGGCGACGAGCCTCGGTTCATAGCCCCACAGCACCACGGCACCGAACACCAGGGGGACGAGACTGCCCACGATCCGGTACGTCATCGTGTCGACGAAGTCCTCGAACCGCTTGCCGAAACTGAGCACCCGTTTGGTCAGGGAGCCGGCGAAGTTGTCGTGGAAGAATGCCGCGTCCTTGGCGAGGAGTTCATCCATGCCGCTCACGTACAGGTGTTCCATGCCGAGGGCGTCCACGCGGTTCAGGCAGTGCTGCCCGACCCGCCACACGGCCTCGGCGAGCAGCAGCGTCACGCCGAAGCCCAGCACGTACGGCAGCGCCGAGCCGAGGGTGAGACCGCCGTCGTCGGCGGCCTGTGCTGCCAGTTTGGCGATCAGCAAGGGGGCGACGTAGCGGATGCCGATGTTGCCCACGGCCGGCAACAGCAGCGCGGGTAAGGCCAGCAGTCGTAGTCGCAGCAGTTCCCGGCCGTAACGGCGCAGCGCCAGAACGACCGCGCTCCTGCCCGGCGTGGGCCCTCGCGTATCTGTTGTCCCCATCACACTCCCGGAGGTTCGGAAGTCGGAATTGTCCCGTCGAGGGAGGTTCTCAGTCCAGGCATTTAACGCGGACTGGCGAGAACCGGACACCGCTGCGTTCGGCGTACGCAGCGGTGTCCGGTGGCGAGCTTGCGGTAGTTGGTGTGCTCGTCGTCGTAGTGCGGAGCCCAGCGCATGGCGGGCTCGGGATCGAAGACACCGGCCGTCGAGTGCCAGGCACCCTTCTTGGCCGCCGGGAAGGCCGTAGGTTCGACGGCGGAGGCCATCCGGCTGTCGTCCACCGTGGTGACGAGTTCCTTGATGCCGGGCAGTCCCAGGTGTGGCCGCCCAGTCGGAGGTGGCGGCGGTACGCGGCGGCCTCCGTCGCGCTCATCGCGGCCGGTGAGGAACCGCGCTGCCAGGCCAGGCCCGTCGCCGGGTCGGTGACCTCCTCGTCGCGGATCCGGTAGACGGGTCGTGCGGTGCCGCCGTCGGAGGCACGAACGCGGCGCCCCCGGTTCTCGCCGCCCTGAAAGGCGGCCCGCCTCGAACCTCGAACGCGGATACCCCCGGCAGAACAAGCCGACGGGGGTGTCTCACCTCTCACGCGCTCTCACACGTGTCCCACCAACAGCGTTGACGCGCCTGGACCACGAGGAACCGACCCGCGAAGGCACTCCTCCGCCAGGGCCTCCTCCACGGCCGCAGCGACCTGGGCCGTCTCGCCGAACGCGCCGAACACTTCGGCCTGCGTCTGTCTCACGCGCACGCGGTTGCCGTCGCCCAGGGGAGGATTGCGTACGACGAGGGCGACGCCGTGCCGCGCCAGGCGGAGGAGTCCCCCGTCGCCCGTTTCGGCAACCGCAGCATCCTGCTCACCACCAAGGACGGCCGCATGCTGTGCGTTGCTCCCGGCGATCAGGAAGAGGTCCACGCCCGCGACCGACAGGCCATGGCCGACCTCGGCCTGAGCACCCTCGAACCGCTTACCACCGCCCGCGGAGGCGCCCAGCCCCTCCTCGACACTCTCACCGCGTACTTCGACTTCATCGTGCCACCGCCGGCGTCGGGCCGAAAGCGCCGGCAAGGCTGGTCAGGATGGATCCGGACCAGCTGCTCTCCCCGAACACGCTGACCGGCATGGCGAGCACGCCGCACTCGCGCCGGAGCGTCTCCGCTGGGATTTCAACCGGGAAGAAGTAGTTGCCGGGACAAGTCCGGCTCGCCGTGGGAATCGCCCCGAGCACTTCGTCCGGCAACCGTTCGAACAGCCGCTCAGCCCGTGCGGCCAGTTCGTCGACGACCTGCCGGGGCACGTCGCTGTGCTCGGTCAGCAGACGGTCGGCGAGCCTCAGCTGAGCCGACGTCGGCGGATCCGTCCGGAACGTTTCGGCCAATTCGGCTTGCGCCGGACCCAGCAGGACCACGCCGAACGTACGTGGCCACAGCCATCCCTTGGTGACCGAATGCAGCAGGACCGCACAACCGGTGTCCAGCAGTCGCCGTGTGCCGGCAGCGAATGGGGCTCCCAGGTCGTAGACGCTGTCGATCAGCAGGCGGCGGCGTGGTGATTCCCGCAACCACGAAATCACCGCGGCGCACTCGGCATCGGACAGGTATCGGCCGAGCGGCTTGCTGGGGTTGGCGAGCAGCAGGTATTCGGGCCGGTGGTCCGCCGGCGACCTCGGCAGGGCCGGCGCCGGTAGCGTCGGGTAGGACGCGGGCGCCAGGCCCGCAGCGCGGGCCAGCTCGAAGTAAACCGGGTACACGTCGCTGGGCAGCCACAACCGCGCTCGCACGGCACGCAGCCAGTGGAACACCACGCCGAGCCCGTGCCGGACCCCTCGACAGACCATGGCGTGGCCGGACCACTCTTCCGGCAGCTCGAAGCGCCGCAGCCAGGCACGGGCGAGATCGCACCGGTGCACCGTACTCATGTCGGTCGGCGGTTCCGGTCGCATCGGAGCAAGCGCCCGGTACACGTTGGTCTCGGCGGCGTCCAGAAGCGACGAACCAGCACTGAGCTGTCGCTGCCGGAATTCCTGGAACTCGCCGAACCTCATGCCGTTGCGCCTTCCGGCACGATCTCGCTGGCCCGGTCTTCCAGGGAGGCGTAGCAGCGTCCGTCGGCCATGACGTTCCAGCTGCGTGCGATCCCATTGGTGCGTTCCCAGAGCAGGCTGGGTTCGGTGTAAGCGGCGATCCGCATCGGCCGTCCGTCCCAGCTGCCGTGGTAGACCGGCGCGCCCCAGGGCAGGCGGCTCGCCAGTTCGAAGCCGTGCTGCTCGGCGAACCGGGTGACGATGGACAGCGAGACCTGGAGCTCTCGGCTCCAGTGGTTGGCGGCGCGGTCGAAGTAGAGCGACTCAGTGCTGGTGGATACGTAGAGCTCTTTGAAGCAGACTTCCTCGACACCGAGAGCCGCGGCCCACGAAAGGTAGTCGGCGACGCCGACCGCGTCGGCGACGCCGCCGTGCTGGAGCACGCAGATCAGCCTCATCCGCAGCCCCGGCCAGCGGTCACGTTCCATGCGCCAGGTGTCGATCACAGAGCTCACCGGCGTGCGCAGCATCATCAGCCGGTCGCTGACGGCGTCGTCCTGATGGTGCCGGGAGACCGCCAGCACGCTCAGGCCTGCGGCGTTCAGGGCTGCCAGTCGGCCGGCCCTGTCAGCGTGCCGGCCCTTCGCCAGGGTGTGCGCGTTGGTGATCAGGACGACCTTCGGGAAGGCCACCGAGCAGGCGGACACCAGCCGTAGCTGCTGTTCGAACGGTATGAGCGTGGGCTCCCCGCCGCCGGTGATCACCGCACGCTCGGCACCCGCCGCACGGGCGCGCTCCAGCCAGTGGGCGACCGCGTCCCACGGGACCCGTGCCGGCGCTTGGTCGCTGGAGATCGAAGCCGAGGAGAAGCAGAACGAACACCGGGCTTGGCAGGCGGCGGCGACCGGCAGAAGCGAAACCGAGCGCGGTCGCATGTCGGTGTAGCGACGCTGTGCCGATCCGTGCAGGTGCGGGGAAGCCGCCATCGCATCCTCGACGGTTGTCGGGCGCAAAGTGAACTCGTCGCCTACGTGGTCGAGTTCGTGGACGGCTGACAACCGGATGCGAGCCTCGTGCAATTCCATGCCGAGGCCTGTCGACACGTTGGGCACCAGCTTGTCGGGGTCCACCGTGGTTTCCAGCACCAGCAGCCGGTCGCCCGGAATGGCCAGACGGTCCAGCAGGCGTCGCGCCTTGCCGATGCCGATTCCCAACTCCGCACGGGTCAGCAGGTGGAACCGGTCGGGATAGGTACTTTCCGGAATCCCCGCCTTACCGTAAGCGAACGCGTACTTGTCAAAGCCCTTCGCGAAGTTCGACAGCACGATGACGTGAAAGCGCTGGTCGCCATGGTTCATCCGGTCATCATGCATGAACGGGCCCCAGACGTCCTGGGCCTCCTCGGGCGGCGTGAGGCAGCGGCGGTGGGCAACGACGCACTTCTCGACCGTCTTGCACAGGTTGAGCCACAGGGTACTGGTGGGCCGTCGGCGAGGTGCCTGCTGAGCAGGCCCTTTTCCCACGGCCCCCAGCCCGAACGACGCATGCGACTTGTCACCGCACGTCGCTCTCCAGTGACTACTCCGTGAGTGCTGCGACAGGTTTCCTGCCGTGGATGTCCGCATGACAAGTGCCGCAGACCACAAGGGTTTTGCGGTGTCGTGCGGCCATGAGATCTGCCCACGGCGGCCGATCGCCTGGCCGCCCGAGGTCGGCAAGCTTGGCGACGTGGTGGACTGCCACCTCGTCGATCCGCCCGCACGCCTCGCACCGTCCGGCCAGGAGCCGGGTAACCAGCTCTTTTCGCTTGGTGTTGACCGGAGCCAGCCGACGATCGTTGATGACCGTCTTCTTGTCTCGTCGCAGCGGGATCCCGCCGAACCGTCCGACCAGTGGCTTCCTGCCGGTGCGTTCGACGCGAGCCTCGAAGCACTTGCGCTGCCCGTGCGACGTCTCGATGGTGGCCGCGTATTTGCGGGCCATCTTCGACACCGACGAGCGGTGCTTGTTGGCGAGCGTCATCAGCATCGAGGTCTCCATGACCCATTGCAGCCGGGCGAGTCGGAAGACGTCGCCGGCCAACAGGTAGTACTGGACGATGCCGCGGTACTCCGACCCGTAGGTGCTGAGGATGACGTGGTCGTCCTGGTTCAGCAGTTCGGGCCGACGCGCGGGTTTGCCGCGCTCCATGTACTGCGCCTGCTTGGCAGATACCACCGAACGAGGGACACGCAATCTAATGACCCCATTGACGGAACGCTTTCCGCCGGTGATCTTGCGGTCGTTGTGGTGCACGGTGATGTCGTAGCCGAGGAACCTCGCCGCCCGGGTGCGGGCGTGCGTGATGAGTGTTTTCTCCGGCGACAGCTCCAACTTGAGTTCGTCACGCAGGAATTCTGCCAGTCGTTGCTTGATTTCCTCGGCCTCTGCCTTTGGTCCGGCGAACCCGAGCAGGGTGTCATCGCAGTAGCGCACATACCGCAGCCTCCGGTAGCCGGGATCCTGAGTATCCATGCTGGGAATACTGCGGAGTTGCTTGCGTAGCTCCCGCAACTGAGTGCGGTCGCCGCGTTTGCGGGCGCGCTGCATCGCCGCCCACACCCTGAAGAAGGCGCGGTTCGGCTTCCTGATCCTGCCCCGGGTGTATTCCGGGATCAGAACCGTCTCGACGTACTCGTCCAGCTTATGCAGGTAGATATTCGACAAGATCGGTGAAACAACTCCGCCTTGCGGGCTACCGCTGTGCGTGGCGTTCCAGATCCAGTCTTCCAGGTATCCGGCCTTGAGCATGTTGTGCACCAGCCGCAGGAACCGGTTGTCGTGGATCTTCTCGCCCAGAATCCGGAGCATGACCGAATGGTCAAGCCGGTCAAAACACTGGGCGATATCACCCTCAACAAACCAGACCGTCCCCGTCCAGGTGTTGGCCACATCGCGCAAAGCAGTGTGGCAGCCCCGGCAGGGACGAAAACCGTGAGAGGAACTGGAGAACGTTGGCTCGTAATACGCCTCAAGGAGCAGGCGGATCACCTCGCCAACGAGCTTGTCGCTCCAGGGCGGCAGGCCGAGCGGCCGCAGCTTCGTGCTGGACCGCGCCTTCGGGATGTAGACCCTGCGAGCTGGGCTCCACCGGTACCGCTCGTGGCGCAGTGCGTCGATGACGTGCTCGATCTTGCCCAGCGACATGCCGTCCACGGTCTCCCTGGTGACCCCGGGCGTCATCGCTCCCTTGTTGGAGTACAGACGCCCGTAGGCCAGCAGATACAACTGCGGATTGAAGAGTTGTCGATACAGTTCGGTGCACGGCAGGCCGCGCCTGCCGCGTTCACGGAGGACACCCAGCACCGTTTCGGCGCTCTGCATTTCGCATACCTCCCGAATCTAGAGTGTCCAATCACCTGGCCCCCTTCGCCCGTTGCGGACGGCTTTCCCGTCCTCCTTGGCCGGTCGCGACTCCGGCGACTACTACAGGGCCTCCGTCGCCATAGGGAGATCTCACCCCTTAGGCGATCCCATGTTCGTCCTTGTCGTACGTCTTAGCGTGATGTAGGTGCCCCACTCATTCCCTTGAATGCCCTCGCTGGGCATCGCTCCGCACTCCGGAGGTTGTGTCGGCCATTCCATCAAGCCGTCACAGGGTGCGGCGTCGGTTACGGGCAGCTTTCCGACGAATTCGACCTTCAATCTCCTGGGAATTAGGGTTCAGGCAATTCAGCTTTCACCGTGTCACGCGGGCCCCCTCGACGCTTCACCTCCACTGCCTGGAGTCGACCGTCGGTTTTCTGGCATGCTCTGGTCTCGTCACCGTTTCCGGATCGGGTAAGCCATCAGACCCAAGAATCTCCCTCCGAATTCTTCCCGACTGAGTCGGGGATACGACAAGGCGCCTCATGGCGCACTGGAAGCGGTCGGCGATCTGGACCGCTTTCGGGGCGGCGGTGCGGACCGCCTCGGCGTAGGCGCCGGCCCGGTCCCGGCAGACGGTCTCTGCTCCGGGGTGCTGCTGGAGCCAGGCGGTGAAAGTCTCCGCGGTGCGGTCCGGCAGCACGTCCACGACGCGGCTGGCCTCGATGTCGATGAGTACGGTGCCGTGGACATGCCCCCGCTTGAAGGCGAAGTCGTCCACTCCCAGCACCCGCGGGCTCCTCTGCGGCGGCTCGGTCGACAGGGCCCGGACGCGGCGCAGTACGGTATTCGGGGCGGCCGGGAAGTGAAACATGCCCGCGAGCCGGGCGCTGGCCCGTCCGGCCAGGAATCGGCCGATCGCCGCCGGCATCGTCTGCTGGAGCCGGCTTCGCCGGCCGTGCCGGAAGGTCAGACCCTCGACCTGTTCGGCGAAGGTCCGCCGAGCACACGACGGTGCCTCGCACCGGAACCGGCGAACCGCCAGGCATATCGTGACCGGACGGCCCCCGATCGCAGCGTGGGCAAGCCGACGGCGGTCACGCCGGTTCAAAGATCTCGAAACCTGAACCCGGGTCAGTTTCCGTCGCGTTCGGCGAGAGTGTGGGCGACGAGGGCGTTGGCGTGGCCATGGCCGAGTCCGTGCTCGGCCTTGAGCCAGGTGACCAGTTCCATGTGCTTGGTCAGGGGCGAGGTGCGGATGAGGTCCTTCCACTCCGCGATCGGGCGGCCGTACTTCTTCTCGATCGAGGGGAAGTAGCCGGCGGGGCCCTTCACTGGTGCAGCCATGTCCGATGTCCTGCCTGTCATGTCGTAGTGATCTTGCTTGCGTACTTGCAGCGGGTGCCGTGTCCGCGGACGCGACGGCGGCGCGAGTGCGGGAGCCGTCCTTGTCAGCGGACGACGTCGAATACGTTCTTGTGCAGGCCGTTGGCGTACGCCTCGTGCTCGACCAGCTTCAGCTTCTGGGTGTCCTTGTCCGTGGCGCTGAACAGACGCTTTCCCGCGCCGAGCAGCAGCGGGAAGACGAGCAGGTGGTAGCGGTCGATCAGGCCGGCGTCCGATTCGTCCTGCGCCTACCACTCCTGCCACAGCTGATTACGTCCGCGACAGAAGGCAGATGCGCTGGTGCGTTCAGTGGGCCGACACCCGGTCAGCCGGACTTGCTTCCCGCAGCCAGGACAGCCGCGAAGAACGAAACGGTGGCAAGCAGGACGAACAACTGTGAATAGCCGCCGAGCGGACCGGTCAGGGCGGCTCCGACGAACGGGGAGATGGCGCTGGCGATGGTGACGGGAGCAGCGAGGAGGCCGGAGAGGCGTCCGTAGTGGGTGGTGCCCCAGCGTTCGGTGACGGCGGTGGCCTGCAGGAGGGTGAGGTTGCCGCGCACCATGCCGGCCGCGATCGCGAGGACGACCAGGAGGGGCACGGGGCCGGGCACCGTCCCGAGGAGGGCGGTGGTACCGCCACCAAGAGCGATCAGGGTGACAGTGCGGGTCGTGACGGCGATTCGGCGGGCGAGGCTGGTGTAGAGCGTGCGGCCGAGTGTCTGTCCGGCGCCGCCGAGGCCCAGGGCCCAAGCGGCCGTTGTGGGGTCCGCTCCGCGTGCGGTGAGCAGGGGGACGAGGGCGATGACGACGGCGTACATCGCGAAGCCGTTGAGGGTGAGGGCGGCGGTAAGCAGGAGGAAGGGCCTGCTGCGGGCAACCGAGGCGCTGCTGCCGGGAAGTTGTGCGGGCTGCGGAGGAGCCGGGGGCCAGGGCGCCCTGAGGGCGACCGCATGAGCGGGAATCGTGATCGCGGCCAGGAGCACGGCCAGGACAGCGTAGGTCGTGCGCCAGCTGAAATGTTCGGCGAGCGTGGCGGTCAGAGGTGCGAAGGCCGTGGAAGCGAGGCCGCCCGCGAGTGTGACGATCGTGAGGGCACGGACGCGCTGCTCGCCCCACCAGCGGGTGAGGGCGGCAAAGGCGGGCTGGTAGAAGGTGGCGGCCATGGCGACCCCGGCCAGTAGCCAACCAGTTGTGAAGAAGGCCAGGTTGGGGGCGTAGGCGATGGTCAGTACGGCCACGACACCGATCAGCGATCCGGTCGTCATGACGGCACGCGGACCGCGACGGTCGAGGATGCGGCCGACGAGGATGCCGGTGAGGGCGGAGACGAGAAGGGCTCCGGAGAAGGCGGCGGTCGTGGCGGCGGTGGACCAGCCGGTGTCGGTGGTGATGCGGGCACCCAGGACGGGGAAGGCGTAGTAGACGATCCCCCAGCTGGTGATCTGAGTGACACATAGGGCGGGCAGGGCAGCGCGGGGCCGCGACCGGTCCCCGGTTCCGGTCGCGGCTCCGCCGGTGCCGAGGTCGGTCACACCGGTCAGCAGCCGCCGGACGTGGTCGGAGCACCCACGCCGATCTGCAGGGTGGCCGGGGCCGCGCAGCATCCCCCTCCGTCGCCGTTCTGCGCGGCGTCGGGCTCGTCGAACAAGCCGGCGCCGCCGCACACGCCGGTCTCCGGCAGCGTCAGCTCCACGCGCTCGGCGGCCTCGCGGTCGCCGGCGATCGCGGCGGTGATGGAGCGGACCTGCTCGTAGCCGGTCATCGCCAGGAACGTCGGGGCACGGCCGTAGGACTTCATGCCCACCACGTAGATGTCCCGCTCCGGGTGGGACAGCTCCTTGACGCCGTGCGGGTAGACCGTGCCGCAGGAGTGGACGTTGGGGTCGATCAGCGGGGCCAGCTCCGTGGGCGCCTGAAGTCGCTCGTCGAGGCCGAGGCGGACCTCGGAGAGGAAGGACAGGTCCGGGCGGAAGCCGGTCAGCACGATCACCTCGTCGACCGGGTCGAGGCGGCGGCCGTCATCGGCGACCAGGACAAGCCGGTCGCCGACACCTTCCACAGCCTGGGCGCGGAAACCGGTGACCACGCTCGCGTCGCCCGCCTCGACAGCGGCCTTGGCACGCAGGCCCAGGGCCCCACGGGCGGGCAGCTGGTCGGCCTCGCCGCCGCCGTACGTGTTCGCACTGATGCCGCGGCGCAGGATCCACACCGCGTGTGTGCCGTCCTCCTCCTTCGCCAGGTCGGCGAGGTAGGCAAGGGCGGTGAAGGCGGAAGCGCCGGAGCCGACCACCGCGGTGCGCCTGCCCACGTAACGGGCGCGCACGGCCGGGTCCTTCAGGTCCGGCACGCGGTAGGAGATGCGGTCGGCGGCGGCCTTCTCACCGAGAGCAGGCAGGCCGTTCGCACCCATCGGGCCGGGAGTGGACCAGGTGCCGGAGGCATCGATCACGGCGCGTGCGGAGATCCGCTCCTCGCTGCCGTCCGCCCCCAGGACGTGGACGGTGAAGGGCTGCTCCTCGCGGCCGGCGTCGACGATGCGGTCCCGGCCCGCGCGGGCGACGCCGGTCACCGTAGCGCCGTAGCGGACCTTGTCGCCGAGAACGTCGGCGAGCGGCTGGAGGTAGCGCTCGGCCCAGTCGCCGCCGGTCGGGTAGGTGGCCCCGTCGGGGCGCACCCAGCCGGTCGGGGCGAGCGCCTTCTCGGCAGCCGGGTCGGTGACCTCGGACCAGGGCGAGAAGAGCCGTACGTGCGCCCAGTCGCGTACGGCGGTGCCGGCGGAGGGCCCGGCCTCCAGGACCAGCGGTTCCAGTCCGCGCTCGATGACGTGGGCGGCTGCGGCCAGGCCGATGGGGCCGGCGCCGATGACGACGACGGGCAGCCGGTCGGTGGTGGGCGCGTTCACGAGGTTCCCCTTTGCTTCGACATTCGTCGATGGCTTGCACAGCCAGCATCACACCTGTTTCGATGAGCGTCAACATAGACATGCATCGAAATCAGGGGGTTTCGGTTTCTTGATGGAGCACGTCGACACGGTGGTGATCGGCGGCGGGCAGTCCGGACCGGCCACAGGGCACGCCCTGTTACGGCATGGAATCAGGCCGGTGGTACTGGAGGCATCCGAGCAGGCGGCCGGGTCGTGGCCGCGCTACTACGACAGCCTCACCCTGTTCTCCCCCGCCCGGTACAGCTCGCTGCCGGGGATGCCGTTTCCCGACGGGAATCCCGACCGCTACCCGCACCGGGATGAGGTGGTCGCCTACCTGACCGCGTACGCCGCGCGCCTGGACGCCGACACCCGCACCGCGTCACCGCGTCACCGCGTCACCGGGATCCGTCGGACCGAGGGCGGGTTCGAGGTGGGCCTGCGGGACGGCAGTCGACCAGCGGCAAGAGCCGTGGTCGCCGCCTCCGGCACCTTCGGCCATCCGTACCGGCCGGCATTGCCGGGGCTGGAGGGTTGCACGGGCTCGGTGCTGCACGCCGCCGACCACCGCAGTCCGACCCCGTTCGCCGGGCAGCGGATCCTCGTGGTCGGGGCGGGAAACTCT
>NZ_AEJC01000316.1 GCF_000317595.1 Streptomyces ipomoeae 91-03 | reverse complement strand
GCGCCGTCGAAGAGGAGGCGTTCGACGCGGGCGTGGTCGTGGAACCACTCCAGGTGCCGCAGGTTGGGCACGGAGGCCGCGGCGTGGGCGTGGGCGTGCGGGGCGCAGTGGCCCGAGATCTCCAGGCCGTGGCTCTGCGCCAGCGCGGCGACGCGCAGCCAGACGGTGATCCCGCCGCACCGGGTGACATCGGCCTGGAGACAGTCGACGGCGCCGGCGGCGAGCATGTGCTGGAAATAGGGCAGCGTGTAGCCGTACTCCCCGGCCGCCACGTCGGCGGCGATACGGCCGCGGATCGCGGCGAGCGACGTGAGCCGGTCGGAGGAGACCGGCTCCTCGAACCACGTCACCCCCTCCCCGGCGAGGGCCGCCGCGACCCGGACGGCCTGCTTGGCGCCGTAACCGCCGTTGGCGTCCACATACAGCTCGGCCGACTCACCGATGTCGGCCCGGGCTTGTGCCACCCGCCGCAGATCGCGTGCCTCGCACCGCCCCCAGGACTCACCGATCTTGATCTTGACGCGCGGGATGCCCTCGTCCTCGACCCAGCCGCGCAGCTGTCGCTCCAGCAACCGATCGTCGTAGGTGGTGAATCCGCCGCTGCCGTAGACCGGTACGTCGTCGCGGGCCGCGCCCAGGAGTCGGCCGAGAGGCAGCCCCAGCAGCCGTGCCTTGGCGTCCCACAGCGCGATGTCCACGGCGGAGATCGCCTGGGCCGCGATGCCGGGCAGCCCGGCGTTGCGCACGGCGCGCTGCATGGCCTCGTTGGCGCGCGGGACGTCGAAGGCGGTCGTGCCGGCGACCACGTCGGCGAGCAGGTCGTCGATGACTCGCGCGGTCGCCGCCGGGGCGTAGGTGTAGCCGAGCCCGGTGACCTCCCCGCAGTGGACGGTGGCCACGACGAGCGTGGTGCTGTTCCAGGCGAACGTGCCGTCCGCTTCGGGCACGTCGGTGGGCACGGTGTAGACGGCGCTGCCCACCCGTTCGACGACGGCGCTCTCCATACGCTCCTCCAGTGCCGCGGCGGATGTCCGTGTCAGTACGGCCGGGTACCCGCCCGTACGACACGGGCGGGTACCCGGGAAAAGCGACTCCCCGCCCTGCGGGAGCGCGCCGTGTCCGGCGTCCGAGGTTTGCTCCCATGGGGCTTGGAAACTTGGCGTGTATGCATCCGTTCCAGGCTTCCTCAGTTCATTCCGAGAACTCGGGAAGCTCGGTCGCAGAAGGAAGATGAAGCCCCGTGACGAGGGACATCAAGGAGAAACCGGCCCCCCGGGTGACTGAGACCGGGTGGGCGAAGGCCCGCCGCCTCCGGGACCGCAAGGTACGCACCTGCGTAGCCGCGGTCGCGGACGAGACCGCCGTGCCGCCCGCCGCACGCACCGGCGCGGAGTGGAACATCGTCAAAGGCGAGGACTGACGGTCCGGTCGACCTGATGGGCGCGGAGCCAAGGGAATAGGGGAAGGCGGACGGCCTAAAGAGCAACCTGTGTCATTTAGTCCTGGGAGTTCTCGGCCAGGGCGTCCAGGACGGGTCGTCCGGCGGCGACCACCTCCTTGCCCACCCCGTCGGCGGGGATGGCGGCGATGCGGAACGTGCGGGGTGCGGCTGTCATGGGTGCCTCCGGCTCGCTGTCGTGCGGTCG
>NZ_AEJC01000315.1 GCF_000317595.1 Streptomyces ipomoeae 91-03 | reverse complement strand
GCGTACTCCGTCGGCGCCGTCAGATCCGTACGCTCTCCGTCGCGAAATCGTCCGCCAGTACGGTGATCTCGGCGCGGCCCTCCGTGGCGGTCACCCAGTCGTGCGGCAGGCCGTGGTCGCCGTAGTGGGTGCCGAGGAGGTTGCCGCAGATGGAGCCGGTGGAGTCGCTGTCTCCGGAGTGGTTGACCGCGAGGAGCAGGGCCTCGGTGATGCTGCGCGTGGCGAGGGCGCAGTAGACGCCCATGGCCAGGGCCTCCTCGGCGATCCAGCCGGCACCGAGGGACTCGACCTTCTCGGCGGTCGGCGCGCCCTGGGCGGCGAGGTCGAGGGCGCGGTCGAGGGCGGCCGTGGTCTCCTCGTGGCCGGGATGCCGGGCGAGCAGCCGCATGGCGCGCAGTACGGCGCCCTCCAACGACTCGTCGGCCATCAGGTACGCCACGATCGCGGCGAGCGTACCGGCGGCGTAGTACCCGGTGGGGTGCCCATGGGTCATCTGGGAGCATCGCGCGGCCATGTCGAACGCGGTCTCGGCCGGGACGCGGGCCAGTCCGAAGGGCGCCGCGCGCATGACCGTGCCGCAGCCCTTGGAGTCCGGGTTGACGGGCCCGGGCCTGCCGAGCGGGGCGGCGGGGTCGGGGTGGTGGACCTGGGCGAGGCCGGAGAGGCAGGCGTTGCCGGGGGCGCGACGGGCGTACAGCCAGGGCTGGGCGGCGAGACCGGAGACGACGCGCGGGTCGGGGCCTGGCTGCCGCTGGGTGTCGAGCCAGCGGCCGTAGGCGTCCCGGACCAGCTCGGGCCAGGCGTCGTCGACACCCTTGAGTCGCGCCCGCTCGTGTGCCTGGCGCAGCCCCTCGACGGTGAAGAGGGTCATCTGGGTGTCGTCGCTGACCCGCCCCACGACCCCCTCCGCGTCCGGCACGAGCCCGGTCACCCCGGAGCCGCCGTGCTGGGCGCGGATGATGTCGAGCGAGGCGAACTCGATCGGATAGCCGAGCGCGTCTCCGACCGCTCCGCCGAGCAGGCACCCTCGTACCCGTGCCCGGTGGACCGCGGTCGCCTCCCAGGACGGGTTCCACGGGTTGTACACGCGCCACTCCTCGATCGCCTCGGCTACGTTCTCCGTATGACCATTGTCCCGTCCGGCACCGCAGGCCGCCCCACCGCCCCTTCCGACCGGGGCGTCGGTCCGCTGCTGCGGGCCTGGCGGGAGCGACGGCGGGTCAGCCAGCTGGAGTTGGCGCTGCGCGCCGGTTCCTCGGCACGGCACATCAGCTTCGTGGAGACGGGCCGCTCCCGCCCGAGCGAGGAGATGGTGCTGCGGCTCGCCGAGCATCTGGACGTCCCCGTACGGGAACGCAACGCGCTTCTCCTGGCGGCGGGTTACGCCCCGCACTACCCCGAGACCCCGCTGGACGACCCGGCGATGGCCACCCTCCGCGAAGGCGTGGAGCGGCTGATCCAGGGCTACGAGCCGTATCCGGCGCTGGTGGTCGACGCGATGTACGACGTCATCGCCGCCAACCAGGGCATCGCCCTGCTGCTCGACGGCGTCCCGGAGTCACTGCTCGTACCGCCGCTCAACGCGATGCGTCTGACCCTCCACCCCGAGGGCCTGGCGCCACGCATCCACAACCTCCGCGCCTGGCGCGGCCATCTGCTGCACCAGATGGAACGCCAGATCGCCCTGCACCGCTCGGAACCGCTGCGCGCGCTGTACGAGGAGGTCGCGGCGTATCCGCTGCCGCCGGGCACGCCCGATGAGGAACCTTCGGACGGCCCCGGCGCCGAGGCGAGCGCGTACTTCGCACTGCCACTGCGGATCGAGCACGACGGCCGGGTGCTGTCCTTCGTCTCCTCCATCTCCACGTTCAACACCCCCATGGACGTGACCGTCGCCGAGCTGGCCATCGAGACGCTGCTCCCGGCCGACCCGGAGACGGTCAAGTACCTCCACTCACTGATGACTTGATGAGTCCGTCGCCGGCCTGACGGCCCGGCGTCCGATCAAGCCCTGCTCGCCCGTACGGCGATGAACTGCGCCCCCGCGAACCCGGCCACGGTGATCGCCTGGAGCACCGTCCACACCGCACCCGCCGTGCTCGGCCTCAGCCAGAGCGCCAGGGCGACGAGGCTGAGGATGCTCCAGGCGAGGTTTGCCTCGATCACGGCCCGCGCGGGCAGGGCCGGCGGGCGCTCGCGGGAGGCGAGAAGGCCCACGGCGGCGGCGTACACCGTGAGGAACACGCCGAGCCCGAGCAGCAGGCCCGAGTCGACGCCGAGGAACCGGCCGAGCGGCCCGGAGGCGAACAGATAGGCGAGCCCGTTCACGCCCGTGACCACGGCGTCCACGGCCAGGAACCGGCGCAGCATGGTCCGGGGGTCGGCGGTGCGGGCGAGAGCGGCGAGCTGGGTTGCGGACATGGCGAGTCACCCTCCGTCGAGGTGGAGTACCACGGGAAATGAGCCACGGGCTGTGAGCCGCGGGACCCGGATCCCGGGCCGGAGTGCGCCGGCCCGGAACCCGGTGCCCTCACTGTGCCGCGCGCGGCCCGGGGCGGTCGATTACCCCGGAGGTCATGGCACCCCTTACTCTGGGGGGTCGTCATGGCACCCGTGGGTTCCGGTCGGCCCACATGAGATGTCCACCGGAACATGACAGACTGTTCGCGTACTTAGGCGCGTGGGGAGGCGTGGCGTGAGTGAGCGGCGGGCCGCGCCCACCGTGGGCCAGGTGGTGCTCGGAAGACGGCTGCAGGAACTGCGTGAGGCCGCCGGGCTCAAGCGTGAGGAAGCGGCACGGGTCCTACGGGTCGCCGCGGCGACCGTACGGCGGATGGAGGCCGCCGATGTCGCCCTCAAGATCCCCTATGTACAGGTGCTGCTGACCACGTACGGGGTCGGTGAACGGGATGTCGACGCGTTCGTGAAGCTGGTCGAGGAGGCGAACCGGCCCGGGTGGTGGCAGCGGTTCCATGATGTGCTGCCCGACTGGTTCAGCCTGTATGTGAGCCTCGAAGGGGCGGCGCATCTGATCCGGCAGTACGAGCCGCACTTCGTGCCCGGGATGCTCCAGACCGAGGACTACGCGCGCGCCGTCATGGAGGCCGGGATCGTCGGCCAGACCAGCCCCGAGACCATCGAGCGCCATGTCTCGCTCCGCATGGCCCGGCAGAAGCTCCTCACCCGCGAGGACCCACCGCACCTCTGGGTGATCATGGATGAGACCGCGCTCCTGCGTCCGGTCAGCATCCGCGGCGAGGTCATGCGCGACCAGATCGACCGTCTCCTGGACGTCACGGAGAACGATCACATCACCCTGCAGGTCGCCGAGTTCGCCAGCGGCCCGCACCCCGGCACCTACGCCCCCTTCTCCCTCTTCCGCTTCGCCGAACCGGAACTCCCCGACATGGTCTACACCGAGTACCTCACCGGCGCCCTCTACCTCGACTCCCGCACCGAGGTCGCCATGCACCTGGAGGTCCTGGACCACATGGCAGCGCACGCGGCGTCCGCCGAGCGGACCAGGCAGCTCCTGGAGCACCACCGCGACAGGTTCTGAACACCGGCCTGGGTCCGAGGAAGGAGCAGCCGTACTCCCTGGCTGGTCTACGCGGCGCCGTTCTTCGGGTTCTTCTCGTCGTCCACGATTTCCGCGTCCACGACGCCCTCCTCCTCGGTGGGGCCCGGGGGCGGCTCTTCGGTCGAACCGCCGGAGGCTGACGCGTACATGGCCTGGCCCATTCGCTGGCTGACCGAGGCGAGTTCCTCGATGCCGGCCCGGATGGCCGCGGTGTCCTCGGGGTTCTCCAGGCGGCGTTTCAGCTCGGTGACGGCGGATTCGACCTCCGTCCTGGTGTCGGTCGGGATGCGATCGTCGTTGTCCCGGAGGAATCGCTCGGTCTGGTAGACGAGTTGCTCGGCCTGGTTGCGGGTCTCGGCGGCCTCGCGGCGGCGGCGGTCCTCGTCGGCGTACTGCTCGGCCTCCCGCATCATGCGGTCGATGTCCTCCTTGGGGAGGGCGGAGCCGCCGGTCACCGTCATCTTCTGCTCGCGGCCGGTGGCGAGGTCCTTGGCAAAGACGTGCATGATCCCGTTGGCGTCGATGTCGAAGGCGACCTCGATCTGCGGGACCCCGCGCGGAGCGGGCGGCAGCCCGGTGAGGTCGAAGACGCCCAGCTTCTTGTTGTACGCGGCGATCTCCCGCTCGCCCTGATAGACCTGGATGCCGACCGAGGGCTGGTTGTCGGCGGCGGTGGTGAAGATCTCCGAACGCCGGGTGGGGATCGTCGTGTTGCGCTCGATCAGCTTGGTCATGATGCCGCCCTTGGTCTCGATGCCCAGGGACAGCGGGGTGACGTCGAGAAGGAGTACGTCCTTGACGTCGCCCCGGAGGACGCCCGCCTGGAGTGCGGCGCCCACGGCCACCACCTCGTCGGGGTTCACGCCCTTGTGCGGGTCCTTGCCGGTGAGTTCCTTGACCAGGTCGGTCACGGCGGGCATCCGGGTCGAGCCGCCGACGAGGATGACGTGGTCGATCGCGGCGAGCTTCACCCCCGCGTCCTTGACGGCCTGGTGGAACGGTGTCTTGCAGCGGTCGAGCAGGTCGGCGGTCAGCTCCTGGAACTGGGCGCGCGTCAGCTTCTCGTCGAGGTGGAGCGGCCCCTCGGCGGAGGCGGTGATGTAGGGCAGGTTGATGGACGTCTCGGTGGAGCTGGACAGCTCGATCTTGGCCTTCTCGGCGCCCTCGCGCAGCCGCTGGAGCGCCATCTTGTCGTTGCCGAGGTCGATGCCGTGCTGCCCCTTGAACCGTTTGACCAGGTACTCCACGATCCGCTGGTCCCAGTCGTCGCCGCCGAGACGCGTGTCGCCGTTGGTGGCCTTGACCTCGATGACCCCGTCGCCGATCTCCAGGAGCGACACGTCGAACGTGCCGCCGCCGAGGTCGAAGACGAGGACGGTCTGCTCCTCGCCCCGGTCGAGTCCGTACGCGAGGGCGGCGGCCGTGGGTTCGTTGATGATCCGCAGGACCTTCAGGCCCGCGATCTCCCCGGCCTCCTTGGTCGCCTGCCGCTGGGCGTCGTCGAAGTACGCCGGCACGGTGATCACGGCGTCGGTGACGTCCTCACCGAGGTACGACTCGGTGTCCCGCTTCAGCTTCTGCAGCACCCTCGCGGACAACTCCTGGGCCCGGTAGCGGGTACCGTCCACGGAGCCCTGCTCCGGGAAGCGCCAACCCCCGTCGCCCATGTGGCGCTTGACGGAGCGAGCCGTGCGCTCGACGTTCGTCACGGCCTGCCGCTTGGCGACCTCGCCCACGAGCACTTCGCCGTTCTTGGCGAACGCCACCACGGAGGGTGTCGTCCGCTGACCCTCCGCGTTGACGACCACAGTCGGTTCGCCGCCCTCCAGCACCGCCACCACAGAGTTCGTCGTCCCGAGATCGATTCCGACCGCACGCCCCATCGCCGTCCCCTTCCAGCTCGGGTTCTCGCTTCCGGCTTCCCGCACCTCCAGCACAAAACTTGAGTGCACTCTTGTCAATGGGGCATACGACCACCGGCTATGGGACGCGAGCCCGTACGCGACGCACGTGGGCGGTTCACGGGGGCACGCGGGCGGTTCACGCGGGCGCGCGGGCGCTTTCAGGGGCGTCTGCGGACCGCGGGCGCCAGGCCTGCGCGTCCGGGAGGACGGCGTCGCGGTGACCGGACAGGTACCCCGAGCGAGGGCTTGTCCGGTCACCGGCGGCCTGTGACGGGTCGGAGACCCGCCGCTCAGGCCAGCTTGGCCGACAGGGTGATCGGTACGGCCTTGAGGGCCTGGCTGACAGGGCAGTTCACCTTGGCGTTCTCGGCGGCGGCGACGAAGCCCTCCTCGTCGAGGCCCGGCACGGTGCCCTCCACGGTGATGTGGATGCCGGTGATGCCCTCACCCGGCTGGAACGTCACGTCGGCCGAGGTCAGAAGCTTGGTGGGCGGGGTGCCTGCGCCGGCGAGGCCGTGGGACAACGCCATGGAGAAGCAGCTGGAGTGGGCGGCGGCGATCAGCTCCTCGGGGCTGGTCCTGCCGTTCGCGTCCTGGGCACGTGATGCCCACGTCACCGGCTGCTCGGCGATGGCACCGGAGGAGTCGAAGCTGACGACACCGTTGCCCTCGAGCAGGTTGCCTTCCCAGACGGTGTGTGCGGAGCGCGTGGTAGCCACGGTCAATCCTTTCGCGTGAGGTCCCGGTTCCCGTGTCCCGGTCCCGAGTTGCCTGCCCCCATCCGATCACACTCCGGCCCGTATCGGCCTCATCTCACCCTGAACACCGGCCCACGCGGGGTGAACGGTAGGCGACCGCCTTGTGGAATCAGGTACGCGTGCTCGCGACGGACGCGCAGGGCGTCGCACCAGCCGTCCGTGATGACGAGGATCGGGGCGCCCGGCGGGAAGTCGTCCGCACGGTGCAACAGGTCGATGCCCGGCTGCAGCGCGGTGCCGCCACGGCCGTGGACGCGGACGCGGCCGGCGATCTCGGTGGGCGGCAGGAAGCCGGCGTCGTGCGGGGCCACGTCGCAGAAGACGACCGCGTGCGCGGGCGTCAGCGTGCCGTGGGCGAGCACCCGCAGGGTCTCCTCGTCGAGGTCCCGCCCGAAGGAGTGCAGGGCGTCGGAGAGCATGTGCCAGGAGCGGGGCGTGGAGAACGGCTCCTCGGTCTTCGGCGGCTTGGACCACAGATGGTCCGGCCGGTCGGTGAGATGGTCCAGGATCCAGGGGTGGATGCCGCTGTCCGCCGCCCACGCGAGCCAGTCCTTCGCCGACGCCTCCAGGTGGACGTGGGTGAGACGGTTGACCAGCGCGGAGGCGATGGGGCGGGCGAGGGCGTTGTCGGTGGCGCGGTTGCCGGCGCCGATGACGATCGACCCCTTCGGCAGCTCGTAGTTGCCGATACGGCGGTCCAGGATCAGCGAGTAGAACGCCTTCTGCACATCCGGGGTCGCCGCGTTCAGCTCGTCCAGGAACAGGCAGTACGGCTCGTCGCGGGCGATCGCCTCCGGCGGGCAGAACACCGAGCGGCCGTCACGGATCTGCGGTACGCCGATCAGGTCCTCCGGCGCCAGCTGCGTGCCCAGCAGGCTCACGCACTCCAGGCCCAGCGACTGGGCGAAGTCCCTCACCAGGGACGACTTTCCGATGCCGGGGGCGCCCCAGACGAACACCGGCCGCACGGTGGCGAGGTTCAGCAGCAACTCGGGGATACGGGAAGGGGTGACGGTGACGGCTGCCTGCAAGGGGTGGGCTCCTGGGGTTGTCCTCCGGACGGTGCGATCCAGTGTGGGCCGGGGGCCCTGTACGGTGCAGCCGAATTTTTGTGGCCCGGGTGCCTGGGCGTCTGCCGGGTTCTGTCGGTCTGCGGGTGCGGGTTCGTTCCGGCTGGTCGCGCCCGCGCGGCGGTAGCCGCAGATCAACTCTGCCCCGCGCTCCTTCGGGGCGCGCTGGTGTCGGCCGGCAACGGCACCTGGGGGCCGTTGGATTCCCTCAGCCAGCGTCTCAGTACTCGGTGGATCTGTTCGGCGCCCACCAGTTCCTCGTTGTCCTCCACCGGGGCCGAGAGTGCCAGCGGGGACAGCAGGAAGGGGCGGCTCTGGCAGCCGCCCAGGCCGCCGTGGGAGCCGATCTGTTCCTCGAAGGCCAGGACTTCGCCCTCCCCCGGGTCGTACCAGGAGTTGACCATGATGTCGGCCGTGTGCGGAAAGGTGTGGGTGCGGCGTACGGCTTCTGCGGCGCCCGGGCCGAAGTCGGCCAGCGGGCCCGGGTTTTCGTCGGTCAGCTCATCCATGGGGATCTCCGCGCCGTGCGCGCCGAGTACGACGCCGCCGTGCTGCTCGCTGCGGACCAGGACGAAGCCGATGCCGGGGTGGTTGGCGAGGGTGGAGAGCAGGGCCGGGTGGCGGGCGTCGATCTCCTCGCGGGTCATGCGGTGCGGGACGTCCGGGAAGGAGACGAGTCCGAGGTTGCCGGAGGCCAGGACGATGGGCTCGGAGCGGCGGGTCGGCCGGTGCTGTTCGGCGCCCTCCTCGACCGGGATGCGCAGCGCGGCGCGTACCGCCGCGCGGGCCTCGGCGCCGCTGTGGGTGCGCTGGGCCTTGCGGGGTACGGGCAGACCGCAGCCGGCGCGGACCAGGTTGCCGAGGGTGAGGCCGTAGCGGCCCAGGAAGGTCTCGCCGGGGCTCTGGCCGTGGTCGGAGAGCAGCACTATGCGATAGGCGCGCGGGGCGTGTTCGGCGACCTGGGCGATCAACGCCAGGGAGCGGTCGAGGCGTTCGAGGACCTTCTCGGCGTCCCGGCTGTGCGGGCCGGAGTGGTGGGCGACCTCGTCGTACGCCACCAGGTCCGCGTAGATCGCGGCGCGGCCGGCGAACATGTCGCCGATCACCGCGCTGACGACGACATCGCGTTCGACGACGGTGGCGAAGGCGCGGATGAACGGGTAGAGGCCGCCGCGCTTGACGCGGGGCCGCTGCTCGCGGAGCCGGGCGCGGGTGGACTGGCCTGTCTCGCGCAGCACGTCGGCGACGAAGGACAGGGCGGTGCGGACCGCGTTGGCGGGGTCGGAGAAGTAGGCGAAGTACCCGGCGCGGGACCGGTTCCGCCTGTCCCGGCGGGCGGCGATGGACAGGACGAGCGCGAGCTGGTCGGCGCCGCCGCTGAAGAGGTTGCCCCGGCTGGCGCCGTCGACGGTGAGCAGGCCGCCGTCGCCGGTGCGCTCGATGGCCCGGCGCTGGAGTTCGGCGGCGTTGGAGGGACGGTTGCAGACCATCACCTCCCGGCTCTCCTTCTCGTACCAGCGGAAGGCCGGTACGTCGTGGTTGGTGCCGTGCAGGATGCCGAGCTGGCTGGCGCCGGTCTGGCTGGACCAGTCGGTGCGCCAGGGGGTGAGCCGGTGGGTGGGCCGGGGGTGGGGCCTCTCGGGTGTCGGAAGGCCGAGCCACTCGGCCACGGTCGGCATGAGGCCCTTCTCCGTCGCCGCCTCCAGGACGTCGTGGCCGACGCCGTCGAGCTGGAGGAAGACGGTGCCGGGTCCGACGGGTCCGGGTCGGCCCTCGACGTGCCTGCGGCGGCGGTCGGCCAGCCGGTACAGCCGGCGCCGGTACGCGTCGTCGTCCCGTACGGCGAGGGCACCACCGGTGGCGGAGGCGACGGCGGACATCACGGCGGCGACCACCACGGCGGTCTCGGGCGCGGCCTCGCCGTCACCGGAGGGAGTGAGCCACAGCGCGATCAGGAGCAGGGAGCCGTTGAGGAAGAAGACCAGCAGACCGAGGACGAGTGCGGGGACCAGCAGCAACGCCCGTACCAGCAGCGGCCACACCAGCGAGGACAGCAGGCCGAACGCCCCGGCGCCCAGGGCGGCGGTGACGGCGATCTGGGTGGCGCTCTCACCGCTGCGGGACTGCAGCCTGAAGTCGGGCAGCGCCCCGGCGAGCACCAGCATCGTCAGCGTGGACACCGCCCACACGGCCAACATGCGCCAGAACCCGCTCAGCACCCTCCGCCAACGCTCACCGCCCACGCCAGGCCACCTCACGTCCCGTTGCTGCGCCCAGCCTGTCACACCGGCCGGGGGCGGCGGGGCGGCGCCGGGGGGTGGCATCGGGGGCAGGGTGGGGGCACGGATTCGAGGGCGTACGGGCCGCGCTCGACGGTCGTCGGCCGTCCGCGCCCGGCGCCCGTCGTGGCCCCGGCCGCCGTGCCCCCGAACCAGGGTCCTTCTGGCTCAGCGGCCGTCGTACCCGGCGGTCGGCATCGACAGGCGGCGGTGTACGCGGGCCTTCATCTGGGCGTCGTAGGCGGGTTCGGCGCGGCCGACGGTCTCGACGCGGACGCCGCGGCGGGCGCACTCGGCGGTGAAGTCGTCGACGGAGGCGAGAGCGCGTTCGAGGACGCGGCGGCTGGGGGCGACGAAGAGATCGACGAGGCCGGCGTCGACGTCCGCCCACAGGGCGCAGTGATCGGGGCGCAGACCCCGTACGAGCAGCTCGCGCGTCACCACGTAGCCGCGCTCGGCGGCCCAGCGGGCGCACATGGCGTGTTGGCTGCGGGAGTCGACCAGGAAGGGATCGGCCTCCAGCTCCTCCAGAGGGGTCAGGCTGGCGATGGCCGCGACCCGTAGGACGGGGCCGTGCCCCGCCTGCCCCGGGCACTGCCGGGGCATCCCCGCGCAGGGCAGCCCGGAGGCGTCGCTCTTGTCCCTCTTGTCTCCCACGGCGTCCCCCTCACCTCCGCAGTCCAGGCCTGCCCGACGGATCATGCCGTGGAAGCGGGGCCTGGCCGCAGACCCTACTCCAGCCCGTAGGCTCGGGGGAGTAGCGCGAAGGAGGCGAACGGAGTGCCGGTGGAGATCACCTGGTGGGGGCATGCCACCTGCACCGTGGAGGACTCGGGCACGCGCGTGCTGACCGATCCGCTCTTCACGCGCCGGCTCGCGCATCTGCGCAGGCGCCGGGGCGCGCCACCCCCGCCCGAGGCGGCGGTCGCGGATGTCGCGCTGGTGTCGCATCTGCACGCGGACCATCTGCATGTGCCCTCCCTGGCCCGGCTGGCGCCGGGTACCCGGCTGCTGGTGCCGCGCGGTGCGCCGCGCCAGGTGCCGGGGCTGCGCAGACTGGCGCATCTCCGGCTCACCGAGGTGGCGCCCGGGGACGAGGTCAGGGTCCGTGACCTGGTCGTACGCGCGGTTCCGGCGCGGCATGACGGGCGGCGGCTGCCGGTCGGGCCGCACCGTTCGCCGGCGCTCGGCTATGTGGTCGAGGGCGACGCGCGGACGTACTTCGCCGGGGACACCGGGCTGTTCGAGTCGATGGCCAAGGAGGTCGGGCCGGTCGACGTGGCGCTGCTGCCGGTCGGCGGCTGGGGACCGTACCTCGGTGAGGGGCACCTGAACGCGGGGCGCGCGGCGGAGGCGCTCGCGCGGCTTGCGCCCCGGAGCGCGGTGCCGGTGCACTACGGCACGTACTGGCCGATCGGTCTGGACGCCGTGCGCCCCCATGAATTCCACGCGCCGGGTGAGGAGTTCGTACGCCTCGCCGCCACGCGCGCCCCCGAGGTGGCCGTGCACCGGCTGGGCCACGGGGAGCGCGTACGGCCGGGGGTGGCGCGGTGAGACATGGCTCCGGGGGCCGCCGGGGCGGGACGGTCCGGTCTGCGGGTGGATTCGGGGAGGGCGTCCGGTGATCGTCCTGTCCGCAGTGAGCACCCCGCTGCCGCACGAGTCCACGCAGCAGGCGATCGGCTATCCGACGCTGTTCCTGCTGGTGCTGATCGGGGCGCTGGTGCCGGTGGTGCCTACCGGAGCGCTGGTCAGCTCGGCCGCCGTCGTGGCGTTCCACCAGACGGCGCCGTTCGCGCTGCTGCTGGTGTTCGTGGTGGCGTCGGTCGCCGCGTTCCTCGGCGACATCGCGCTGTACTGGCTGGGGCGGCGCGGGATGGGCTCGAAGAACGGATCCCGCTGGCTGGAGGCGATCCGCCGCCGGGCACCGGAGGACCGGCTGGCCCAGGCCCAGGAGAAGCTCGACGCCCACGGGGTGACCGTGCTGGTGGTGTCCCGGCTGGTGCCGGCGGGGCGTCTGCCGGTGATGCTGGCCTGTCTGCTGGCCGAGATGCCGTTGCGGCGGTTCGCCCGGGGGAACCTTCCGGCGTGCCTTGCGTGGGCGGTGACTTATCAGTTGATCGGCATCCTTGGGGGGTCCTTGTTCAAGGAGCCGTGGGAGGGGGTCCTCGCGGCGGTTGTGTTGACGTTGGTGATCAGTGCGGTGCCGACGCTCTGGCGGCGGATTCGGGAGCGGTCCGTTTGAGGGCCGGGGGAGCTCGGGGGTGGTGTGGAATGCGGGCCGCGGGTGCGTCGTGGCTGGTCGCGCCCACGCGGCGGAGCCGCACATCGACACAGCCCCGCGCCCCTTTCAGGGGCTGCGCCCCTCAGTAGGCGCGGGGGTGACCCTGCGAATTCAGTCCAGCACCCTGGAGGCGCCGATCGGGAGGTCCCAAAGGTTCTCCCGTGGAAGCCCTGTGGCCGCCCAGGCCGCCCGTACCCGGGTCAGCGGTTCAAGCACCGGCTCCGCCGACAGGATGAACGTGGCCCAGTGCATGGGGGCCATGTGGTGGGCGCCCAGGTCCTGGAAGGCCTGGACCGCCTCCTCGGGGTCGCAGTGGACGTCGCTGAGCCACCAGCGGGGGTCGTAGGCGCCGATCGGGAGGAGGGCGAGGTCGATGCCGGGGTAACGGCGGCCGATGAGGGAGAACCAGTGGCCGTAGCCCGTGTCGCCGGCGAAGTACACGCGCTTGCCGTCGGGGGCCGTGAGCACCCAGCCGCCCCACAGGGAGCGACAGGTGTCGGTGAGGGTGCGCTTGGACCAGTGGTGGGCCGGTACGAAGTCGAAGCGGACGCCGTCGAGTCGGGCCGCCTCCCACCAGTCCAGCTCGGTGACACGGGTGAACCGGCGGCGCCGGAACCAGCCGCCGAGCCCGGCGGGGACGAACACCGGGGTGTGACGCGGGAGTCGGCGCAGGGTGGGCGCGTCCAGGTGGTCGTAGTGGTTGTGGCTGATGACGACGGCGTCCACGCGCGGCAACGCCTCCCAGGCGACGCCGACCGGGGTGATCCGGGCGGGGGTGCCGAGGATCCGGCGGGACCAGACCGGGTCGGTGAGGACCGTGAGCCCGCCGATCCGCACCACCCAACTCGCGTGCCCCACCCAGGAGACGGCGACGGTACGCGCGTCCACGCGGGGCAACGGGGCGGGCTCGTACGGCAGTCGGGGGATGTCGACGAGTCCGGTGGCCCCCGGGCGCACCGCGCCCTCGCGGGCGAACCGGGCGAACGCCTTCAGGCCCGGCAGGGGTGTGGTCAGCCGGTCGGCGAAGGATCTCTGCCAACGGCGCCGCTCACCGAGGGGACGGGGCTCGGAGAGCGGCGGGGACGCGGGCGCCGGGGCGGCTGCCGATCCGGTCGGTGAAACCTCTGCTGAAACGGTCGGTGGAACGTCTGCTGACGTGGTGTTCGAGGTGGTCGTCGACTCGGACTGCTGCGTCATCGAGGAGGCTCCCGTCGCTGAGCGTCATCGCGTTGGATCGTCGTCGTTGAAGACCGTGGGCCGGAGAACCGTCGTCATCGAAGATCCTCCAAGGCCGATCCGAACAAGGTCAACGCGCGTTCCACATGGGGTTGTTCCAGCGGGTCGGGCGCGGCGAGGGTCTGCGCCCGCTCCTCGTCGGTGGCGCCGAGGAACGGCCCGGTGGACAGCCGGACGCGCAGCGCCCCCAGGTCGTCCCCGAACCGGTGACCGCCGGGCGCGGGCATGCCGAGCCGGGCGGTGAGGAAGTCCTCCAACTCCTGGGCGTCGCCGACCCCGTGCGCGGTGAGCACCGAACGCAGCGGGGACAGGTCGGCGTACAGATGCCGGCCGGCGCTCGGCGGCAGTGCGAGCGCCCCGGCGGCCACCACGGCGCGGTGCGCGGCGGTGGCGAGGCGCGCGTGCA
>NZ_AEJC01000314.1 GCF_000317595.1 Streptomyces ipomoeae 91-03 | reverse complement strand
CGAACGGCGGATGCGGCGGTCGTGCGGTTCCGCCTAGCCCAGCGGGTTCAGCAGGGCCGGGTCGTTCTCGAAGGCGAAGAGGAGCAGGTCCGTCATCGTGAACTTGCCCTTCCGGTGGGACGGGAGGCTGGGGCGCCAGCCGGGGTGCTTCACGATGGACGTCCGGCTGCCCTCCATCGCCCGGTGGAAGACCTCGGCGACGAGGGTGCCGCCGACGCCGGTGAGGCTGCCGGGGTGGGCTTCGTTCACCTCGGCCTCGCGCAGGACGTAGAACCACAGCGGGGTGTGCTCCACGAGCTGGGCGCGCTGGGTGTCGTCCAGCCCGTCGAGGACGGCGCCGCCGTTGCCCCGCAGGATCTGGTCCTCGGTGAGCGGCTTGAAGCCCATCTGGGCGGCCAGTTGCGGCCCGGTGGCCAGCTCGACCATCGCGGCCCGTGTGAGATTGCGGAACGCGAGGTTGCGCTGGATCGGCGGCGGGGCCGGGCGGCCACGGCCGTCGAAGGTGCCGGTGGGCAGCGTGGCCAGCGGGTCGACGAGCAGGGTGTCGAGACGCTTGGCCACGTTGAACTCGCCCTCGGGCACGGCCAGGTCCTCCCGGCCGATCTCACCGAAGTCGAACAGCCTGCGGAAGTCGACGATCCAGTTGCTCGGCAGCCGCAGGTTCTCCCCGGCGTTCGGGTCGTCCAGGTCGCTCAGGTCGGCCGGGCCCGGGGTGAGGTTGCCCGCCGTGCCGCTGAACCGGAACAGCAGTCCCAGCGTGGCGATCCCACCGGGCCCGCCCGCGCGGAACACGGTGTTCCACTGATAGGCCCCGCGCACCATGCTGTGCCCGAGCCGGTAGGCGGCGACGGAGAACTCGATGGGCATCGTGGGCAGGTCGCCGGGGCGGGTGTACCCCGGCACCTCGAAGTGCCGGCGCCCTCGGGTGAAGACCCGCTCGACGATGTCCGGGTCGACGATGCGCGGCAGGAAGTCGGTGCGCAGGATCCACTGGTAGTGCTTCACGACGATGTCCCGGGCCGCGTGGAACAGCCGGTACTCGGGCACTCCACGCTCGGCGAGGTGGTCGACGACGCGGTTGTGGAAGCGGATGAACGCCAGATGGAGCTGGCCGACGGCCAGGTTCTCGTCGTTGCGCGCGTCCGGGATGAGCGGAGCGCGCTTGTCCGCCTGGGTGCCGCCGACCGTCTCGCCGGCCCTCGGCAGATCGAAGCCCTCCTGGTCGATGTTGGCGGGCGGGAACTCGGGCGGGAAGGGCACGCCGAGTGTCGTGCCCGTCTTCAGACGGCCGCCGGGCTCGTAGAAGCGGGCGCTGCTGGAGTGGTTCGGGCCCAGACCGTAGAGCGAGTCCAGGTCGAGGGCGGGGCTGCGCCCCTGCACCAGGTCCTCGACCGGGACCGGCTCGCCCAGCCCCACCTGGGTGCGGTCCAGTGTCAGATCGTGGTCGACGAACTGCCCGAGGTAGGTGAACCCGGCCGGGATCGCCGCCCCGGGGTCCCCCGAGTCGGGGTCGGCGCCGCCCGTGGCCGTGGTCATGGCCTCGGCGAGCTTGCCGCGCAGTGTCTCGTCGAGCTGGACTCCCTTCTCCCCGAACCTGGAGAAGCGGAAGGCCATCTGCTGCTCGGCCGCGCTCGGTACGCGCGCGACCGCGTCCCCCTTCTCGAACTCCAGTATCCGGCCCTCGTTGACGACGTAGTAGGTCTCGCGATGGTGTCGGTGCACCGTGATGTCCCCGTTCTGTCCCCCACACCCTGCGACCGGCCACAACCGGACTTAACGGTTCCTACCGCAATCTCCGGTATCTACCGGATACAGAGTGATCTTTCGGATGAACTCCTGTTTACCGACAACGCGTCAGCCAAGCCGAGAGGTTCCCGAACCAGGACATCTACGTACATCGACGTACGAGGGGCGACCCGGCTGGACAACACCCGCCCGGACGTACACCTCCGTCGCCATCGAGCCCGACGTCCCCATCCCCGGCCGGAGTTCAGCCGGCGGGTCGACCGAATGGGCGGCGAACAGCAGCCGTTCACGTCCGATTCTTCCCCTTGTGGCCGCGCGTCTTTGCACAAGTGTGGTTTCGGGGGGTATTCCTCCCCACGGCGTACCCCCACCCGCATCCCGGAGACACCATGCCGCTCGCCCGCCGCGCCCTCCTGGTCGCCCTCACCACCAGTTCGGCGATCGCCTCCTCCTCGGCCCGTGCGATCCCCTCGGCCCGTGCGATCCCCTCGGACGACGCCCCCCGGGCGGACCGGCCGAAGGCCGGAAAGGCCGGCAACGGGGCCGGAGCCGCCGCGGCGGCGGCCCGGCGGCTGCTGCCGAACCACTGGCGACAGATCACATTCGTGCGGGGGACGGAGCGTGACACCTTCCGGGTCAGTGGTCACACCGGCCGGATCACCGTCACCGGAGACACACCGGCCACCCAACTCACCGGCCTCAACTGGTACTTGAACCACACCGCGCACGCCGAGATCAACTGGGCGGGCGAGCAGACGAACCTCCTCCCCCGTGACCTCCCGGGCGTCGACGGCACGGTCAGCCGCCGCGCCAACGTCCCCCACCGCTTCGCCCTCAACGACACGAACGACGGCTACACGGGCGCATACCTGGACTGGACGTACTGGGAGCGCGAGCTGGACGTCCTGGCGCTGCACGGCTACAACGAGGTCCTCGTCTACGCGGGCGCGGACGCGCTCTACCACCGCGTGTTCCAGGAGTTCGGGTACCGCGACGAGGAGCTGCGGGAGTGGATCGCGGGTCCGGCCCATCAGCCGTGGTGGCTGCTGCAGAACCTGTCCTCCTTCCCCTCCCCGGTCTCCCGGCAGCTCCTCGACGCCCGCGCCGCCCTGGGCCGCCGGATCGTCGGGCGGCTGCGCGAGCTGGGCATGACTCCGGTGTTCCCCGGCTATTTCGGTACAGTTCCGCCCGGTTTCGCCGAGCGCAATCCGGGGGCGCGGACCGTGCCGCAGGGCGACTGGATGGGCTTCGCGCGCCCCGACTGGCTGGACCCGCGCACGAATGAGTTCAAGCGGGTGGCGGCGGCCTTCTACCGGGCGCAGGACGAGCTGTTCGGCGGTCCGTCGACGCTGTACAAGATGGACCTGCTGCACGAGGGCGGCGACCCGGGCGACGTGCCCGTGGCCGACGCGGCGAAGGGTGTCGAACGGGCGCTGCGGGCGGCCCACCCCGACGCCACCTGGGTGATCCTCGGCTGGCAGCACAACCCGCCGCGCGCGATCGTCGACGCCGTCGACAAGAAACGCATGCTCGTCGTCGACGGTCTCTCCGACCGCTTCCCCACGGTCATCGACCGCGAGGCCGACTGGGGCGACACCCCGTACGCCTTCGGCTCGATCTGGAACTTCGGCGGCCACACCGCCCTCGGCGCCAACACCCCCGTCTGGGCGGAGCTGTACGAGAAGTGGCGTACGAAGGACGGCAGCAAGCTGCGCGGGATCGCCCTCATGCCCGAGGCGGCGGACAACAATCCGGCCGCCTTCGCCCTCTTCTCCGAACTCGCCTGGCGAAAGGACGAGTTGGACCTCAAAACGTGGTTCTCGGAGTGGGCGCACGCACGGTACGGCGCCCGTGATCCGCATGCCGAGGCCGCCTGGGACATCCTGCGCCGCACCGCGTACGGCACCACCCGCGCCGACCGGTGGAGCGAGGGCGCCGACGGCCTGTTCGGCTCCCGCCCCGCGCTGAACACCGTACGGGCCGCCCGTTGGTCGCCGAAGCAACTACGCTACGACGCGGCCGAGTTCGAGCCCGCGCTGGGT
Organism: Streptomyces ipomoeae 91-03; assembly: GCF_000317595.1. Taxonomy (GTDB): domain Bacteria; phylum Actinomycetota; class Actinomycetes; order Streptomycetales; family Streptomycetaceae; genus Streptomyces; species Streptomyces ipomoeae. The sequence continues at coordinate 926 of NZ_AEJC01000314.1, read as the reverse complement.
GAGCTGCTCAGCGTACGGCCGGGACTGCGGTCGTCGTCCGCGTACCGCCGGGACCTGCTCGATGTGGCCCGGCAGACACTCTCCAACCGCAGCCGGGTCCTGCTGCCGCGGATCAGGGGGGCGTACGACGCCCGCGACACCGCCCGGTTCGACGAGTTGACCGGTACCTGGCTGTCGCTGATGGATCTGCTGGACCGGCTGCTGGCCACCGACTCCGCTCATCTGCTGGGGCGTTGGGTGGCCGACGCGCGGGCCTGGGGTGCGAGCGACGCCGAGCGGGAGCGGCTGGCCTACGACAATCTCTCGCTGCTGACCGTGTGGGGGACGCGGAAGGGCGCGGACGCGGGGCTGCGGGACTACGCCAACCGGGAGTGGGCGGGCCTGGTCGGCGGGCTGTACCGGCTGCGCTGGTCGACGTACTTCGAGGAACTGCGGGCCGCGCTGCGGGAGGGCCGGACGCCGAAGAAGATCGACTGGTTCGCGCTGGAGGACCGCTGGACGCGCGCCCCGGGGCGGCTCGCGACCGAGCCGACCGGGGACACATACACAGTCGCCATCGAGGTCCGGGACCGGCTCACAGCTCTCTCCTGACGGATCACAGCGGTCTGCGATCGCACCCTCACGGCTTTCCAAGCCGGGCACGCGACTCTCGACCACCCACTCGAAGCGCTGACTTGGAGAACACCCGTGCCGTTGCTGCCCGCCGGAGCCGCATCCCGTCGTCTGCTGCTGACCACCCTCGGCGTCTCCCTGCTCGCCGCCCCCGTCGTCGGGCTCCGGGTGGCGGACGCGGCCACCACCGCGAGTACCGGGCTCGACGACCCGGACAAGAAGGACGTGGCCATGCGGCTGGTGTCGAGCGCGGAGAACTCCTCGCTGAGCTGGGAGGAGCAGTACGAGTACATCGAGGACATCGGTGACGGCCG
>NZ_AEJC01000313.1 GCF_000317595.1 Streptomyces ipomoeae 91-03 | reverse complement strand
CGCTGTGGTTGGCCTGGTAGCCGATGCCGACGCTCGCGCCCGGTGCGATCGAGCCGTTGTAGGTCACGTTCGTCGCGGTCACGGCGCCACTGGCCGGGCCGTACGTGGCGCCCCAGCCGTTGGTGATGGTCTGTCCCGAGGGCAGGGTGAAGGTCAGCTTCCAGCCGTTGACCGTCGTCGTACCGGTGTTGGTGATGGTCACCGAGGCGGTGAGGCCCGTGTTCCAGGCGTTGGTGGTGACGGTCACCTTGCAGGGGCCGGCCGGGGGCTGGGGCGCGGGGCCGGAGCTGTTGAGGCCGAAGAAGGTGAGGACGCGCTCGCCCATGCCCCAGGCGTACAGGTTGTGGCCGGTGCCCTGGAGGCTGATGGCCTCGACGGGGGCGCGGTCACCGGTGGAGCCGTAGCGGGTGCGGGTCCAGTTGGTCTGGGGCGAGTCGGTGGCGGCCGGTGTCTGGCTGAGACCGTGGACGTTGGTCCACTGCTTGATCATCTCCCCGAAGTTGGGGTAGCGCAGCACGTCGTCCTCGGTGCCGTGCCACAGCTGCATACGCGGCCGGGGTCCGGTGTAGCCGGGGTAGGCGCCCCGGACGAGGTCGCCCCAGGCCTGCGGGGTGCGGGTGATGGTGCCGTTCGCGCAGTCGCTGTTCCACTCGGAGCCGTTGGTGGTGGCGAAGCAGGCGAAGGGCACACCGGCGAACGCGGCGCCCGCGGCGAACACGTCGGGGTAGTCGCCGAGCAGGACATTGGTCATCATCGCGCCGGAGGAGATGCCGGTGACGAAGACGCGGTCGGTGTCGGCGTCGTAGGTGCGGACGGTCCAGTCGACCATGGACTTGATGCCCACGGGGTCGCTGCCGCCACCGCGGCGCAGCGCCTGCGGTGAGGAGACGTCGAAGCACTTGCTGCTGCGGGTGACGGACGGGTAGACGACGATGTACCCGTATCGGTCCGCCAGTTGGGCGTACTCGGTGCCGTTGTACATCGCGGGTCCGGAGCCGGTGCAGTAGTGCACGGCCACCAGGATCGCCGGGTTCGCGGTGACGCTCTCCGGCACGTACAGGTACATCTGGAGGTTGCTGGGGTTCTCGCCGAAGCCCGTGATCTCGGTGAGCGCCGCTCTGGGGGCGGCCTCGGCCTTCGTGTCCGCCGCGGCGGAGGCGGTGGGCGCGGCGTGGGCCGTGGGCGCGGTGAGGAGCGTGGCCGCGAGCAACGGCACCAGTGCTCCGAGGAGTGCGACGAGCACCGAACGCAGCGGTCTGCGCGCGGGGGAACGCAGCGGTCTGCGCGCGGGGTCGTGGGGGGTTGTGGACACGTCCTTGTCCCTTCCTGTCGCTGATGAGGCTCGCGGGAGGCCGTTCGTACGTCGGCCGAAGTCCGCGTGTGCTCAAGTCCGCTTGGGCTGAACTCCGCGTGGGCTGAACCCCGCGTGTGTCGAAGTCCGCGCGGGCCGAAGTCCGGCTCGGGCTTCAGCAGGCGGAGTTGGTCTGGGTGAGCAGGCCCAGTCGCCAGGGGAGTTGGGAGTAGTCGCCGCTCGCGGCCGGGTCCATGCCCTGGTACAGGTACCGCAGTCGGCACGGGTTGATCGTCTGGGTCTGGTCGACACCGTCGCGGATCAGGTCGCCGTGGCTGAAGTCCCTGGTCCAGGCCGGGACACCCGACGCGAAGGTCACGTTGGTGGAGCGGATGAAGGGGTTGGCCTCCGTGTCCGCGAGCGGTGTCCAGGTGCCGCCCAGGCTGTCGGCGGTCCAGGCACGGAACCAGCGCCGCCAGTCGGACTTGGTGGCGAGCGCCTCGACGAGCATCAGGTACTTGCCGCTGTCGCCGATCCGGTAGATGTTGCTCGCCTCGAAGAGGTCGAAGCGGTTGGGTTCCGTCAGCACGATGGCGGTGTCCCGGAAGCCGTTCGGGAACTCGCCGAGTGTGGTGCGGGAGCGGTACTGGTGGCCATTGCCGTCGGAGAAGAACAGATAGCAGTCGGTCGTGTCGCAGATCGTCCAGAAGTCCAGCCAGGCGCCGTCACCCTTGTTCGCGGTGACGATGGGCGGCTCGCCGGCGAAGAAGTACCTCGGCGCGCTCCAACTGCGCGGATCACCGGGGTCGGTGGTGGTGGAGTACGAGGGCGGGCCGGTCTGGTGGACCATGTACCAGAGCTTCTGCGGGGCGAAGTAGAACACCTGCGGGGCGGCGGCGTACCGGTCGCCGATGTTCGGGTTGGTGTCGAGGAACGTCTGCGGCGCGGCGGCGGCCTGGGACCAGTCGGCGAAGCTGGTGTGGGCGAGGCTCCACGCGCCGGTGGTGTCGGCGGTCGTGGCGTAGACGTGCCACCGGTTGTCGTACCGGAACACCGACGGGTCCTTGATCGAGACGATCGGATGGGTGGCGTCCGGTTTCGGCGAGATCAGCGGGGCGGTCGAGGACCAGCTGAACGAACCGGGCAGCGGGCCCGCGCGGCCGGTTCCGGAGGAGTCGGCGAGCGCCGGGCCGGGGGCCGGCGCGGTCAGGCCGACGGCCAGTAACGCCAGGACCAGTCCGCTGATGAACGTACGCATACGTGGGGCCGCCATCGACTCAACCCTCCCGGAAGAGAAGCGTCCGGCGAGCATCGTGACATGCACATGGCCGCCCTGGAAGCGCTCCCACACGTCGAAAGAATTCGCCCCCGCCACCCACCAGGCGTGTCACGCCGCTCACCGCGAGTGGCCGAATGTGTTTTGCGCAAAGCGTTGACTAGAAAGCGCTTGCCCTCTACGTTCCGTTCAGCAGTGTGAACCACCCCACACCACTCCGCGTATGGACCGGCACGCATGAGAGCCCCACCCGCCCGGGGTTGCGCGCCTCACGGGACACCGGGCACCCCACCTCGGTGATTCCCGCCGCTCGGACAAATCAATATGGCGAACACTGTTCACGTACATGATCCATCAGCTCTCCCCGAAGGGACGCATCCGCCATGCGTACCGTCCCCCCACGTACACAGGCGCAAAGATCAGCCCTGGTGGCCGCCGCAGCCGCCCTGGCGACGACCGCCGTGCTCGCCCTGCCGCAGCCGGCGGGGGCCGCCGAGACGGCGCCGATCGGTTACGGAGCCGGAACCACCGGTGGCGGCAGCGCCGCCCCGGCCACGGTCTCGACGCTCGCCGCGTTCCGGACGGCCGTCTCCGGCGACGCGGCCAAGGTCGTCCGCGTCAACGGTCTGATCACACTGAGCGGTCAGGTCGACATCGGCTCCAACACCACGGTGCTGGGCGTGGGTTCGTCGTCCGGGTTCACCGGCGGCGGCCTGCGGATCAAGGAGGAGACCAACGTCGTCGTCCGCAATCTGAACATCAGCAAGCCCGTCGCGCCCGCCGACGACATCACGGTCCAGGAGTCCACCAAGGTGTGGATCGACCACAACTCCTTCTCGGCGGACCGTGACCACGACAAGGACCACTACGACGGTCTGCTGGACATCAACCACGGCTCGGACAACGTGACGGTGTCCTGGAACACCTTCAAGGACCACTTCAAGGGCTCACTGGTCGGCCACAGCGACAACAACGCCTCCGAGGACACCGGCCATCTGAAGGTGACGTACCACCACAACCGCTTCAGCAACGTCCACTCGCGCATCCCCAGCCTGCGCTTCGGCACGGGGCACTTCTACAACAACTACGTGGACGGCGCCGACACCGCCTGCCATTCGCGCATGGGCGCCCAGATGCTCGTGGAGAACAACGTCTTCCGCAACACGAAGATCGCGGTCACCACGAACCGCAGCAGTGACGTGGACGGCTACGCCAATCTGCGCGGCAACGACCTCGGTGGGGCCGCCACCGAGATCTCCCGGGTGGGGAGCTTCACCGCCCCGCCCTACGGCTACACCGTGGAGTCCGCCTCGTCCGTCGTCGCCTCGGTGACGTCGGGTGCGGGCGCCGGCAAGCCCTGAAAGCACTGACAACCCCCCATCCGCTCGGACAACAGAAGGAATCGGGACATGACTTCTGCAACACGTCCACGCGCGCGTACGCGTGCGATGACCGGGACGGTGGCCGCCTTCGGCCTCTCGTTTGGCATGATCATGACAAGCGGAGCCACCCCGGCCGACGCCGCCACCTGGCCGACGCCCAGCAAGAGCCAGCCGGTGAGCTCCACCATCAAGGTGTCCGGCGTCCGGGACGGCGGCATGGTGCGCTACTACGGCAGCGGCGACCTGGCCGGCGACGGTCAGGAAGAGGGCCAGGACCCGATCTTCGAACTCGCGGCCGGGGCGACCCTGAAGAACGTCATCATCGGCGCGCCCGGCGCCGACGGCATCCACTGCGAGGGCAACTGCACCCTGCAGAACGTGTGGTGGGAGGACGTCGGCGAGGACGCCGCGACCTTCCGCGGCGGCTCCACCTACACGGTGACCGGCGGCGGCGCCAAGAAGGCGGCCGACAAGGTCTTCCAGCACAACGGGCCCGGCACCCTCAACATCTCCAACTTCGCGGTCAGCGAGTTCAAGACGCTGTACCGCTCGTGCGGCGACTGCTCCACGCAGTACACGCGCAAGGTGAACCTCAACAACATCGAGGTGACCGGGACGGGCTCCACCGCACGGCTCGTCGGCATCAACGTCAACCGGGGCGACGTGGCGACGCTGCGCAGGATCACCATCCTCAACGACAGCGGCCGCAAGGTCGTCCCGTGCCAGAAGTACAACAACAACACGGCGGTCGGTACCGGCCCCGACAGCACCAACTGTCTGTACTCCTCCTCGGACATCACCTACAGGTGACACCGCTCATCACCTTCCGGTGAGTCCACCCCCGGCGGTCGGACGGCGTCTTCCCCCACAGGCCTCGTCCGGCCGCCGAACACCTCCTGCGGGCACTTGCCGGGGGCCATCGCCCCTTCGGTCAGGCGCCCGACGGGGTCACCAGGTCTTCCGCTCCCACAGCGGCCCGATCCGCTCCCACTCCTCGTCCCACTGGTCCATCCGCCGCCGCTCCAGCCGCCCGCGCACGAGCCTGCCGCCCACGTAGGGCATGGCCGCGACGCACAGCCCCGCCAGGCCGCCGACGAGCCCGGCGCGCAGCCGGGCCTGGGACTCGCCGGCGGGCTTGGTCACCAGCAGGCCCTCGGCGTCCGTCCAGACGGTGACCGGGGCGCCCATCGGACTCGCGGGATCGACGCGGGCCTGGCCCTGGCGCTCGGAGCCGTCCGGCGCCGCCCAGCGGACCTTCGCCCACACCTTCTCGGCACCCGGCCCGCTGGTCGCGGACGGCTCCGGCGCGTCCTCGGTGAGCACCGCCGCGGTGGGGCGCCACTCCGCGCGCTGCCGGGCGAGCCCGGACTCCACGGACCCCGCCGCCAGCAGCCCCGCCAGCACCCCGCCGAACAGGGTCAGCGCCCAGGCGACCAGCACCACCCAGGCCTCCAGCCGGTCGCTGCGCCTTTTCAGAGGGTTGCGTCGCCATCGCCACAACCACACCTTCGGACCACGGAATGCCACCATCGGAGGCACCCTCCCTCACACCCAGGACTGCCGGACCGCTCTCCCATACGGCGGCGGCCCTCCCGCTGCTCATGCGACCTCGGTCACGCCACCCGTCCCGGGCCCCGTCGGACGCCGGTATCGATCCGCGCCACCCCCATTGACCTGCGGCACAGGCGTCTCGAGGGGTGACTGTCGGTGGTGAGGTGCAGACTGGCCGGTGACTGAGACGACGATGTCCCGGAGGTGGTCGGCATGGCCGACGTACTGCTCACCGTAGGCACGCGCAAGGGCCTGTTCATCGGGCGGCGGCGTGCAGGCGTCTGGGCCTTCGACGAGAGCCCGTACTTCAACGCGCAGGCCGTCTACGCGGTCGCCATCGACACCCGCGCGGACACACCCCGGCTCCTGGTCGGCGGCGACAGCGCGCACTGGGGCCCCTCCGTGTTCCACTCCGACGACCTGGGCCGCACCTGGACGGAGCCGGCCCGGCCCGCCGTCAAGTTCCCCAAGGACACCGGCGCCTCCCTGGAGCGGCTGTGGCAGCTGCACCCCTCGGCCGCCGAGCCGGACGTGGTGTACGCGGGCACGGAGCCGGCCGCGCTCTACCGCTCCGAGGACCGCGGCGAGAGCTTCGCACTTGTACGGCCGCTGTGGGAGCACCCGACCCGCGACAAGTGGGCGCCGGGTGGCGGCGGCGAGGGACTGCACACCATCCTCACCGACCGGCGGGACCCGCGCGCGATGACCGTCGCCGTCTCCGCCGCCGGGGTGTTCCGCACCCAGGACGGCGGCGCCAGCTGGTCGCCCTCCAACTCCGGTGTCTCCGCGGTGTTCCTGCCGGACCCCGACCCCGAGTTCGGCCAGTGCGTGCACAAGGTCACCCGGGACGCGGCGACCCCGGACCGGCTCTATCTGCAGAACCACTGGGGTGTGTACCGCAGCGACGACGCGGCCGAGCACTGGACCGACATCGGCGAGGGCCTGCCCTCCACGTTCGGGTTCGCCGCGGTCACCCATCCGCATCGCGGGGACACGGCGTATGTGTTCCCGATCAACGCGGACGTCGACCGGGTCCCGGCCGACCACCGCTGCCGGGTCTTCCGCACGACGGACGCGGGCAGAAGCTGGGAGCCGCTCTCGGCGGGGCTGCCCACCGAGGACCACTACGGCACGGTGCTGCGCGACGCGATGTGCACGGACGAGGCGGACCCGGCGGGCGTGTACTTCGGCAACCGCAACGGCGAGGTGTACGCGTCTGCCGACGACGGCGAGAGCTGGCGGCAGTTGGTGTCGCATCTGCCGGACGTGCTGTGCGTCCGCGCGGCGGTCATCGGCTGAGGCGGTCGCCGTACGTCTTTCGAGCACGCGCCGGGGCGGCTGCTCGGCCGAGCCGGACCCGGACCGCCACAGGGAGACCGGCACCACCCGTGCCGGCGCTCAAGTCGGGCTGGAGTCGACCGGGTTCGGCTGCGAAACGGTCAGCCCCGGTCGCCCGCCGGGCACCGGTTGATCGTCAGGGCCGCTACGGCAGTAGGGTGACGCCGTGGCACCACGACCGTTGCATGAAATCGTCGAACCGGGCTGGGCGAAGGCCCTGGAACCCGTGGCCGGACGGATCGCCGAGATGGGCGACTTCCTGCGCGCGGAGATCGCCGCGGGACGCACCTATCTCCCGGCCGGACCCCATGTCCTACGGGCCTTCCAGCAGCCGTTCGACGACGTCCGCGTCCTCATCGTCGGCCAGGACCCCTATCCGACACCGGGGCACGCGGTGGGACTGTCCTTCTCGGTCGCTCCGGAGGTACGACCGCTGCCGGGCAGTCTGATCAACATCTACCGTGAGCTCGGCACCGACCTGGGCCTCCCGCAGCCGTCCAACGGTGATCTGACCCCGTGGACGCAGCAGGGCGTCCTGCTGCTCAACAGGGCGCTCACCACGGCCCCGCGCAAGCCCGCCGCGCACCGGGGCAAGGGCTGGGAGGAGGTCACCGAGCAGGCCATACGAGCGCTGGCCGCACGCGGACGTCCTCTGGTGTCCATCCTGTGGGGCCGCGACGCCCGCAACCTCCGCCCCCTGCTCGGCGATCTCCCCGCCATCGAGTCCGCCCACCCCTCCCCCATGTCGGCCGACCGCGGCTTCTTCGGCTCGCGCCCCTTCAGCCGCGCCAACGATCTCCTGGCCCGACAGGGCGGCACCCCCGTGGACTGGCGTCTGCCATGACCGGCGGCGGTCAGCACCCCGCCGTGCTCGCCGTGGACTCCGGTGGCTCCGGGCTGCGCACGGCGCTGGCCGTGGGCGGTGAGGTGCTCGGGGAGCCGCTCGCGTCGCAGCACCCGGTGCGGACCGGAGCGCGGGGCATCGACGCCGGGCACCTGCTGGAGCGACTGCTGCCCCTGGCGCGACGGTTGCTCGACGGCGCCGGGCTCGGCCCTCCCGCCGCGGTGGCCGTCGGGGCCGCCGGGTTCGCCTCGCTCGGGGAGCAGATGCGCGCCGAACTGCCCTCGGCGCTGGCGCGCGAGTTGGGGGTCGGCCGGGTCGCGCTGGTCGCGGACGCGGTCACCGCGTACACCGGCGCCCTCGGTGCGCGACCGGGTGCGGTGATCGCCGCCGGTACGGGACTGATCGCGATCGGTACGGATCTGGCGAGCTGGCGTCGGGCGGACGGCTGGGGCCATCTGCTCGGGGACTGTGGCAGCGGGGCGTGGATCGGTCGGGCGGGCCTGGAGGCGGCGCTGCGGGCGCACGACGGGCGGAGCGGTGGTTCACCCCGGCTGATGGCGCGCGCGGAGAAGGCGTTCGGCCCTGCGGACGGGCTGCCCGGGCGGCTCTACCCCCGACCCGACCGCCCGGCGGTGCTCGCCTCCTTCGCACCCGAGGTGGCCGCCTGCGCCGGGGACGACCCGGTGGCGGCGGACATCCTGCGCGCGGCGGCCCGGCACATGGCCGACGCCGCAGCCGCCGTCTGCCCCACCTCGGGCGAGCCCCAGGTGGCCCTCACCGGGGGCCTGTTCAAGCTGGGTGACCCTCTTCTCGTACCGCTGGAGGCCGAGTTGACGGAGCGGTTGCCGCACGCACGGCGGGTGCCCCCGGCGGGCGATCCGCTGAGCGGTTCCGTGCGCATCGCGACCGATCTCGCCGCCGGCGGACTACGGTTGCCGTACGACGAGCAGATGGTGTACGTGATGGCTGAAAAGTAGTACCTGAAACAGGGAGCAAACCAGCCTGTCGGACAAGCGCCGTTGTGGAGGGCGAAGAACACCGCTCAGCGGATAAATGCGGTATCGATCGGTCCTGATCGGCACGTAACTATCAGACAAATCCGGACGGATACCGCTCACCTGCACCCTCCCCGAACAGGGGAGCCCAAGAAGCCAGTAGCATGCGGCGCCATGAGCTCCCCCACTGGGCCCGCATCCGGCCTGCCTGTACGAATGCCGCGACCCCGCCAGCCGGGCCGGCATCGCCGCCCCGAGCCGCTGGCGGCTCCCGAGGGCGCGCCCGCGCTGCTCCTCGCGGTGCCGGGCACGCCCAGCGCCGCCACGCGCAGCCTCGCCGAGGAGGTCGTGAGCATCGCGCGCTCCGAGCTGCCCGGCCTCGACGCCCGTATCGGGTACGTCGACGGTGGCACCGACGAGTTCCCCACGCTGCAGTCGGTACTGACGCACGCCGCCGAGGAGCGCACCGCCCGTTACGAGCAGGCGCGCGCCGCCGGCCTCGACGTCAAGGAGCCCGACGGCCCCGTCGCCGTCGTCGTGCCCCTGCTGGCCGGCCCCGACAGCGCGACGCTCCGCCAGGTCCGCCAGGCCGTCATGGAGAGCAAGATCGCGGCCGAGCTGACCGATGTCCTCGGTCCGCACCCGCTGCTCGCCGAGGCCCTGCACGTGCGCCTCTCCGAGGCCGGTCTGGCGCGTGCCGACCGGGCCCGGCTGTTCACCGTCGCGACCGCCGCCGACGGCATCGTCCTCGCGTCCGTGGGCGGCGAGGAGGCCGTGCAGGCCGCCGGGATCACGGGCATGCTGCTGGCCGCGCGGCTCGCCGTGCCGGTGATGGCCGCCGCGCTCGACCAGGACGGCTCGATCACCTCCGTCGCCGAGCAGCTGCGTTCCTCCGGCTCCCAGCAGCTCGCGCTCGCGCCGTACCTCATAGGGCCCGAGATCGACGCCGGTCTGATCGAGGCCGCCGCGAAGGAAGCGGGTTGCTCCGCCGCCGAGGCGCTCGGCCCCTACCCGGCGATCGGCAAGCTGGCGCTCGGCAAGTACACGACCGCGCTCGGCATCGCACCGCAGCAGCCGCAGGGCATGCCGGTTCGCTGAGGCCGATCGGCCCCGGCGAACCGCCGGGTTCGGCGCACCGGGTTTCCGGGGTGCCGAGTTCTGAAGTGCCGAGTTCGGTGCGCTGGTTCGGAGTGCCGAGTCGCCTGCGTCGAGTCCGGGGCTGCGGATTCGACGCATCGACGTCGGCGTGCTGTTTTCCGGCCACGACCC
>NZ_AEJC01000312.1 GCF_000317595.1 Streptomyces ipomoeae 91-03 | reverse complement strand
CCCTTCTGCGTGTCGGCCTGCTTCCGGACCCTCAACCGGAGAAGCCGACGCGCGCGAGCCGCAGTGGGCCGCGCAGCTTGAGGTGGACGTCGTGCGCACCGGCGGCCTCGACGCCGGCGCGGAGGGTGGTGTAGGCGTACGGGTCGCCGGTGGGTGAGTCGAGCGTCAGGGCCGCGAGCACCGGGCCGCCGAGCAGGGAGAACTCGACGGTGCCCGCCCCCGCCACCTCCACTTCCACCTCGGTGACGCCCGCGCCGAAGTCGCAGTCGAGGAAGAGCAGTTCACCGGATCCGCCGTTCACCGGGGTCACCGCGTCGCCCGACACCTTGGTCCGGTCGACGATCTCCGTGCCGCGCTGTTCGTCGAAGTCGGCCGCGTTCAGGCCGCGTTCGAGGACGGGGCGCGGGGCGACCGGCTCGCCCGTGACCTCGACGGTCGTCCGGAGGCGGATGTCCTCGCTGGACGCGCCGACCAGCAGTTCGTAAGCGCCCGGCGCCAGATGCCACCTGCCGTGCGCCACGTCCCAGAACTCCAGGGCGGAGAGCGGGAGCTGGAAGGACAGCTCCGTCGAGGCGCCCGCAGCGAGCGTGATCCGGCGGTGGCCGAGGAGTTCGCGGCGCGGGCGCGGGACCGAGGGTTCCACGGCCCGGACGTAGAGCTGGGCGACCTCGTCGGCGGTCACCCCGCTGGTGTTGGTGA
>NZ_AEJC01000311.1 GCF_000317595.1 Streptomyces ipomoeae 91-03 | reverse complement strand
TCCCTCGGAGATGAGGTGCAGGTCGAACTCCCCGAGTGCGGGCAGAAAACGGTACGGGTCGTGGACCTCGTGCTCGGCGTCCTCGTACGAGACGAGCAGCGTGTACTCGGGGATGCCGCCGTCGAGCAGGGGCAGTACGCCGGAGAAGAGGCCGTCGCCGTCCGAGGTGAGGTATGTGTGTCTGCCGTCGATCACGACGCGCACGGCGTGGGCGTACGGGCGCAGCGCCCGGACCACGATCCCGCCCGGCACCGGGTGGGTGCCCAGCAGGGCGTGCGGGTCGTGGTGGGCGCCGGCCAGCAGGCGCGCGCGGTCGGCGGGGTCCAGGGGTGGGGCGCTCGCGCAGGAGCCGCGGGGAGGCATGGGCGGACCGGCCGATTCGGGGGGCGTGGTGTCGCGCAGGGCCATGGCTTCAGCTTCCTCTCACGGCGAGATGTTCGATCGCCGCCATCGGTACGGGCAGCCAGTGGGGGCGGTGCCGGGCCTCGTACAGGACCTCGTACACCGCCCGGTCCGTCTCGTAGGCGCGCAGCAGCCCGTGCTTCTGGCGCGGGTCCCAGCCGGCGCGGGTGGCGTAGCCCGCGCAGTAGGCCTCGCGGCAGCGGCGTGCCCACTCCGGGCGCCAGGGGCGGCGCTGTCGCGCCGTGTAGTCGAAGGAGCGCAGCATCCCGGCGATGTCCCGCACCGGGGACTGGGCGCCGCACCGCTCGGCGAGCGGACGGGAGGGCTCGCCCTCGAAGTCGATGACGAACCACTCCCTGTCGGCCCGCAGCACCTGCCCCAGATGCAGATCACCGTGGACACGCTGGGCCGGCGGCCCGACATCGCAGGACAGCAGCGCGTGGAACGCGGCGCGCAGACCGGGGACGTACGGCCGGAGCGAGGGCACACAGCGCGCGGCGGCGTCGAGCCGCTCGGTCATCGCGGCGGCCGTCAGAGCGTTCTCGTCATGGCCTCCGGCGGGGAAGGCCGAGGCCAGCGCGAGATGCACCTCCGCCGTCGCCCGCCCCAGCTCACGGGCCTCAGCCGTGAAGTCGTGACCGGAGGCGAGCGCGCCGAGCGCCAGCGTCCAGCCGTCCGACGCGTCCGGCAGGAACGGCTGCAGCACGCCGAGCGTCGCCGCGAACGGATACGTCGTACGGAACCAGGCCACCGGCGCGGGCACCCGACCGCATCCCTGCTCGGCCAACGCGCCCGGCACCTCCAGATCGGGATTGACACCGGGCTGGATACGCCGGAAGACCTTCAGGATGAACGCGTCCCCGTACACCAGGGAGGAGTTGGACTGCTCGGCGTCCAGCAGCCGCGGCGCCAGCCCGGCGGGCACACACGTGGATGCGTCGGCCTCGAAGCGCAGGGGTCCGGCCGTGCCGGGGTGCCGCAGCCGTTCCAGGAGCGACTGCGCCGCCCGGGGGTCGTACAGCGCGTCGTACACCGTCAGATCGGCCAGTGGGCCCTGGTACGCCTGCCCGATGAGGGCCCGGCCGAGGCGTGGCGGCAGCTGTTCGCGTACACCGAGCAGCAACTGGTAGCAGTCACCGGCCGAGGGAACGCCACCGGGCGCGGGCACTCCGCAGCGACTGCTGTGGCCCGGGTGACCGGTGTGCACGAGCAGATGCAGACAGCCCGGGTACAGCTCCGTCATGGACAGCAGGGACAGGCCCGTGAGGGGGCGGTCCTTGCCGGCGAACCAGCGCTGGCGCGGCAGCCACTCGCGCAGCGGCCCGGCGAGCGAGGTCATCAGGTCGTCGGCGACCCTGTCGCTGGTCGGCCGGAGCAATGCGGTCTTCGGCATGGTGACGTGTCCTTTCACCGGCCCACGCTTCAACGCCGTCGGGCAGCGCGGGAGAGGACTCGGGAGAGCCGGAACCAGTAGAAGCCGTGGCCCGCGAGGGTGAGGAGGTAGGGCAGTTCACCGATGGCGGGGAAGCGGACGCCGCCGATGAGTTCGACGGGGTGGCGTCCTTCGTGGGCGCGCAGGTCGAGTTCGGTGGGCTGGGCGAAGCGGGAGAAGTTGTTGACGCACAGTACGAGGTCGTCCTCGTACTCCCGGAGGTAGGCCAGGACGGCGGGGTTGGTCGAGGGCAGTTCGGTGTAGGCGCCGAGGCCGAAGGCGGGGTTCTGCTTGCGGATCTCGATCATGCGGCGGGTCCAGTGCAGCAGTGACGACGGTGAGGACATCGACGCCTCGACGTTCGTGACCTGGTAGCCGTAGACCGGGTCCATGATGGTGGGGAGGAACAGCCGCCCGGGGTCGCTGGAGGAGAATCCGGCGTTGCGGTCCGGGGTCCATTGCATGGGGGTGCGTACGGCGTCGCGGTCGCCGAGCCAGATGTTGTCGCCCATGCCGATCTCGTCGCCGTAGTAGAGGATCGGTGAGCCCGGCAGGGACAGCAGCAGGGCGGTGAACAGTTCGATCTGGTTGCGGTCGTTGTCGAGGAGGGGGGCGAGTCGGCGGCGGATGCCGATGTTGGCGCGCATCCGCGGGTCTTTGGCGTATTCCGCGTACATGTAGTCGCGTTCTTCGTCGGTGACCATTTCGAGTGTCAGCTCGTCGTGGTTGCGCAGGAAGATGCCCCACTGGCAGTTGGAGGGGATGGCCGGGGTCTTGGCGAGGATTTCGGAGACGGGGTAGCGGGATTCCCTTCGGACGGCCATGAAGATCCTCGGCATGACGGGGAAGTGGAATGCCATGTGGCATTCGTCGCCGCCGCTGGGGAAGTCGCCGAAGTAGTCGACGACGTCTTCCGGCCACTGGTTGGCCTCGGCCAGCAGTACGGTGTCGGGATAGTGGGCGTCGATCTCCTTGCGTACCCGTTTCAGGAAGTCGTGGGTGGCCGGGAGGTTTTCGCAGTTGGTGCCCTCCTGCTGGTACAGGTAGGGCACGGCGTCGAGCCGGAAGCCGTCGATGCCCAGGTCCAGCCAGAACCGCAGTGCCGAGATGATCTCCTCCTGTACGGCCGGGTTCTCGTAGTTGAGGTCTGGTTGGTGGGAGAAGAAGCGGTGCCAGAAGTACTGCTTGCGGACGGGGTCGAAGGTCCAGTTGGAGACTTCGGTGTCGACGAAGATGATGCGGGCGTCCTGGTACTGGTCGTCCTTGTCGGCCCAGACGTAGTAGTCGCCGTAGGGTCCTTCGGGGTTGTTCCTGGACTCCTGGAACCAGGGGTGCTGGTCGCTGGTGTGGTTCATGACGAAGTCGATGATGACGCGCATGCCGCGCTGGTGGGCGGCGTCGACGAATTCCACGAAGTCGGCGAGGTCGCCGAATTCGGGGAGGACGGCGGTGTAGTCGGAGACGTCGTAACCGCCGTCCCGCAGGGGGGATTTGAAGAAGGGCGGGAGCCAGATGCAGTCGATGCCCAGCCACTGCAGGTAGTCGAGTTTGGCGGTCAGGCCCTTGAGGTCGCCGATGCCGTCGCCGTTGCTGTCCTGGAAGGAGCGTACGAGGACTTCGTAGAAGACGGCGCGTTTGAACCAGTCCGGGTCCCGGTCCTTCTGCGGCGTGTCCTCGAAGGTGTCCGGAACGGGCTCGTTGACGATCATCACGTTCCCGACCCTCCGTGCTGTACCGGGAGGGCCGCGCCCTCGGCGGGGAACTCGACGTGGAAGACATGCGCGGGTGCTCGTCCGGGGTCCAGGCGCACGTAGTTCGTTCTTCTCCAGCGATATGTCTCACCCGTCAACAAGTCGTGCACCGGCACGTTTTCGTCCACGTCGAGGCCGAGTTCCGCCAGGTCGAGCGAGACCGTGGCCTCCTGGGTGTGGTGGGGGTCGAGGTTCACGACCACCAGAACCGCGTCCGACCCCGTGCGCTTGCTGTACGCGATCACCGCGTCGTTGTCGGTGTGGTGGAAGCGCAAGTTCCTGAGCCGACGCAGCGCCGGATGACGTCGCCTGATCTCATTGAGCGAGGTGATGAGGGGGGCGATGGTGCGTCCCTCGCGTTCGGCGGTCTCCCAGTCGCGGGGTCGGAGTTGGTACTTCTCCGAGTCCAGGTACTCCTCGCTGCCGGGCTTGAGCGGGGTGTTCTCGCACAGTTCGTAGCCCGAGTACACGCCCCAGGTGGGGGAGAGGGTCGCGGCGAGCACCGCGCGCAGTTCGAAGGCGGGCCGGCCGCCGTGCTGGAGGAACTCGTGGAGGATGTCGGGGGTGTTGACGAAGAAGTTCGGCCGCATGTAGCTCGCGGCCTCGCCCGCCAGTTCGGTGGCGTAGTCGGTGAGTTCCTGTTTGGTGTTGCGCCAGGTGAAGTAGGTGTAGGACTGCTGGAAGCCGATCTGGGCCAGGGTGTGCATCATCGCGGGGCGGGTGAAGGCCTCGGCGAGGAAGATCACGTCGGGGTCGGTGCGGTTGATCCGCGTGATGACCCGTTCCCAGAAGACGACCGGTTTGGTGTGGGGGTTGTCGACGCGGAAGATGCGTACCCCGTGGGCCATCCAGTGCCTGAGGACCCGGACGGTCTCGGTGATGAGGCCGGGCATGTCGGCGTCGAAGGCGATGGGGTAGATGTCCTGGTACTTCTTCGGGGGGTTCTCCGCGTAGGCGATCGATCCGTCGGGGCGGTGGTGGAACCACTGGGGGCGTTTGTCGACCCAGGGGTGGTCCGGTGAGCACTGCAGCGCGAAGTCCAGGGCCACCTCCAGGTCCAGTTCCCGTGCCCGTCGCACGAAGTGGTCGAAGTCGTCGATGGTGCCGAGGGCGGGGTGGACGGCGTCGTGGCCGCCTTCGGGTGAGCCGATGGCCCAGGGGACGCCGACGTCGTCGGGGGTGGGGGAGAGGGTGTTGTTGCGGCCTTTGCGGAAGGTGGTGCCGATGGGGTGGATGGGCGGGAGGTAGACGACGTCGAAGCCCATGGCGGCGATCGCGGGCAGGCGGCGGGCGGCGGTGCGGAAGGTGCCGTGGGGCTGCTCGGGGGTGCCCTCGGAGCGGGGGAAGAACTCGTACCAGGACCCGAACAGGGCCCGTTCCCGCTCCACGAGCAGCGGCAACGGGTCACTGCTGGTGACCAGTTCCCGTAGCGGATGGCGGGCCAGGACCTCGTCCACCTCCGGCGTCAACGCCGCGGCAAAGCGCTCGGCGACCGGAAGGGTGTCGTCGCGCAGGCTTTTCACGGCGGTCAGCAGGGTGGTGTGCCGGGCCCTCTCGGACACACCGGCGGCGGCGCGTTCGTACAGCTCGGCGCCCTCCTCCAGGACGAGTCCGCCGTCGATGCCGGCCGGGACCTTGATGTGCGCGGTGCGCCGCCAGGTGGAGACCGGGTCGCTCCAGGCTTCCACCCGATAGGTCCAGCGGCCTTCGGCGGTCGGGGTGACACAGGCGCCCCAGCGGTCGGTGCCGGGAGCGAGTTCGCGCATCGGGGTCCAGGGAGCCGGGCGGCCCTCCGGGTCCTTGAGGACGACATGGGCGGCGACCGCGTCATGGCCCTCCCGGAAGAGCGTCGCGGTGACCTCGAAGGTCTCGCCCACCACGGCTTTCGCGGGCCGTCTGCCGCACTCCACGAGCGGGTGGACGTCCCTGATGGGTATACGGCCGATGACCGGGGGCCGGCTCATATGACTCACCTCCGCCGTGCTCGGGATCTACGGAATCGGGCGTTGCGCCGAACGGGTGACCGAACGCGTCCTACCGGTCCTGGGCCCTACCGTCCTGGGGCGCGACGCCTGCCGGAGGGCGGACCGCGTCTGAGGGAACGGGCCGGGCGGGCCTGGCCGGTCTGTTCCTGGAGGTAGGTGAACAGGCTCGTCTGGAGATAGCGCTCGGCGGCGGCCACGGCCTCGCGCGCACAGCGCTTGCCCATCAGCACGCACAGCGTGTAGCCCGAGTCCTCGAAGCGGTCCCGGGCCGCGTGGTCGGTCGGGGACGCGAGCATCACGCGTTCCCACATGCGGTAGCGCCGCAGAGATCTGGCCACCTCGTTCTTGGCGGGCAGCAACATGTGCTGATCACCTCCCGGCACCCTCGGCGGAGCACGCTTCCCGGGGGAGGTCGTGCACGGAGCGGCACCGACGCATCCGGGAGCCGATGCCTTCACTCATGGTGCACGGGCGACGACGGAGCGTCTTGTTGGTCGTTCAACCACCTCGGGCGTCGCTCGTGTTGCACGAATGGCGTAGCACTCTCACTCTTGGATCTGACTCAGAAGTGATCGGTGCTCACGCTTCGTGTCCGAGGTTCGCTCCCTCAAGGACGGCTCGGTACTCGCTCCGTGAGGACGAGAAGAAGCGGGAGCTTCGCCGGTGAGGAGCCAACGACGATGAAGACCGCAGAGCCTTGCTACTACCACCTCGACGTGGAAGTCAGTCCGGAGCGGGTCGGACAGGTCAGCCGCATCCTGGCCGCGCACCTCCGGTTCTGGGATCTGGAGAGCCTCGTCGAGCCCGTCTGCCACAGCGCCGAGCTGCTGCTCCGCGCGATCGACGAGCACGCGTCGGACAAGAACACCTCCATCGAGATGTGGTGGAACGGCCAGCACCTCATCGCCGCCGTCGGCGAGAACGATCCCGAGCTGCGCCCGGACCGCGAACTGCGGCCGTGCCTGACCCGGATCGCCGCCCTCAGCGACGGCTGGGGCGCCTGCACCACGGACACCGGCAGCACCGTCATCTGGTTCACCCAGCGGGTACCGGTCGACGAGAGCGTTCCCCGGGTGCCGACCACGCCCGAGCCGGCCCTGCGCGCCGTGCTCAAGGTCCCCCGCGAACTGCCGGTCACCGCCCTCGCCGGCACGCTGAGCGACACGCCGAGTGGGGCGCCGGACACGGCGCCGGCCGCGGGGTCGAGCCGGGCGGCGGCCACGGTGTCGACCGCGTCGAGCGCCTGCGACGCCGCACGGTGACTGGACGGGCGAAGAGGAACAGGCGCGCGCGACCCGGCAGAAGCGGGTCCGCGCGCCCGGTCGGCAAGGCGGCCACGCAGGAGGGCAAGGCGACGCCCGGGCGGCCGTCGCGTGAGAAGGAGGTGTCTGTCTGGAGCGGGCAGCCCTACCCGCTCGGTGCGGCCTTCGACGGCACCGGCACCAACTTCGCGCTGTTCAGCGAGGTCGCCGAGGGCGTCGACCTCGTCCTCGTCGACGACGACGGCCACCATCGCGCCGTCCCGCTCACCGAGGTCGACGGCTTCGTCTGGCACGGTCACCTCCCCGGCATCGGCCCCGGCCAGCGCTACGGCTACCGGGTGCACGGCCCCTGGGACCCGGCCGCCGGCCACCGCTGCGACCCGGCGAAGCTGCTCCTCGACCCGTACACCAGAGCCGTGGGACGGGCAGATCGACAATCACCGTTCGCTCTACGAGCCCCGGCGCCGACAGCGCCGGGCACACCATGCTCGGCGTGGTCACCGACCCCTACTTCGACTGGGGCGACGACCGCCCGCCGCGACGCCCGTACGCCGACACCGTGATCTACGAGGCCCACGTCCGCGGCCTCACCCGCACCCACCCCGACATCCCCGCCGAACTGCGCGGCACCTACGCGGGACTGGCCCACCCCGCGATCGTCGAACACCTCACCTCGCTCGGCGTGACGGCGATCGAGCTGATGCCGGTGCACCAGTACGTGCAGGACGGCGTCCTCCAGGACCGGGGCCTCGCCAACTACTGGGGCTACAACACCATCGGCTTCTTCGCGCCGCACAACGCCTACGCCGCCCACGGCACCCGGGGCCAGCAGGTCACCGAGTTCAAGGCCATGGTCAAGGCGCTGCACACGGCCGGTCTCGAAGTGATCCTCGACGTGGTCTACAACCACACCGCCGAGGGCAACGAGAAGGGCCCCACCCTCTCCTTCCGGGGCATCGACAACGCCTCGTACTACCGCCTGGTCGACGGCGACTGGACCCACTACTACGACACCACCGGCACCGGCAACAGCCTGCTGATGCGGCATCCGTACGTGCTCCAGCTGATCATGGACTCGCTGCGGTACTGGGTCACCGAGATGCACGTCGACGGATTCCGCTTCGACCTCGCCGCCACCCTGGCACGGCAGTTCCACGAGGTGGACCGGCTCTCGGCGTTCTTCGACCTGATCCAGCAGGACCCGGTGATCAGCCGCGTCAAGCTGATCGCCGAGCCGTGGGACGTGGGCGAGGGCGGCTACCAGGTCGGCAACTTCCCGCCGCTGTGGTCGGAGTGGAACGGCAAGTACCGCGACGCCGTACGGGACTTCTGGCGCGGCGAACCGCACACGCTCGGCGAGTTCGCGTCCCGGCTGACCGGCTCCTCCGACCTGTACGAACACAGCAGACGCCGACCTCGCGCCAGCGTCAACTTCGTGACCGCGCACGACGGTTTCACCCTGCGCGACCTCGTCTCGTACGACGACAAGCACAACGAGGCCAACGGGGAGGGCAACCGGGACGGCGAGAGCATCAACCGCTCCTGGAACTGCGGCGCCGAGGGCCCGACGGACGACCCGCGCGTCCTCGCGCTCCGCGCCCGCCAGCAGCGCAACCTCCTCGCCACCCTGCTGCTCTCCCAGGGCATCCCGATGCTCTCCCACGGCGACGAGCTGGGCCGCACCCAGCGCGGCAACAACAACGCCTACTGCCAGGACAACGAGGTCTCGTGGATCGACTGGCGGCTCGATGAGTGGCAGCACGCCCTGCTGGACTTCACCCGCCGGCTCATCGCCCTGCGCGCCGCCCACCCCGTCCTGCGCCGCCGCCGCTTCTTCCGCGGCGACACGGCGACGCGCGCGGACCAGCCGCTGCCCGACCTGGTGTGGCTGCTGCCGGACGCCCGCGAGATGACCGACGCCGACTGGGACCGCTCCGACGCCCACTCCCTCGGTGTCTTCCTCAACGGCGACGCCATCGCCGAACCCGACCCGTACGGCCGCCCCGTCGTCGACGACTCCTTCCTCCTCCTGCTGAACGGCCACTGGGAACCCCTGCCCTTCCGCCTCCCCGGCACCAGGTACGGCGAACGCTGGACGGCACGCATCGACACCGCCGTCGAACCGGACGCCGACCCGGACGAGTCCGAGTACAAAGCGGGTGCGCAGGTGACCGTGGAGGCCCGTGGGCTGGTGCTGCTGTCACGGCCGTCCCGGGCCGGGTGAACGGCGGGGTCCTGTACCGTCGGCCGGCTGGGCGGCGAGAAACGCGACTTCGAGACCGCGCTCCCCTTGGCCGATCCGGAGGCGGTAGTGGCAGCAGTACCTCTACTCGTCCGTACGGCAGCCCACGGCCGCGTAGCCGCCTCGGTCAGCGGTCGCGGCCCGAGGTGATCGTGAACTGGGCGCCGTCCGGGTCGCGCAGCACCGCCTCGTCCACGCCCTGTCTGAGGACTGTCCCGCCGTGGTGCTGGGCGACCTCGACGCGGGCGGCCACGTCGGAGACCGAGAAATGGACCTGCCAGTGGGGCCGGATCGTGGGGTCGGGCGCCGCCTCCAGCGCCCCGGAGGTGATCCGGGCCACGGCCTCGCCCTGGCTGCGCAGCACCACCTCGTGCTCCTCGTAGTGGACCTCGCAGCAGCCGGGCTTGTCGGAGGCCCACTCCAGGACCTCGCCGTAGAAGATGGCGGAGTCGAAGGCGTCCCGGGTGTGGAGCCGGATGAAGGCGGGGGCCGCCTTGCGCCAGGTCTCCCAGTCGGTGAAGAGCTCGCCCTCCCAGATCCCGAAGGAGGCCCCGTGGCGGTCCGCCAGCAGCGCGGCCCGTCCGGGAGGGAAGGAGAGGGGACCGACCGCGACCGTGCCGCCGCGCTCCCTGGCCCGGGCCGCCGCCGCGTCCGCGTCGGACACGGCGAAGTACGGCGTCCAGGCCACCGCCATCTGCCACAGGGTCGCCACCCCGGCGATCCCCGCGACCGGCACACCGTCCGCCAGCGCGATCCTGAAGTGGTCGCCGAGTTTGGCGGCGCGCCATCGCCAGCCCAGCACAGCGGCGTAGAAGTCCTCCGTGGCCGGCAGATCCCGGCTGGTGAGGCTCACCCAGCAGGGGGCTCCGAACACGGTGTGGGAGGAGACGACGGTCGCCGCGTCCTCGGAGTTCATGTCGTCGTTCATGGCAGTCGCGTCCTGGTCTCGTCCGCCGGCACACACCGGCCGCACTCCAGTGTCCGACCGAAAGCGGGGTCGGCGCCCGCCGAGTACCCCCCTCGCGGCGCTCCGACCCCGGGGTCGACGTGCCCCTCGTACGACTTCCCGGACGAACGTTCGGGTGGTGACGGGTCGCCCGCCGCCCTTACGCGGGGCCGGGGGGCGGGGACGGACGGATCACCCGGTGTTCAACGGAGACCCCGAGAGGCTCAGGTCGACTCCCGCCGTACCAGCTCCGTCGGCAGGATCACCGCCGCCGGGTCCTCGCCGCCGATCTGGGCCAGGAGCACCCGGACCATCTCGTTGCTGATGCGGTCGTAGGGCTGGCGGATCGTGGTGAGGGCGGGGGAGGACTCCGTCGCCGCGGTGGAGTCGTCGAAGCCGCCCACGGACACGTCCTCCGGGACCCGGCGACCCGCCCGGCGCAGTGCCGTCAGGGCGCCCTGGGCCATCAGGTCGGAGGCGACGAACACGGCGTCCATGTCCGGGGCCTGGGCCAGCAGGCGTTCGGTGCCCGCCTCGCCGCTGGCCCGGCTGTAGTCGCCGGAGACGATGAGCCGCTCGTCGATCCCGACGCCCGCCTCGGTGAGCACCTCCTTGTAGCCGGCGAGGCGGTCGACACCGCCCGGGGAGTCCAGCGGTCCGGTCACGACACCGATACGGCGGCGGCCCAGCGACAGCAGATGGCGCACCATGTCACGGGCGCCGTCCCGGTCGTCGGCGGCCACGTAACTCACCTTGGAGCCGAGTCCCATGGGCTTGCCGCACTGGACGAGGGGCACCCCCGCCTCGCGCAGTTGCTCGGCGACGGGGTCCGCGGAGTGGCTGGACACGAGCAGTACGCCGTCGACGTGGCCCGCCGTGATGTACCGCGTTATCCGGCGCCGCTCGTCCTCCGTGCCGGCCAGCATCAGCAGCAGCGGGATGTCGTGCGCGGCCAGCGCCTGGGTGCAACACCGCAGCAGGACGTTGAAGTTGGGGTCCTCGAAGAGCTTCTCCTGCGGTTCCGTCAGCAGGAAGCCGATCGAGTCCGAACGGCCGGTGATCAGCGAGCGGGCGTGCCGGTTCACGACATAGCCCGTCTTGCGGATCGCGGCGTTGACCGCCTCGGCGGCGGTCGGGCTGACGTAGTGGCCGCCGTTGAGCACGCGCGAGACCGTGCCCCGGGAGACCCCGGCCTCGCGGGCCACGTCGTGGATCGTAGGCGGCTTGCGCCGGCCCCCCGTGTTGCTCATGGTCATGACTTTACGGCTCCCGAGAGCAGATCCAGGCTCCAGAAGCGCTGGATGACCAGGAAGAGAGCGATCAGCGGGATCACCGCGAGCATCGCTCCCGTGATCACCAGCGTGTAGAGCGCCGGAGTGTTCGAGCCCTGTTCGAGGAGCGTGAACAGGCCCAGAGTGATCGGGAACTTCTCGTCGTCGCTGAGCATGATGTACGGCAGCAGGAAGTTGTTCCACACGGCCACGAACTGGAACAGGAAGACCGTCACCAGGCCCGGCACCATCATCGGCAGCGCGATCCGGGTGAAGATCCGCCACTCGCTCGCCCCGTCCATCCGCCCGGCCTCGACCACGTCCGCGGGCACGGCGGCAGCGGCGTAGATCCGGGCCAGGTACACGCCGTAGGGGGAGAGGATCAGCGGCAGCAGCACCGACCAGTAGGTGTCCGCGAGGTCCGCCTTGGCCAGCAGCAGATACTGCGGGATCGCGAGGATCACCGGCGGCATCAGCACGCCTGCCATCAGCACGTTGAAGACGGTCTCGCGGCCCTTGAAGCGGTAGACCGCCAGCGCGTAGCCGCTGACCGCCGAGACGGCGGTCGACAGAAGGGCGCCGACGTCCGCGTACAGGGCGGAGTTGCCCATCCACTGCCAGTAGACGCCGTCGCGGTAGGCGTTCAGGTCGGACAGGTTGTCCGCGAAGCCGCTGCCCGGCAGGAAGGTGAACGTGGAGAACAGCTCACTGCCCGACTTGGTGGCCGCGATCAGGACCCAGGCCACCGGGAGCAGACAGTAGATCGCGCCCAGCAGCAGGGTGAGCGTCGGGACGAGCGCGATCCGGCGGCGCAGAGGCGGGCCCTGTGCGGTGCCGGGCGTGCTGTCTGCCGTCGGTGCGGTCTTGCGGATGGCAAGAGAACTCATCGTGCTGCCTCCTGCTTGGTACGGGAGTTCGCGGCCCTCAGGAAGCCGAAGGAGAGGACCAGCGTGGCCACGGCGATGATCACGGCGCCCGCCGCGGCCGAGTAGATGTCGCCCTCGCCGAACGCGTCCCGGTACACCTTCATCAGCGGACTCCAGGTCGTGGAGACCGAGTTGGTGAGGGGCTTGAGGGTGGTCGGCTCGCTGAACACCTGGAGCGTGGCGATGATCGAGAAGAAGAAGGTCAGCACCAGCGAGGGCGCCACCATCGGGATCTTGATCCGCAACGCGATCTGCAACGGGGTCGCGCCGTCCAGCTTCGCCGCCTCGTACACCTCGGCGGGGATCGACTGCAGCGAGGTGTAGATGACGATCATGTTGAAGCCGGTGCCGCCCCACACCGCGATGTTCGACAGCGCCGCGTACAGACCGCCGCCGTCCAGCAGGTCCGGCTGCGGCAGGCCCAGCTTCTCCAGCACGAAGTAGAAGGGGCTGACGTCCGGGAGATAGAGGAAGCCCCAGAGCAGGGCCGCCACGACGCCCGGGATGGCGTACGGCAGGAAGATCGCCAGCCGGGTGAAGGGGGCCAGCCTGACCTTCTCGCTGTCCAGCATCAGGGCGAAGACCAGCGCCAGACCGAGCATGACGGGAACCACGATCACCCGTAGCCGAGCACGCGCAGCGCGCCGTCGAGCAGCTCGGAGTCGGTGAGGGCGTCGGCGTAGTTCTCGAAGCCCGCCCACACCTCGCTGCGCGCGCCCGAGCCGAGACCCAGCCCCTTGACCTGCACCTTGTGCAGGCTGAGCCAGACCGCGTAGCCGATGGGCAGCGCGAAGAAGAGGGCGAAGAGGATCGTTGCCGGGAGGAGGAAGGCATACGGGGCCCCCTTGACCCCGTACGACTTCCGGCGTGCCGTCGTCACTCCGCGACCTCGAAGCCCTGCTTCTTCATGTCGGCGACGGTGGTGTCCTGCATGGTCTTCAGGGCGGCACCGAAGTCCGACTTGTTCTTGGCGGCGGCGCCGAACGCGTCCTTGAAGGTGGTGTACGCGACGTTCACGTTCGGGCCCCAGGCGGAGGGCGCCGTGGTCTTGGCGATCTCGGAGGCCGTGGTGTAGAAGTCGGCCTGGTTGGAGAAGAAGGCCGGCGGCTGGGCGAACGCGTCACTGGTCTGCGCGGTGGTGGCGGCGGGGTAGATGCCGCCCTCCTTCGCCAGCGCGGTCAGCGCCTGAGGGTCCGTGTTCAGCCACGCGGCGAACTTCGCGGCGGCACCCTTGTTCTTGGAGTCCGTGGTGACGGCGGTCGACGAGCCGCCCCAGCTGCCGGTCACGTTCTCGGACGACGACCACTGCGGCAGCGGCGCCACCTTCCACTTGCCCGCGGTGTCCGGCGCGGCGGTGGTCAGCGTGCCCGGTGCCCACACGGCGCTGACCCAGGCGATCTGCTTGCCCGTGTTGAGCGCCTTGTTCCAGGCCGGGGTGTACATCGGCTGGTTGTCGATGGCGCCCTCCTTGACCAGGCCGCCCCAGAAGTCGGCGACCTTCTGCGTCGCCGCGTCGTCGATGCCGACCTTCCACTTCTGGCCCTCGGTGGTCCACCACTTCGCGCCCGCCTGCTGGGCGAGACCGGCGAACAGACCCGAGTCGTTGGCGGAGAAGGTGGTCAGGTCGACGTCCGGGTCCTCCTTCTTCAGCTTCCGGGCGGTCTCGGCGAACTCGTCCCAGGTCTTCGGAACGGGCAGGCCGTACTTCTTGAAGAGGTCCTCGCGGTAGTAGAACATCATCGGCCCGATGTCCTGCGGGATCGCGTACACCGCGTCCGAGCCCAGCGTCGTCTGCTGCCACACACCGTCGGCGAACTTGCTCTTCGCGTCCCCGGCCTCCTTGGAGATGTCGGCGACCGCGTCATTGCTGACCAGCGTCGGCAGCGCCTGGTACTCGGCCTGCACCAGGTCGGGGCCCTTGTTCGCCTTGTGCGCGGTGAGGATCTTGGTCACGAGCGTGTCGCCCGAAGCCTGCTTCTTCACCGTGACGGTGATCTGCTGCTCCTTGCCGGGACCCTTGTTCCACAGGTCGACGACCTTGTCCATGCCCGGCGTCCAGGTCCAGTACGTCAGCTTCGCCGGCCCCGACTGGGCCTCGCTGTCGTCGTCGGACCCGCCGCATGCGGCGAGCGTGGTGGCGCCGAGGACCACCGCGACCGCGGTGGCCATAAAGCGACGGTGCTTCGTGATGGTGGGCATGGATCTTTCTCCCCTGACCTGGGTCCTCGCCTGCTGCGAGAACCATGCCATGCTGCTGTGAACGCTCCCAGAA
>NZ_AEJC01000310.1 GCF_000317595.1 Streptomyces ipomoeae 91-03 | reverse complement strand
TGGACTCAGAGGTGTGTGACTACTCGGTCTTCACCTTGATCGTGCCGTCGATGATCCCTTCCTTGGCCTTGGCGACCGCGTCGGAGAGGCCCTCGATCTTGGCGAACTCGGGGTTCGACTCGGCGAGGCCCACGCCGTTGACCTTCAGGTCGAAGGTCTGGGTGCCGGTGAGGGGCTTGCCGTCCTTGACGGACTTGGCGAGGGTGTAGACCGCGCCGCCGACGTCCTTGAGGGCGGAGGTGAGGATGTAGTCCTTGTAGGAGGCGAGGGCCTCCTGCTTGTACTGGTCGGAGTCGACGCCGATCGCCCAGACCTTCGCCTTGGCGGCGGCCTCGATCACGCCCTGACCGGAGAGACCCGCGGCCTGGTAGACGACGTCGGCCTTCTTCTCGATCTGACCCTCGGCGGCGGCCTTGCCCTTGTCGGGGCTGGAGAAGCCACCCTCCTCGGCGGTCTGGGTCAGGTACTGCGAGATGACCTTGACCTTGCCGCCGCTGGTGTCCTCGACGCCCTGCTTGTAGCCGGCCTCGAACTTGTGGATGAGCGGGATGTCCACACCGCCCACGAAGCCCACGGTGTTCGTCTTGGTGGCCTTGGCCGCCGCGACACCGGCGAGGTAGGAGGCCTCCTGCTCGGCGAAGACCAGGGACGCCACGTTGTCGGCCTTGACCTCCGAGTCGACGATGCCGAAGGTGGTGTCCGGGTAGTCCTTGGCGACGGCCTGCATGGCGGGGCCGTAGGCGAAGCCGATGCCGATGACCGGGTTGTAGCCCTGCTTGGCCAGGGAGGCCAGGCGCTGCTCCTTGTCCGCGTCGGTCTCGCCCTCGGTGGGCTCGATGTCGGCGGTGTCGTACCCGAACTCCTTCTTCGCCTTCTCCAGGCCCGCGTACGCGGCGTCGTTGAAGGACTGGTCGCCCTTGCCGCCGATGTCGTAGGCGATCGCCAGGCCCTTGGTGCCCTTGCTCTCGCCGTCGCTGCCGGCGGCGCTCTCGCTGCTGGTGCCACCACAGGCCGTGGCGGCGAGCGCCAGCGACGCCACCCCCACCGCGACGCGGGTCAGTTTGGATATTCGACGCATCTTGAAGTTCCCCATCTTCTCCACAGCCCCGCAGCCGGGTGCTCAGTTCGGCGCACATTAACGCGCGTAGACACTCCTGGGAACGGGGTTTCGACCGGCCGTTATCCATTCGTGCCGATGGCCGTTACGTCCCCGTGAACCAGAGGAACGAAAGGGGCACCCCAGGGCATATCCCATTCCCACGTCGCTCGCGTTCCGTGTACACGGGGTGACTCCCGCGTGAGGTGCGCGTGTCGTACGGCGGTCGTACGGGCACGCGCACCAGGTACCGAGGGTGTGGAGGTGGCGCCTATCCGACGGTGGCCGCCGCGTCCAGGAGTTGCATGCGGGCGTCGAGGAGGGCGGCGGCGGTGAAGAGTTCCACGCCCACGGTGATGGCGTGCTCGTCGGCGTCGAAGTCGCCCTGGTGGAGGTCGCGGACGGTGAGGTCGCCGGGGCGGCGGACACCGAGGCGGGCCATGGCGCCCGGGACGTGCTCCAGGTACCAGGAGAAGTCCTCGCCGCCCAGGCTCTGCTCGGTGTCCTCGATGGACTTGGCGCCGCGGCGGGCGGCCATGGCGTCGTGCAGCAGCTCGGTGACGACGGGGTCGTTGACGACCGGCGGGACACCGCGGATGTAGTTGATCTCGGACTTGGCGCGATGCATGGTCGCGACCTCGGCGACCGCCTCGTGGACCAGGTCGGGCGCCTGCCGCCAGGCGTTGATGTCGAGGCAGCGGATGGTGCCGGAGAGCTCGGCGTGCTGAGGGATGACGTTGGGCGCGTGGCCCGACTCGATCCGGCCCCAGGTCACCGAGAGACCGCTGCGGGCGTCGACCCGGCGGGCGACCACCGCGGGCACGTCGGTGACGACGCGGGCGGCGGCGGTGACGAGGTCGGTGGTGAGATGGGGGCGCGCGGTGTGGCCGCCGGGGCCGTCGAGCGCGATCTCCAGCCGGTCGCAGGCCGAGGTGATGGGCCCGTGGCGCAGTCCGATGCGGCCGGCGTCGACTCTGGGGTCGCAGTGGACGGCGATGATCCGCCCGACGCCGTTGAGCGCACCGGTCTTGATCACGTCGGCCGCGCCGCCGGGAAGGACCTCCTCGGCGGGCTGGAAGATCAGCCGTACGGGTCGCGGCAGCTCGCCCTTGTGGTGCAGGTCGGCGAGGACGAGGCCGGCGCCGAGTACGACGGTGGTGTGCACGTCGTGGCCGCAGGCGTGGGCGCGGTCCGGGACGGTGGAGCGGTAGTCGCAGTCCGCCTTGGTGTCCGGGATGGGGAGCGCGTCGATGTCGGCGCGGATGGCGAGGGCCGATCGGGTGTCGTCCCAGTCGCCGATGTCACAGATGAGCCCGGTTCCGGTTTCGAGCACGCGCGGCCGGAGCCCTGCCTTCTCCAGGCGGGCCTTGATGGCGGCGGTCGTACGGAACTCCTGGTTGCCGAGCTCCGGGTGCATGTGCAGGTCACGGCGGAACGCGACGAGCTCGGCACGCAGGGCTTCCGGCAGGGTGCCGGGGAGCACGGCTTCGGCTTCCCCGGGCAGATCGGCCTCGGACTCTCGGGACATCAGTTGGTTCACCCTCTGAAGGGTAGGGCGATCGGGCGGCCAACCTACCCGCGATCAACAAAAAATCAGCCCGCGAGGCGAAGTTTCTGGCCGCTCGACGCATACGTATTGGCAGGGATGGGTATACCCGTCCGTCTTTCGGGCGGGTGGACCTCAGAGGCGGGACGCGATCCTCGACGCCGTCGACACCCTTCGCGGGGGTCGGCGACGCCGTCGCGGGCGCCGTCGGCGCCGCGGTCCACCGGGATGACCGGGGCGTCCCTCAGGGAACGCCGGGGTTGCCCGCGATTCCCATCGTCCAAACGTCCGGGGTGTCCGGACGATTCCCACCCTCCACGGATACCACGTCCGCGCCACTCGATCGTCCCGAAACCATCACCGCCGGGCCACTGTTCGGCCACGCGGGGTGCTCGGCCCGGTGCGGGTGGGCAGGCTGGCCCTGGAGCCGCCGTCGGCGGCGGCGACCGGGCACAGGACGGGGGGACCGGAGTCATGGAGGCGTGCGGCTGCGGTGAGGAACAGATCCCCTGGATGCTGGCCGAATTCGGCCTTCTCGGCACGACGGCCCTGGTCCTGACCTGCCTCTTCCTCATGATCCTGGCGGGGTGGGGGCTGGCGTGGGTGGTCTGGCTGCTGCGGTCACGCGGTGGCGGCGGCGCCGAGGAGAAGGGGTCCGCGTCGGGGCTGTCGGAGTTCACCTGGCGGGAGGACGAGGCGTAGGCCGCGATCGACGGGGATCACGCCGAGCTCGTGACCAACGTCTCGACCGAGCGGCTGGTGACGGGCGTCACCCTCCTGCGCCACCCTCAGCACCCGGAGGGCCGTACTCCACACGGGGGCCCGCGAGGCGCTCGGCGATGTGGGCGCCGGCCGCTCGGCGACGGCCGGGGCGGCCCAGGGGCGGGTGTGCCAGGTGTGCCGCAGGTAGGCGGTCTCCGATTGCCGGAGAAGCGGGTGGGAGCCGCTGTCTTCTACCCTCACAGCTGATCACCGTCGGAGTACGGCCCAGGGGGAAGGCGGCACAGGGTGAGCGTAGGCGGGGCTGGAGGGGACGCCGGTGAGCGGTACCCCCCGATCACGATCGAGGCGTGGGCCAGGCATGGGGATGCCGAGCGGATCGGCGCGGTCGGTGAGGCGCTTGCCGTGGAGGCCGAGCAGGTCCGGGAACGGCTGAGGTTTCTCAACGACGACCTCGCGTTCGTTCTGAGGGTTCTGGCGCTCACTCCGGGGCGACGGTTCGTGGAGCAGCTGCTCGCCCTGAGCCCTCAGGCGCGGCACACCCGTGCGAGCGACCCGCGCCTGCTGGCGTCCCTGATCGCCGAGGCGCAGTCCCTCGACGACGCGCTGTACGTCCTCCGGCACGCGGAAAGCGACGAGCACCATCTGCTACGAGCCTGTCTGTTCCACGAGTTGCTCCTGCGCGGGGCGGATCCCGGCAGGCTGCTCCACCGTGCCACCCGACGCCCGGATCTCCTGCCCTTCACATGGAGCCCCCTCGCCTGGCTGCCCGCCCGGCTCTCGGAGATGGAAACGGAGCTGGGCGCGTGGCTCCCGAGCCGCGGCTATCGGAACAGCGCTTCCGGCAGCGTCCCGGCCATGATGTCTCCGGCTCCTGTCGACGTGGCGGCCCGCCGGGCAGCCGCCCGCCATCGGGTCCGGGAGGCCACGCCCGCCCATCTGATCGAATTGATCGGAGGACCGCCCGCGGACGGTCGCTGGGGTGACCATGAGGTGCGGGTGTTCGAAACGGACGAGCCCGTCGTTCCCGGGGATCTGCCGGGAGTCGTGACGACGCTGCCGATGGACTGTCTGCGGGGACTGGGTGGACAGGACCGGTTCGAGGGCGAGATGTGCACGCTCGACACGGTCTGGTTGACGTTGTTCATGACCGCCTCGGCGGGCGGATTCGGCACATCGGGCGTCCACGGTGCGTTCGGGCGGTTGAGCGCCTGGCGCTCCCTCGCCGGGCTCTGCGGAGCCGACCCGACCGCGAGCGCCGCCGAGGTCGAGAAGCTCGCCCGTGCCTGTACCTGGTACCGGTTCGAGGCGGATGCCGAGTGGTTCCACAACGACCTGGCCGACTACGGGATCGTCGCCCTGTCCCCCGATGGCCGCCGTGTCGCCGTCCTCGCCGCGACGACCACCGATTGAACCGTGCGCGCTCAGCCGGCCGCGAGGCCCCTCGACGCGCCGGCTGCCGTGTGCGTCGTACGCCCGTGCAGGATCAGCAGGGCGGTGACGGCCGCCACCAGGGCGGCGAGTGCCGCCAGGGCCGGCACGAGGGCCACCACCGGGCCCGCTGCCAGGCACAGTACGCCACCGGTGATCAGGGCCGGGGAACGGTGGCCGGAGGTACGGAGGAGGATCGCCGCCGAGGCCAGGAGGAACAGGCCCACTCCGCCCGCCAGGGCCCAGGCGGGCATGCCGTGCAGGGGCTCGGCGAGGCCGTAGTGCTCGGTGTCGGCCACCTGTTGGAGGGTCTTCTTCATGCCGAGGGCCGTGATGACGACGCCGGCGACCAGGGGGAGGTGGAGGAAGGTGTACACGTCACGGGCCAGGGTCGTACGGGCGTCGCCCGTCAGTTGGGCCAAGCGGTGTTCCGTCGGCTCGCTGACGCCGTGGAAGTACAGGCGCCACAGGGCGGCGGAGATCAGGAGGCCCAGGGCTGCCGCTGCGACCACCGGGATCGTCACCGGGTAGCCCGTCACGCCCACGCCGATGGCCACGATCGATTCGCCCAGCGCGATGATGACGATCAGGCCGTGGCGTTCGGAGAAGTGGGCGGGGGAGGCCACCCGCCAGCCCGACTTGTCTGTGATGAAGATGCCCAGGTAGTCGATCGTCACCGCCGCCAGCCAGATCAGGATCTGGGTGACTCCCTCGAAGGCCGCGCCCACCAGCAGGAGCGCGAAGGGTGGGAGCACCGAGAGGAGGGCCGTGCGGCGGAGGGTGGCCCGGAGGGGTTTGTCGTCGGGGGCGGAGAGCCAGTACGTGATCAGGTGGAGGGCTCTGACCGCGCCGTAGCAGAGGACGAAGAGCAAGGGGGCGGGGAGGCCGCCTGGGGCGTCGTCGTAGACCTCGGGGACGGTGAGGGAGACGATCAGGACGACCGTCATCACCGACACCAGCACCGCGAACATGCCGCCCGAGTCGGCGCGTACGACGTTGCCGAGCCAGGCGAAGCAGCACCAGCACCACCACAGGAGGGCCAGTACGACCATGCCGCCCAGCAGGCGCAGGGCGGTGGCGTCGGCTGCCATCAGGGCGGTGACCTGGGTGATCGCGTAGACGAAGACCAGGTCGAAGAAGAGCTCGGCGGGGGTGACCTTGTGGCCGTCCGCCGTGGGTGTCAGCCGGGTGCGTTCGCCGTGTGTGGTCATGCCGTCCCGACTCCCCCTCTTGGGGATCGACTTCCCCTTGGTGACAGGGCCTTCGCCCTCGCGGCACGATAACCGGGGAAGCTCTTGCTCCGGATGGGTTTCCGGACGGGTTATAACGGCGCCACCGACGACAACCGGTGTACGTCCCTCGCCGTGCCCGTCACGCCCGACAGGAAGCCCTGGGCGCGGGGGGACGCGTTCGCCGTCAGCCAGGTGGGGTCGATGTCGCAGACGGCGACCCGTACGTCGGTGCCGGCCAATGCCAGCGGCAGGGTGTGGACCACCGTCGACGGGAAGCTCAGGATCGTGCGGCCGATGGGGCCTCGGCGGGCGATCAGTTCGAGGGGGAGGTCGGGGCGGACGATCTCCAGGCCCGTCTCGGTGGCCAGGGCGTGGAGTTTCTCGCTGCTTTCGCGGCGGTGGGCGAAGTAGCGGGTCGCGCCATGGGTGCGGGCGAGGGTGCGGACCGCTTCGAGGTAGCGGGCGCCGTCCACCACGCCGGTCTCCACCAGGGAGGTGCCGACCAGGTCCGCGCCCTTGGTGATGCGGGGCGGGCCGAAGCGGGCGCGGGTCCAGGAGAAGTCGTTGGCCGTGACGGTGACGCCCTCGGGGGTCTCGTCGATCGGCATGGAGGAGAACACCTCGACGCGTCTGCCCTCGGCCGGGGTCAGTCGCTTGCGGGCCTTCGCGGAGACCGGGGCGAAGACCAGGTCCCGGGGGCCGGGACGGCCGCCCTTGCGGTGCCAGCGGACCAGGCGCTCGCCGCGGGCCAGCTGGGAGACGAACTCCATGGTGGCCGTGCCGTCGTCGACGACGACCAGGTCCTCGGCGCGGGTGATGGTGAGCAGCAGTTGTACGTAGCGGGAGAACGGGTCGCCCATCACCACCCGGACGGCCCGGCGCAGCAGCGGGGCCAGGCCGGTGATGGTGTGGAACGGGGCCGATGTGCCGCCCCGCGCCTCCTCCCAGCGCACCTCGTGGCCCTCGTCCCGCGCGAGCTCCGCCATGCGGCGCAACTGGCCCCGGGTCATGGGGTCGTTGGGTGACAGGACGACGAGGGTGAGCCCCGCGCCGGCCGCCGTCCCGTCCGGCCGCACGTCGGAACCGCCGGGCGGCGCGCCGCCCTCCTCGGTGCCGGAGGCATGGGCGTGCGCCCACTCCAGCACGTTCAGCAGCTGTACCGGGCTCTCGACGAAGGCGAGAGTGTGGGGGCCGGCGGTTCCGGTGCGGGGGGTCATCGACGTGTGTCCGTCGCTTCCGTGAGTACGGATCTTCAGGTGCCGGGGGTACGGCGTATGGGGTGCCCGGGGTAGTGCGTGCCCGGTGCCGGGGCCGGGCGGGGGTGGGTTGCGCGACTCGGCGCTACGAGGTGCCGCTGCGCCCACCCGTGCCGCCCCAGCGACACGACTGCCCGCAGCTATGCACGGCCGCGCCCGGCGACACGACTGCCCGCAGCTACGTACGGCTGCCGCGCCGCCGCCCCCGCCCGCCTGGGTGTCAGACGCCGACCGGCTCGCCCGCCGCCGCCGCGATCTCCGCCTCGGCGACGACGCCGGTGACGCGGCGCAGCTTCTTCATGGGGCCGAGCTCGGAGTCGTAGACCTTCTTGACGCCGTCGCCGAGGGAGGCCTCGATGGTGCGGATGTCGCGGACGAGGCGGGCGAGGCCCTGCGGCTCGACGGAGGCGGCCTGGTCGGAGCCCCACATCGCGCGGTCGAGGGTGATGTGGCGCTCGACGAAGGTGGCGCCCAGGGCCACGGCCGCCAGCGTGGTCTGCAGGCCCGTCTCGTGGCCGGAGTAGCCGATCGGGACGTTCGGGTACTCGGCCTGGAGGGTGTTGATGACGCGGAGGTTGAGCTCCTCGGCCTTCGCCGGGTAGGTCGAGGTGGCGTGGCAGAGCAGGATGTTGTCGCTGCCCAGGACCTCGACCGCGTGGCGGATCTGCTTCGGCGTCGACATGCCGGTCGACAGAATCACGGTCCGGCCCGTGGCGCGCAGGGCGCGGAGCAGCTCGTCGTCGGTCAGGGAGGCGGAGGCCACCTTGTGGGCGGGGACGTCGAACTTCTCCAGGAAGGCGACGGCCTCGGTGTCCCACGGGGAGGCGAACCAGTCGATCCCCTTCTCCTTGCAGTACTCGTCGATCTGACGGTACTCGTCCTCACCGAACTCCACCCGGTGGCGGTAGTCGATGTAGGTCATGCGGCCCCAGGGGGTGTCGCGCTCGATGTCCCACTGGTCGCGGGGGGTGCAGATCTCGGGGGTGCGCTTCTGGAACTTGACGGCGTCACAGCCGGCCTCGGCGGCGGCGTCGATCAGCTTGAAGGCGTTCTCCAGCTCACCGTTGTGGTTGATGCCGATCTCACCGCAGATGTAGACGGGCTGACCGGGGCCGGCGGTCTTCGAACCGAAGGTGCGCAGACGGGAGTTGGTGCTCATGGTGGGACGTTTCCTTAACTGTCGAGGGGGTCGAGAGAGTCGAGAGACGGACCGAGGATCCAGCCGGCGATCTCTCGGATCGCGCCTTCACCACCGGGGACGGTGGTGACCGCGCGCGCGGCGCCACGGACGATGTCGTGGGCGCTTCCGACCGCCACGGGCCAGCCCACGAGGGCGAAGCACGGGAGGTCGTTGACGTCGTTGCCGACGTAGAGCACGCGCTCGGGCGCGATGCCCTGTTCCTCGCACCACTGCTTCAGTGCGAGGTCCTTCCGGTCGATGCCGTGGAGCACCGGGATCTGCAGCTTCCGGGCCCGGGCGGCGACCACCGGGTTCTGTTCCGTGGACAGGATGAGCATCTTCAGGCCGCTCTTGCGGAGGGCCGCGATGCCGAGTCCGTCCCCGCGGTGCACGGAGACGAACTCCCGTCCGTCGGAGTCGATCAGCACCCGGTCGTCGGTCTGGGTGCCGTCGAAGTCGAGGACGACCGCGTCGATGTCGGCGGCGGTCGGGAGGGCGCCGGGCCGGTTCGCGTCGAAGAGCGGCGCGAGGGCCTGGGCGCGGGCGAGGTCGTGCGGGTCGTCGATCTCCAGGACCCGGGCGGGGTCGGTGCGGACGAGTTCCGTACGGCCGAAGAAACGGTGCTTGTGCTTGCGCAGTCCGGCCGCGTCCATGGCGTAGGCGGCGCCGGTCTCCAGCAGGTCCTGGGGGCGGTCCTGGCGGCGGGGGCGGAAGGACTTGTCGTGGTTGACGCCGTAGCCTCCGGCGGTGAGCGCGGGGTCGGCGTGGCTGTCGCCCGCCGTGGCCGCGCCGAGTCCGGCGGCGGCCTCGTGGGCGGCGGCCTCGCTCTGCGGGCCACCGCCGACGACCGGCGCGGACACGTCGTGCGCCGCCACACCGTCGACCACCGCCGCACCGACGCGGCTCGGCTCACCACCGGTGAACTCGTCGGCGGTGTCGCGCCAGATGAACCCGTGGAACGGGGCGACGGTGAGCGCGGTGTCGGCGCCGTGCTCGACGACCGCGCGGGCCACGCCGTCGATGTCCTCGCGGAGGATGAACGGGCTGGTGCACTGGACGAGCAGGACGACGTCGACCGGCGTGCCGTGCAGCGCCTCGTGGGCGTCCAGGGCGTGCAGGACAGCGGCCTCGGAGGTGGCGGTGTCCCCGGCGATGGCGGCGGGCCGCAGCACGACCTCGGCGCCGGACTCACGGGCGGCGGCGGCGATGGCGTGGTCGTCGGTGGAGACGACCACGTCGGTCACCAGGCGGGCCGCCTTGCACTCGCGGACGGCGCGGGCGACCAGCGGAACACCGCCGACGGGGGCGAGGTTCTTCGCGGGGACGCCCTTGGAGCCGCCGCGCGCGGGGATCACGGCGACGACACGGCGCTGGGCCGTCCCGGGGCCCGTCGCCGAGGCGGAAGTAGCGGGGCCCGCTTCCGGGTTGGACATGGCTGGTGCTCCTTGCGGTGCTTGCGAAGCGGTGGAGGGGCGGCGGCTCACAGCTCCCCCATCCGCCGGATGACGGGCGCCACGCGCTGCACCCCGTGCCGGTAGGCGCCGCGCGCCGCCCGGCGCACGATCTGCCGTACGGGTCCGGCCTGCTTCTCGGCGGTGGGCGCCCCGGGCAGCGGGCTGCCGTCGGGGCCGAGGTGGTGGCGGGCGAGGATGCCGGGCAGATAGCCCGGCGCGGTGACGGTCGTGTAGTACGGCGTCAGCGGCGGCAGTTCGGTGGCGAGCAGCTTGGCGATGCGGTCGCGGGCGGCGTCGAAGGCGGTGGCGTACGAGCCGTCCGCGACAACGCCCTGCCGGGCCACCCACTCGGGGTCGGGCACCGGCTCGTACCCGGCGTCCAGCTGGTCCCAGGAGGCCAGGCAGCCGGAGCCCACGAAGTGGTGGTTGCCGAGCGCCTCACGGATCCCGAGGTCGGTGAGGACCACGGTGGGGACGCGGCGGTGCAGGGACTCCAGGGCGGCCGTGGAGCTGATGGTGACCAGCAGGTCGGTGGTGTCGAGGACCTCGCCCATGTGCCCGTACACCAGGCGGAAGTTGGGCGGCAGATCCGTCTTCTGCGCCAGCTTCTGGTACGGCAGCTCCTCGATGTGCGTGGTGTGCTCGCCCGGCTTGGAGCGCAGCTTCAGCAGCACCTGGCGGTCCGGGTGCAGCCTGGCGTGCTTGATGAGCCGGTTCAGCAGGTACGTACGGTCCTTGCGGTTGTCCGGGACGGACGGCTGCACGGCGAAGCAGACCGTGTACGGGTCGTTGGCGCCCTCGTACGGCTTGCCGCCCAGGAAGGGCAGCGCGACCTCGGTGACCGACGAGGCGTCGGCGCCGACCCCCTCGTACACGGCCCGGAAACGCTCCGCGTCCTGGCGGGAGTTGGCGAGGACGAGGTCCGCGCCGTGCCGCAGCAGCAGCCCGTCGGCGAGCTTCTCGTAGACGACACCGACATAGCCGGTGACGATCACGGGCCGCCTGGTACGGGCGCCCCAGGCCTGGCGCAGACCGTGCAGCATGGCCTGGACCCCGCCGCCGACGAGGGCGAGCACGACGACGTCGTACGACGTGGCCGCCTCCTCGGCGCCCATGACCCGCAGGAACTCCACGCCGGTCACCTCGCGGAGGGAGTCCGCGCGCACACCGACCTCGTCGAGCTGGCGGGCGGTCGGGGTGGCCCGGCCGCGCAGGAGGAATCCGTCCAGACGGATGTCCGCATCGCCCGAGGGTTCCCCCGAGTGTTCCGGAGCGATGCGCTTCGCGGTGAGCGCACCCCATTTCCACCGGGTGTCGGAATCCGCGAGGACCGCCACCCGCAGGGGCTTCCTCTTGCTTGTCGGCGTACTTGGCGTACTTGCTGGCACGTCCAAGACGCTAGGAAGCGATTCCGTTGATCCGCCCAACCCGAATGCAACAAAGGGTTAACAGCGCGTCGACGAATGGCGAATCGGGCCGCGAACGGCGTGAAAAAGCGCCCGGTTCACGGGACCGCCACGCGTCGTTCACCTGGCATCAAGCAGCCGGTCAAGACGAATGCCGGACGGCCGCCTAACGTCACAGGCGTGGTCAAGCTCTCCGTCATCGTGCCGTTCTACAACGTGCAGCAATACGCGCCCGACACCTTGAAGAGCCTCAGCGCCAACGCGCGCGAGGACTTCGAGTTCATTCTCGTCGACGACTGCTCCCGCGACGAGACACCGGACATTCTCGCGCGCGCGGAGCGCGAGTTGCCGGGGGCGGTGTACGTCAGACACGAGCAGAACGGAGGACTGGCGACCGCCCGCAACACGGGCATCGACAAGGCCCGCGGCGAATATCTGACGTTCCTCGACGGGGACGACTGGCTCGCCCCCGGCTACTACGAGCAACTCGTCTCCGCCATCGAGGATTTGGGGTGCGACTTCCTGCGCACCGACCACGTCCAGTGCACCGCGCGGGCGCGTTCGGTGCACCGGGTGCCCAACGGGCGGCGGAACGTGGTGATGAACCCGCGCGACGCGATCCTGCCCGCCGACCGCTCCACCTCCGTGGACTACGCCTACGCCTGGGCCGGCATCTACCACCGCCGGCTGGTCGACAAGGGCGTGCTGCACTTCACCCATGGGCTGCGCACGGCGGAGGACCGGCCGTGGATCTGGAAGCTGCACCGGGAGGCGGAATCCTTCGCCACGGTGGGCCTGCTCGGTGTCTTCTACCGGCGCGGAGTCGCGTCCTCTTTGACCCAGATCGGTGATGTCCGCCAGCTCGATTTCATTCGCGCATTCGACCAGGTCATCGCGGAAACGGCGGAAGACCGCGACGCGGACAAACTACTTCCCAAGGCCGTGCGCACATATTGCGCGATTATCTCCCATCATTTGGGATCCATCGAAAGGTTCGAGCCGGCGGTGGCACGGAAACTGAAGTCGATGAGCGCGGTCGCCCTGCGCCGAATGCCGCAGGACGTGCTCGACGAGGCCCTCGACTCCATGGACGTCCAGCGCGCCACCCGGCTGCGCCGGCTCCGCCGCCGTCCCGCCGGTACGGGGGTCGCCGCGTGACCACGCAGATCTTCATGGCGTCCACGCTCTACGGCACGGCCACCCTGGCCGCCGCGCTGGACACCGAGTGCTTCCGCCCCGCCTCCCGGCGCATCCTGCTGATCTCCAACAACGCGGCGACACCGGAGACGGCCCCCGCCCTGGACGAGATGCCCGGCTTCGAGCGGCTGCGCTCCCGCTTCGACGACGTGATCTCCTGAACGAGACGATCTCCCCGTTCCACCCGGGCGGCTGGTCCCCGCGCATGGACGACGTACCCCTCTGGGAGCGGTATCTGCGACTGCTGTGGGGCCTGGGCGACGACGACGTGGAGCTGGCCGTGGAGTCCATCCAGGTCCACCCGGCGCTCGGCTTCACCCAGATCTTCACCGGCGCGCCCGTCACGGTCTACGCGGACGGCCTGATGAGCTACGGCCCCACCCGCAACAAGATCGACCCGCTGGTCGGCACCCGTATCGACCGTCTGCTCCACCTGGACCTGGTGCCGGGTCTGAAGCCCCTGCTCCTCACCGAGTTCGGCGTCGAGGCGGAGATCGTGCCGACGGACGCCTTCGTGAAGGTGCTGGCGGAACTCGTCGACACCGGTGACGCGTTGCCCGCGATCGAGGAGCCCGCGCTGCTGCTCGGCCAGTACCTCTCCGCGCTCGGCATCCTCACCGCCGAGGAGGAAGAGGACCTTCACGTGCGGATGCTGAAGGGCGCGGTCGCCCTCGGGCACACCCGCGTGGTGTTCAAGCCGCACCCCAGCGCCCCCGCCCGCTGGTCCCGGGGCCTGGAGAAGGAGGCCGAGCGTCTCGGCGCCGAGCTCACGGTCCTCGACACCCCGGTGCTCGCCGAGGTCCTCTACCAGCGCATGCGCCCGGCCCTCGTGGTCGGCTGCTTCTCCACGGCCCTGCTCACCGCCTCCGCGCTCTACGGCCTGCCCGTCGCCCGCGTCGGCACCGGCACCCTGCTGGAGCGGCTGGCCCCGTACGAGAACAGCAACCGGGTGCCGGTCACCGTCGTGGACGCGCTGCTGCCGGAGCTGGGCGACAAGAAGGCGGTCGCCTCGCAGAAGCCGGGCATGGGCGTGGCGGACCTCAACCGCCTCGTCCGGGCGGTGGGCTTCGCCATGCAGGCGAAGATCTACCCGTCGCTGCGCGCGGAGACCGAGGCGTACCTGACGAAGAATCTGAACGCCCACACCCAGCGCTACTTCAAGCGCCGCCGCCTCACCTCGCTGGGGCTGCCTGGTGGCATCCCGGTCCAGCTGGCCTTCATCCCCCGCAACGCCACGGTGCGAAGAGTCGCGCGCCGGGCCCGGTCCCTCAAGCGAGCCACCTTGGGGTGAGCCCCGGGTGACCGCGAAGAGCACCACGCTTCCGACGCCCGAACGCTCCGCTGAAAGGCCAGCAGGTCGACTGCGGCTCCGTTGTGGCTGGTCGCGCAGTTCCCCGCGCCCCTTCAGGGGCACGACTGCTCGGCCACGGCTGTACGCACTCGACGGTTTACGGCTCCTCGCCGCTCTGTCCGTCGCGGCCTACCACTACGGAGGCCGCGACGGGGAGATCGGGCGAGCCTGGGGGGCCTCGCCCGCCGTCCAGTTCCCCACCGCGCACACCTGGTTCGCCTACGGCTGGGCGGGCGTGCAGGCCTTCTTCGTGATCAGCGGCTTCGTCATCTGCCGCAGTGGCTGGGGCCGTTCGGTCCAGTCCTTCCTCGCCTCCCGGGCGGCCCGGCTGCTGCCGGCGTACTGGGCGGCGGTGATCCTGGTCGCCGCCGTCTTCGCGCTCCCGGGCATCGCCTACGCGAAGGTCACCCCCAGCGAGTTCCTGGTCAACCTGACCATGCTCCAGATGCCGCTCGGCGCCGACCGCGTGCTCGGCGTGTGCTGGACCCTGTGGGCGGAGGTCCGCTTCTACGTCCTGTTCGCGCTGTGCGTGGTCGTACCCGGGGTCACCCGCAGGAACGTGATCTGGTTCTGCGGCGGCTGGACGCTCGCGGCGGCCCTGGCCCGGGCGTCGAACGAACCGCTCCTCGACCTGGTCCTCATGCCGGAGTACGCGTCCCTGTTCATCGGCGGCATGGGCCTCTACCTGGTGCACCGCGACCGCCGCGACACCGCCGCCTGGCTGATCGTGGCCTTCAGCCTGCTGCTGAGCCAGTACTACACGGTCCAGGAGATCTGGCACGCCCCGGACGACGCCTTCTTCTCCTACCGCCCCGAGCTCGCCATCGTCCTCGCCGTCACCGTCGGCTTCGTGGCCGTCGGCGCGGTCGCGCTCGGGCTGCTGGACCGGGTGGACTGGGCCTGGCTGACCACGGCGGGAGCCCTGACCTACCCGTTCTACCTCCTGCACGAGCACCTGGGCTGGCCCGTCGTCCAGGCCCTGCACCAAGGGCTGGGCCTGTCCTCCGCCCTCACCCTCGCGCTCACCGTGACGCTGATGCTGCTGCTCGCCTGGCTGCTGCACCACGGGGTGGAGCGCCCATTGCAGCCGATCCTGCGCAGATCGCTCGACGGCCGCCGCGTGCCGACCGACGGGCGCCGCCGCTCAACCAGAAGTTAGTCCACTGTTCATCTGTTCCCAGGATTTGGAACCGCCCCTCGGGACAGGCTCGGCAACATCCTGACCGGGCCATAGCCGTCTCATAGGTTCCTGGCCCGTTCGCCTGCTCGCCTCGTCGATCCAAGAGAGTCTTCTGTCCTCATGACCTCTGAACAAGGCACGATCCGGCTGCCCCGTGAACTCGATGACGTCCCCGGCTGGTTCCCGGTGCTCGACCAACTCCTCTTCGACTGGTTCCTGAACCGCCAGGAAGCCGCGGGCGAGAGAGGCGACCTCCTCGAAGTCGGCGTCTACATGGGCAAGAGCGCCATCTTCCTCGGCAAGCACCTCCAGGAGGGCGAGGCCTACACGGTCTGCGACCTCTTCGAGAGCGACGCACCGGACGACGCCAACCAGGCGGAGGCGACCAAGTCGTACCGCAGCACGCTGACCCGGCAGGCCTTCGAGTCCAACTATCTGTCCTTCCACGACGAGTTGCCCCGCGTTCTGCAGGGCCCGAGCTCGATCGTCCCCGGAGAGGTCAAACCGCGCTCCTGCCGCTTCGTGCACATCGACGCCTCCCACCTCTACGAGCATGTGTACGGCGACATCACCGCCGCCCATGACGCCCTGCTCCCCGGCGGCCTCGTCGTCCTCGACGACTTCCGCTCGGAACACACCCCCGGCGTCTCCATCGCCGCGTGGGAGGCCGTGCTCAACCGGGGCCTCAACCCCATCTGCCTCAGCACACAGAAGCTCTACGGCACCTGGGACGACCCCGAGCCCATCCAGGACGCCCTCCTGGAGATGATCAGCGAGCGCGACGACTGCCACGTCAGCAATCAGCAGGCGGCCGGCCACCGCATCATCCGCCTGAAGTCCAAGGGCATGAAGGCGCCCGACTTCCCGAAGTCCCGCCACTGGACGCCCCCGGAGCCGAAGCCGGCCCCCACCCCGAA
The DNA here is from genome assembly GCF_000317595.1 of Streptomyces ipomoeae 91-03. Lineage (GTDB taxonomy): Bacteria > Actinomycetota > Actinomycetes > Streptomycetales > Streptomycetaceae > Streptomyces > Streptomyces ipomoeae. The sequence goes on along the minus strand of NZ_AEJC01000310.1, from coordinate 7,078 downwards.
GCCGGCCCCGGCCCCCGTGACCCCGAAACCCCAGCCCCGCCCGACAAGGCCCCCACGCAGCGCGGCCCGCCGCCTGGCGGTGGACCTGCTGCCCCCGGTGGTGACAAGGGCCATCGTGAAGGCGCAGGCCGGCAAACGGGCAAAGACCGGCTGACCAACCACCGCGCCCCCTCCACAGGGAAGGGGGCGCGGCTTCATGAGCGGGGGCCATCGCAGCACGCCGATGGGGGGGCGCAGCTCATCAAGGGGCGCGGGGCCGTGTCGATCGGACGGGCGCAGCACGTCAAGGGGCAGGCGCAGCACGCCGATGGGACGGACGCAGCACGTCAAGGGGCAGGCGCAGCACGCCGATGGGACGGACGCAGCACGTCAAGGGGCAGGCGCAGCACGCCGATGGGGCGGGCGCGGGCCGTCAAGGGGCGCGGGCCGTGTCGATGTGCGGCTCCGCCGCGTGGGCGCGACCAGCCGCACACGACCCGCAGCCGACCACACACCGCATCCACCCGAGCTCGTAGTTCGCCCCACTCACCGCACCCGCTCTCACTCGCCCCAGCTCACCGCACCCCCTCTCACTCGCCCCCACTCCCCCTGAGCGTCACCTCGATCCCCGCCAGGACCGCGTCCAACCCCACCTCGAATCCCCGATCGTGGCCCTGGAACATCTCCCGCCCAGCCGCCGTGGCCAGCGGATACGCCGCGAGCCGCTCGGCCCGGGCGTCGAGGTCGTACCCTTCGACGCCGACCGCCGGGTCGGGCCCCATCGCCTGCTCCTCGATGACGTACCCGATCGTGTAGCTGTACGCCGTGAACCAGGCCCGCGCGGCCCCCGCCGGACTGAACCCGGCGGCCGTGAGCACGCGCAGGTTCGCCTCCATGGGCTCGGCGTACGACAGGTCGGTGAAGCGCGTGCCGCTGTACACCTTCGCGCCGTCGCGGTACCGCAGCAGATGCTCGCGCAGCCCCCGCATCCGCGCCCGGAACGCCTCGCGCCAGTCCCCGCCGCCGTCCACCCCCGTCGGCTCGCGCGCCCAGTCGGCCGCCATGCGGCGAAGCATCTCCGTGGCCATCTCGTCCAGCAGCTCCTGCTTGTTCTTGAAGTGCCAGTAGAGGGCCGGGGCCTGGACGCCCAGCTCCTTGGCGATCACACGGAGACTCAGCCCCTCCAGTCCGACCTCGTTCAGCAGCCGCAGGGCCGTCTCGGTGACCAGCTTCTTGTCCAGCCTGGGGGAATTACGGGGAACCACGTTGACAGCTTAACGCCGTTAAGCGCATCCTCGGAGCGAAACCAACTTAACGACGTTAAGGAGAACGTTCATGAACGACTTCGCGCCGACGTCCAAGGCTCCGCACGCCACCGACGTCCTCGTCGTCGGAGCCGGCCCCACCGGTCTCGCCCTGACCGTCGACCTGACCCGGCGCGGCGTACGCGCACTCGTCGTGGAGCGGGCCGGCGGACTGTTCCCCGGCTCACGCGGCAAGGGGATCCAGCCGCGCACCCTGGAGGTCCTGGACGACCTCGGCGTACTCGACGAGATCCGCGCGGCCGGGGGCCCGGCACCCGTCGGCATGGTCTGGGCCGGCGGCCGACGGCAGGGCGAGCACCGGATGTTCGACGAGACGGAGCCGACGGAGGCCGAGCCGCATCAGGGCCCGTGGCTGATCCCCCAGTGGCGCAGCCAGGAGATCCTGCTGGCCAGGCTGCGTGAACTCGGCGGGGACGTCGCCTTCGACCGCGAGCTGACCGGCATCGCCCAGGACTCCGACGGCGTGACGGCGACCTTCGCGGCCGGTCCCGACGTCCGCGCCCGGTACGCCGTGGCCGCCGACGGAGGCCGCTCCACCGTCCGACGGCTGCTGGGCATTCCCATGACCGGCGAGACCGTGGACCCGAGCCCGATGCTGGTCGCCGACGTACGCATACCGACGTTGGACCGCGACAACTGGCACATGTTCCCGCCGGCACCGCCGACAGATGGCGCCGAACGCCCCGCCGGCTTCGGTGGTTTCCTGGCGATCTGCCCGCTGCCGGGCACCGAGGACTTCCAGCTCGTCGCCCAGGTCCCCGCGCCGGACGCCGTGGTGGACCTCTCGCCGGACGGCATCCGAAAGGTCGTCGCTGCCCGCTCCCACCTCGCCCCGGAGGACGTGACCGAGGTGCGCTGGGCCTCGGACTTCCGGCCCCGGGCGGCGTTGGCGGACCGCTTCCGCGCGGGCCGCGTGTTCCTCGCCGGGGACGCGGCGCACGTGCACTCGCCCGCCGGGGGCCAGGGCCTCAACACGAGCGTGCAGGACGCGTACAACCTGGGCTGGAAGCTGGGCGCGGTGCTGCGCGACGGGGCGGACGCGGCCCTGCTGGACACCTACGAGGAGGAGCGCCGTCCCGTGGCCGCGGCCATGCTCGGCCTGTCCACCCGGGTCCACCGGGGCGAGGAACGCCGCGGCCGGGCCACCCGGCAGCTCGACCTCGGCTACCGCGATGCCTCCCTCTCCGTCGACACCCGCGAAGCCCTGCCCCCGGACGCCCTCCACGCCGGCGACCGCGCCCCCGACGGCCACCGTGGCGGCGTACACCTCTTCGGCTCGTTCCGAGGGCCGCACTGGACGCTGCTGACGGTCGGCGCCGGCACGGCGGACCCACACGACCTGCCACGGCTCACCGGAGTGCGTACGGTCCGCATCCCGCCCTACGAGGCCTACGGCACCGGCGTCTTCCTCATCCGCCCCGACGGTCACGTCGGCTGGGCGGGCGACACGGCGGACGGCCTGGCCGAGTACGCGACCGGAGTCGGGCTCGCCCCCGCTCCCCCGGTCTCCGCTACGCGGCGCTCGCCAGCGACAGCTTGACCGCGAAGCCCAGGAACAGCGTCCCCGCCGCCGAGGTGGCCCCGGCCGACAACCGCTTCCTGCGGCGGAAGGCGGCGGCCAGCCTGGTGCCGCCGAATATCAGGGCGCTCAGATAGAGCACGCTGGCGAGTTGGGCGAAGGCGCCGAGCACGACGAAGGACAGGGCGGGGTGGGCATACCCCGGGTCGACGAACTGCACGAAGAACGCGACGAAGAACAGGATCGCCTTCGGATTGAGCAGACTGATCACGAACGCCCGCCGGAACGGCCGCTCTCCGGCCCCGGCCTCGCCATCCGGCCGGTCCTCCACCACCGCGTCGTGCCGGCTCCGCCACATCCCCCGAGCGGCCCGCAGCATCCCCACCGCCAGCCACGTCAGATACCCGGCCCCGGCGTACTTCACGATCCCGAACAACACGGCGTTCGCCTGGAGCAACGAGGCGACCCCGGCCGCCGACAGCGTCATCAGCACGGTGTCCCCGCACCAGACCCCGGCCGCGCCCCGGTACCCGGCCCGTATCCCGCGCCGGGCGGCCACGGACAGCACGTACAGCGAGTTGGGGCCGGGCAGGAGAACGATCAGGACGAGGCCCGCCAGGTAAGTGGGGAGATCGACGACACCGAACATGAAAAGGAGTGTCGCACGGGGGTGTGACACTCCTCTTCGGGATTTCGGGCGGAGGGGCCGAGGAGTCAGTCGTCGCCGTCGAGGAGGGTGTCGACGGAGAGTTCGAGGGTGACACCGACGGACTCGGGGAGGGGGACGGTCTGGCCCCGCTTGTAGCGGACGGGGGCGGGGTACTGGCCGTCGACCGGCTTCTGGTAAAGGAGAACTTCTTCGTGCCGACGGTCAGCCACGAGGTAAACGGGAATGCCCGCCTCCGCGTAGAGCTCGACCTTGATGGCCGTGTCGTCCGCCCAGTTGGAGGAGGTGACCTCAAGCACCATGCGGAAGACATGCGGGGCGTAGCAGTTCTTCTGGACGAGCGCGTCCGAGATGTCGGCCTCTACAACAGACAAGTCCGGGATTGCATAATCCGCTGGGCCAGTCGGCAGCCACACGCCAATACCGGGGCGAACCTTGGCACCCGCCTCTTTCGCCCCGGCCTGCCGGATCTCACAACCAACTTCAAACACCGCTCCCTGGTGCGGCTCATCCAGCGGCGGCGACACGATGATGCTCCCTCGAAGGATCTCCACGCGGTGTCCGGGCAGCCAGCTGGAGACACGGTCGGCGGCTTCGGCGATCGTCATCTCGCGCTCTATCACAGCCACGGCAACCTCCTTTCAGGAGCACTCTCCCCGAGAGTAACCGGGGAGGGGCGATTTCCGCCCCCGATCACCCATTCGAAGGAATCGCCCAGCTCAGAAGGCATCCGATGGAACGTACGTGCCCCAAACCCCCCGCAACGCGTTGCACACCTCCCCCACAGTCGCCCGAGCCCGCAGCGCCTCCTTCATCGGATACAGGACGTTGTCCTCCCCCTCGGCCGCCTTCCTCAGCGCCGCCAGCGCCGAGTCCACCGCCTGCTGGTCGCGCTCGGCGCGGAGCTTGGCCAAGCGCTCCGCCTGCTGGGCCTCGATCGCCGGGTCCACCCGAAGCGGCTCGTACGGCTCCTCCTCATCCAGCTGGAAGCGGTTGACGCCGACCACGACCCGCTCGCCGGAGTCCGTCTCCTGAGCGATGCGATACGCGCTGCGCTCGATCTCGTTCTTCTGGAACCCGTGCTCGATGGCCGCCACCGCGCCGCCGAGATCCTCGACCTTCCGCATCAGCTCGACCGCCGCCGCCTCGACGTCGTCGGTCATCTTCTCGATGACGTACGAGCCCGCGAAGGGGTCGACGGTCGCGGTCACGTCCGTCTCGTACGCCAGCACCTGCTGGGTGCGCAGGGCCAGACGCGCGGACTTGTCCGTGGGCAGCGCGATCGCCTCGTCGAAGGAGTTGGTGTGGAGGGACTGCGTGCCGCCGAGGACCGCGGCCAGGCCCTGCACGGCGACCCGGACCAGGTTCACCTCGGGCTGCTGGGCCGTCAGCTGGACGCCCGCCGTCTGGGTGTGGAAGCGGAGCATCAGCGACTTGGGGTTCTCGGCGCCGAACTCCTCCTTCATCACCCGGGCCCAGATCCGGCGGGCGGCACGGAACTTGGCCACCTCCTCCAGGATCGTCGTACGGGCCACGAAGAAGAAGGACAGGCGGGGCGCGAAGTCGTCGACGTCCATGCCGGCCGCGACCGCCGTGCGGACGTACTCGATGCCGTCGGCCAGCGTGAACGCGATCTCCTGCGCGGGAGAGGCGCCCGCCTCGGCCATGTGGTAGCCGGAGATCGAGATGGTGTTCCACCTGGGGATCTCGGCCTTGCAGTACTTGAAGATGTCGGCGATCAGACGGAGCGAGGGCTTGGGCGGGAAGATGTACGTTCCCCGCGCGATGTACTCCTTCAGCACGTCGTTCTGGATCGTGCCGGTGAGCTTGTCGGCACTCACCCCCTGTTCCTCGGCCACCAGCTGGTACATGAGCAGCAGCAGAGCCGCCGGGGCGTTGATCGTCATCGACGTCGAGACCTTGTCCAGCGGGATGCCGCCGAACAGCACCCCCATGTCGTCGACCGAGTCGATCGCCACGCCCACCTTGCCGACCTCGCCGTGCGCGATCGGGGCGTCGGAGTCGTGGCCCATCTGGGTCGGCAGGTCGAAGGCGACCGACAGGCCCATCGTGCCGTTGGCGATGAGCTGCTTGTAGCGGGCGTTGGACTCCACGGCCGTACCGAAGCCGGCGTACTGGCGCATGGTCCAGGGGCGGCCGGTGTACATCGACGGGTAGACGCCACGGGTGAAGGGGTACCGGCCCGGCTCGCCCAGCTTCTCCGCCGGATCCCAGCCCTCAAGCGCCTCCGGTCCGTACACCGGCTCGATGGGCAGTCCGGACTCCGACTCGCGCGCCATGGTGTTGCCTCCGCGTTGCTGGCGATTCCGTTGGTTACTCGCTAGTACAAACGACCTAGCGACGGACTGTAGTGGCGCCGTGCGCCCGATGGTGGGGCCCAAGCTGGGACCTTGCTCACAACAATGCCCCGTAGTTCACGACCGGTCACGCCCGGGAAACCTCTCCGGGAGAACTGCCGCGGCGCGACCGCGCGACGACGGCGGAACCACCGGCCCGGTGCGGCGCGAGACGACGGGGGTCCGAATGCGTACGAAGGACATGCGGAGATCGGTGGCCGCGCTGGCGGCACTCGTCGTGGTCGGCGGCTGCACGGGCCAGGTGGTGGATGTGCACAGCGGCCGGCGGCAGCCCGTGCGCGTCGACGTGACCGCCACGCCCGGCGCCACCCCGAAGCAGGACGGCGACGACGGCGGTGGCACAGGCGGTGGCACGGGTGACGGCAACGGCGGGGACCCGAAGGCACCGACCACCGCGCCGACCGCTCCGGCCGCACCACCCGCCGCCCCTCCCTCCCCCGCCCCCAAGGTCCTCTGGTCCCTCGGCGACGAGGGGCTGGAGGTGCGCGAGTTGCAGGCCCGGCTCCGGCAGGTCGCCTGGCTCCACGTCGGACCCACGGGCACGTACGACGATCTGACCGTCCGGGCGGTCAAGGGGTTCCAGGGCAAGCGGGGGCTGCCGCGGACCGGGAAGACGGACAGCGCCACCTGGAGACGGCTGGTGAACATGACGCACGAGCCGGGCAAGTGGGACCTGTACGCGTACGGCGGTCAGCCGGCCGCGGCACCGGACCCGCGCTGCCTGACCGGCCGGGTGCTGTGCATCAGCAAGACGAGCCGCACACTGCGCTGGATGGTGGACGGCAGGACGCTGACGACGGTCGAGGTGCGGTTCGGCTCCCAGTACACGCCCACCCGCGAGGGGGTGTTCAGCGTGTACTTCAAATCCCGGCACCACTGGTCGACGCTGTACGACACCGCCATGCCGTACGCGATGTTCTTCAGCGGGGGCCAAGCCGTCCACTACTCCGCCGACTTCGCGGCCCGCGGCTACTACGGGGCCTCCCACGGCTGCGTCAACGTCCGCGACGAGGCGGCGATCGCGAGGCTGTTCGCGCAGGTCAGGAACGGGGACAAGGTGGTCGTCCACTGGTGACGCCCCGGTGATCGGTGAGTTCGATCGGTGATGTGCGTCACAGGGCGCATAGCGGGAGGGCGCCGGAGGCGTCGTAGGGAGTACGGGGTAACGGGGGACCACGGGGAACCGTGGGAATCACGGGGGATATGGGGC
>NZ_AEJC01000309.1 GCF_000317595.1 Streptomyces ipomoeae 91-03 | reverse complement strand
GCGTCCCACAGGGCCAGTTCCCGGTCGTACGGTCCGCGTACGACCGGTACGTCGTACGGGCCGCGGACGACCCCGTCGTCTGCCGGGGCGTCGAAGACGCGGACCGGGTGGGTCGCGTCCCAGGCGGGCCAGCCGGGGCCGGGGGCGCCGTCTGTCGCGAAACGCGCCCACGCGCTGTGCATGGCGGTGGCCAGGGCCCGTGGGGGGTTGTCGCCGGCGAGCTTGGCCGAGGCGGGGGTGTGGCCGGTGTCGAAGACGAAGCCGAGTTCCAGGGCGTGGCAGGAGCCGAGGGCGGGGAGGTCGGAGGGCCAGGCGAACTCGTAGACGTAGGTGGGGGCGTGGCCGAGGCGGGCGTCGGCGACGCGGTGCAGGGGGAGGCGGAGGAGGTGGTCGGTGACGAGTCGGCCGACGAGGTCGGCGGTGCCCTTCTCGGGGTGGAGTTCGCGGTAGCCACGCGGGATGTCGGGGCCGCAGTGGCAGCGGGCGCGGGCGCCGGCCAGGGCGACCGCGCCGAGCCGGTCGACGCGGTCCAGCAGGCCGCCGGGGACGAGCCAGAGGCGGTGTTCGTCGCGGGTCCAGCCCATGAGGAGGTC
>NZ_AEJC01000308.1 GCF_000317595.1 Streptomyces ipomoeae 91-03 | reverse complement strand
CGCCGCCACACCGCGGTTGCCCGCGCTACCGGTGCGAGGTGAACTCCACGACCTGCTGGAACGTCGGACGGTTCTGCCAGCTGATCTTGTTGTGCTTGATGCCGCCCAGGGGCTGCTGGATGATCGAGTCGGCGCACCACTGGTCGCCGGCCGAGCAGTACGCGTCGCCCGGGTAGACCTGCGCGGCGGTCTTGCCGGCCGCCTCCTTGAGGGTGTTGATCAGGGTGGTGCGGCAGGCGCCGAGGCTGCCGCCGCCGCAGTACTTCTGCGCCAGCGGGCCCTGCACCGACTCACCGAGCACCGAGCGGATGTCCTTGTCGACATAGCTCCACCAGCCGTACTGGAAGGAGCTTCCGGCGTGGGAGCCGGTCGGGCCGTGGGCGGCCGACGGGGACTCGTCGATGGGCAGGTTGGCGGTCATGGCGGTGTAGAGGTCGGTGCCGAGGCCGGGTTCGAACTCGGCCTTCACCAGCAGTGGCCACCAGGCGTCCAGGATGCGGATCGCCTCGGCGTGGGCGTAGGTCTTCGAACCGGCGGAGGTCTCCGTGCGCTTGGAGCCCGACGAGACCCAGGCCTGGAGCTTGCTGACCGCCGCCGCGGCCGTGGAGTCGGTGACCGTGCTGCTGTTGATGACCTTCAGCAGATCCGGGACGACGTCCTCGGCCCGCAGGTCGGCGAGGCCCGCCTCGGCCATGGCCTTCGTCAGCGAGGCCCGGGTGACGCCGCCCGCGGCGACGAGCCGCTTGACCCGGTCGTCGAGGAGGTTGCCGCGATGGACGGAGCCGTTGCCCCAGGGGGCGGTGGTGTAGTCCTTGGCCTGCTTGTTGTTCCAGGAGATGTAGTAGTCCTGGTCGATGGAGTTGGGGTGCTGGGACGGCGGGGTGTAGTCGGCGGCGTTCGTGGTCGGGTTCCAGTTGCGCCACTCGTACGCGGCCTGCGCCCAGGTCGGGAACTCGGCGTCGACGTTCGCGGCGCGGACCGGGTTGTCGCCGCTGTTGTAGTACGCGGTGTGGCTGGAGTCGGCGTAGAACCAGTTGAAGGTGTAGTTGATGTTCTGGACGGCCTTCTGGAAGTCCTCGGGGCCCTTGACGTAGTCGGGGTCGTTCAGCATCTGGAAGCCGATGATCGACTCGGCCTCGTTCAGGTACGAGGAGCGCAGGGTGGTGTAGGCGACCTTCTTGCCGCCGACCGTCGCGCGATGGGTGACGGGGCCGTACTTGGTGCGCCAGACCTGCATGCGGTACGAGCCGGCCGGGGTGGAGTCGGCGGTGGTGGGCTTCCAGGCGTTGGTCTGCTCGACCTTCTCCATGGCCGTGCAGGTGCCGTGGTACAGGTAGTGGACGTCGTCCTGGCACAGTTCGACGGCGTAGGAGTCGATGATGTCCTGGCCGGAGGTGGTGGCGCTCCAGGCGTAGTCCTGGCCGCGGCCGAGTTCGACGTACATGCTCAGGCCGGCGAAGGAGGCGCCGCGGGCGCTGATGCCCGGCCCTTGGAGCTCCTGGAGCATGAGGAGTTGGGGCGCGAAGTAGCCGGTCTGGGGGCCGAAGACGGCGATGGGGTGGCCGCTCGCGGTGTGCTCGCCGCTGACGACGAGGGCGTTGGACATGCCGCGCCGGGCGGAGCTGAGTGCGCTGTCGGTGGCCTCGGTGGAGACGCTCGTCGAGGCGGCCGTGGCGGCGCTGCCGGTGCGGTCGTAGACCAGGGGCTCCTCGGTGACCGTGCCGTCGTCGGGGAGGGCCATGCCCTGCGGACTGGCCGGCTTGGTGGCGTACGGGAAGCTGCCGTCCTGGACGGTGAGGGCGGCCTCGGGGTCGTTGCGTTCGCGGAACGACTCCCAGACCTTGGTGCCCTCGGTGACGCCGTACTTCTCCTGGGCGGCCAGCAGTGACAGGGCGTTGTTGACCTCGCCGCCGCCTCCGGAGCCGAAGAGGGCGCCGATGACGGAGGCCAGGGCGACCAGGTCGGTGGGCTTGAAGTGCTCGATGGTGCCGGCGTTGGTGACGGAGTCCTTGTGGCCGGTCAGGACGTACTCGCCGGGGAAGTAACGGCCGCTGTCGGAGGCGTCGATGTAGGCGTTGATACCGGCGACGTAGGCGTTGACGTCGGCGAGGGCCAGCTGGCCGCGCTCGCCGTTGGCGGCCACCGCCTTGTCGATCTGTGCCTGCAGATCGGCCTCGGTGTACGGGGCGTGGCGCCAGAACTCCTGCTCCAGGCCCTGGTTGGACTCGGCGCCGCCCGCGAACGGGGTCAGCTTGCCGCGTCCGACGTGCCGGAAGACGTCCATCAGCCACAGCCGGTCCTGGGCGGCGGCGTAGCCCGCGCCGAACTCGGTGCCGTAGCGGGTGGTGCCCGTGATGTGCGGCACACCGGTCTTCTTGTCACGGACGATCGTGACGTCGGTGCGGCCGGCCGGGTTCAGGGTGGAGGCGACCTGGTCGGAGGCGACGCCGAAGGACGCGTCGTTGAAGAAGTTGTTGATGGTGGCGTTGGTGAGCCCCGGGTAGCCGGTGGCCAGGTTGCTGTAGGGGCCGAGCTGGTTGCTCGCGTTCTCCGGCATGGTGCCGAAGGCCTGGTTGAGGAGGACCTGGGCGAGGGTGGCGTTGCCGTTCTGACCCGGCGGCAGGATGTCCGAGCACTGCCCGCCGCAGTGGTCGGTGACCGCCGCCGCCTCGACGGCCTGCGCGTCCGCGGCTGCCGCCGAGGCCGCCTGGGACGCCGGGGAAAGAGGCGACAAAAGACCGGCAACGAGTGCGCATATCGAGGCGGCCTTGAGGAACTCCGGGAATCTACGGGGAGTTCTCAGTCTGTCGGGTGCGTTGCGTGAGGTGCGTGGGGTGCGCCGTGGCATGGCAGCTCCTCCCGAACGGGGGTGGGCCGGATGTTACCGCCGGTATCCCCGGGTTTGAAGATGAACATGCGTCACGTTTTCTGGATCACCACACCACGGCTGCGGGACAGGTGGCTGACAGCTTGAACAGGTACTCAGAAGTAGTCGTAAGCAGACAAGAAGAAGTCAGAGGCAATCAGGCATAGGCAGGAACAGTCCATGAACGGCTCAGTAGACGGCTTATGGAGGTCATCGGAAATCGGATGGAGCCGAATCGCGTGTCGATACGTCTATTCGGCGACGTCGTACGAAGTCGGTGCGGAGTCGACGCGCAGTCGACCGCGAAGGCCCGTACGGCAACGCCGAAGTGACCGAAGTGCAGGTGCAGGTGTGACGGAGGTGCAGGGCGATGGCCGGTTTCCGGAGTCTGGCAAGACAGGTGCGCGATCCCAGGTGCGACCTGGCACTGCGGCGTTATTCGCTGCGCAAGTGCCTTGAGAGGTTCGCCCCTTACGGGCATCGGGCCACCTGGGACCACTTGTGCACCCGGGCCGGGTTCGGTCCCGAGGACCGCAACCCCGATCCAGCGCGGCTCGTGGCCGCACTGGACGAGTTGGAGGAGGCCCGCTCCGTCTGGCTCGACTACGAGGTGCAGTTCGCGCAGCGCCGCAAGAAGGAGAAGCACGACGGGCTGCGCAGGCCGGGCAGTGTCGACGACTGGCACCGGCTGACCTGGGGCGGGTTCGGGGTCGCCTGGTGCGACGACCCGAAGGTCCATCCCCATGAACCACTGGCGGAGGTGCTGCGCCGGCTGATCGCCGCGCTGGAGCGCGAACCGGGCTCGACCTGCCCGGTGTGCGACGGCGAGCGCCTCATGTGGAAGTACGACCTGGCCCATGAACCGTCCTCGGGCCCGGTCTGCTCGGAGTGCGGAATCGTGGTACCACGACCGGTGCTCACGCCGGAGGCGCTGGCCGAGTCCAGGCGCGTACGGCTGCTGGTGTCGGCGTAGCCCGAGCCCGGCGGGGGTGCGCCGGGGATGCCGCACCCCCGTGGATGTACGCAACAACTGACCGACCGACGTTGCCCCTACGACGCTCCCCCGCGACGTCAGTCCCACGTCGCGGCCCACGCCCCCCTTCGGTGTTCGTACGGACGACCGCGGTCGGCTACGGCTTCTTGACGTCCGTGTGGATGGCGAGCTTGAACTCGGCGAGCATGATCGCCGTGGCCCGCTTGGTGTCCCCCGCCCCGCGCGCCGATATCTTCAGGCCGAGTGGCATGCCCTTGTGCACGAACATCTGCCACATATAGGTGCGGTACTGGCCACCCCGGGTGAGCGCGCTGTCCGCGGTGCCGGTCGAGTCGCACTTCTTCGCGGTCAGGTTCAGCGGGTCGCGCACGAAACGGGCCCGGTACTCCAGGGTCCTGGGGTCCGCGTCCCAGAACACCATCGCCGACAGCACGCCCCAGCCGTCATGGCTGGGCCAGATCAACCCCGAGCGCGGGTCGGGGAACTTCGACGCGGCGTCGCCGCCGTGCGCCGGGTCGTGCATCTTCCATGGGTCGTACGACTCCTCGGACTTCTCGTACGGGAAACGCACCAGGTGGTAGCCGTCCGAGTCATAACTGATCTTCTGCACCCCCGAGTGTGCCCGCTCCCACTTCAGCGAACAGACAACGACGCTCAACGACGCTCCTCCCTCGACGAAGGGCGCACGGTAACACCCCCCGCTGTGTACATACCTCTATGTGCATGACACATCCGCGGGCATGGGGGTTGCTCGGAGGCTCCGGCGCGCATCGGTGCCGGCGGGACGAGGCCCGCGACCCTACCAAGCGCAAATCCGGTCGCTCCACCCCTTTCCCGTACGGACAGTTGGGGTCGATGAGACAGCCCTGAGGAAACCCAGGAACCGAGGAGAGACCCGATGTCGACGCTGCGCGTCACCGCTGAAGTGCTGACGATCCATGAACACCCCAACGCCGACGCGCTGGAGCTGGCGCAGGTGGGGCTGTATCGGGCCGTCGTCGCCAAGGGCGTCTACCGCACCGGTGACACCGCCGTCTACATTCCGGAGCAGTCCGTGCTGCCGGCCGAGCTGATCGAGGAGTTGGGGCTGACCGGGCGGCTGGCAGGCGGCAAGTCGGACCGGGTGAAGGCGGTGCGGCTGCGCGGTGAGCTGTCGCAGGGCATCGTCTGCCGGCCGCGGGCGCTGGCGGACGTGGATCTGACGGCGGCCGTCACCGAGGGCACCGACTTCGCGGAGCAGTTGGGCATCGTCAAGTGGGTGCCGCCGATCCCGCCGACGATGAGCGGCGAGGTCGAGTCGGCGCCGGATCTGCTCCCCTGGGTCGACATCGAGAACATCCAGCGCTACCCGGACATCTTCACCCCTGGCGAGCCGGTCGTCCTCACCGAGAAGCTGCACGGCTCGGCCTGTCTGGTGACGTACTTCGCCGAGGACGGCCGCGTCCAGGTCTCCTCGAAGGGCTTCGGCTCCAAGTCCCTCGCCCTGAAGGAGGATCCGCGCAACCTGTACTGGCGCGCCGTCCACGGCCACGGCGTCACCGAGGCCGCCGCCCGGCTCGCCGAACGGCTCGGCGCACACCGCATCGGCATCTTCGGCGAGGTCTACGGCGCCGGGGTGCAGGACCTGACGTACGGCGCCGACGGCCGCCGCGACACCCTCGGTTACGCCGTGTTCGACGTCTCGGCGGAGATCGACGGCCGGGTCCGCCGGCTGGACTCGGCCGAGCTGACCGACCTGGTCGATGGCCGGCTGCCGCTCGTACCACGGCTGTACGAGGGCCCGTACGACGTCGACCGTGTGCTGGAGGTGGCCACCGGCCGGGAGACGGTCTCCGGGCGCGAGCTGCATCTGCGTGAGGGCGTCGTCATCCGACCGGCCGTCGAGCGGTACAGCCCTGTGACGGGTGGGCGGGCCATCGCCAAGGCCGTCAGCCCGGCGTATCTGACCCGCAAGGGCGGCACCGAGTACGAGTAGTACGAGGTAGGAGCCGGGGGTGGCGACAGGCTCCCCACGGGAACTTCGGGGGACCCGTGGGGCCGGGAGCCCGGGGACGGACCGCTCAGCGGCAGTTCCCGGGCTCCTCCTGTGCCGGGGCGCATCCCGACACCCGCTCCTCCTGTCCCGGGGTGCGTCCGGACACCCGCTCCGGCTGCCGCCGTACGGCAGGGGCGTTGGGAGTCCGGCGTTCGTCCATGAGCCGGGAGCCGCTCCGGCGCTCGCCGAAGACGTCGTCGGGGTTGGACAGCACACAGGTGGCGAGGGACAGACAGCCGCAGCCGATGCAGTCGGTGAGATGGTCGCGCAGCCGGTTGAGCTGCTTGATGCGCTCGTCCAGCTCCGAGCGCCAGGCCTCGGAGAGGTGCGCCCAGTCCTCGCGGGTCGGGGTGCGTTCCTCGGGCAGCTGGGCGAGCGCGTCGCGGATCGTGGCGAGCGGGATGCCGACGCGCTGCGCGGCCCGTACGAAGGCGACGCGGCGCAGGGTGTCACGGCTGTAGCGGCGCTGGTTGCCCGCGGTGCGGCGGCTGGTGATCAGTCCCTTGGACTCGTAGAAGTGCAGGGCGGAGACGGCGGCACCGCTACGGGCCGACAGCTGGCCGACGGTCAACTCGTGGATCTTCTCAGGGATCTGGGGCACCCCTCCGAGCCTACCCACACCGGGTACCGTCGCGGTCCGTTGACAGGAGCCGCGCACCACACCATGCTAAGCAGTTGCTTAGACGTTGGGTACGGGGCATGGTTGGCACGGATGCGGCAGGCATCCGGGATGCGGGAGGCCGGGACATGGCAGAGCCGAGGATCTTCACGTCCGCCGAGGAGCTCAAGGCGGCGGTGGGCGAGCAGTTGGGATACAGCGACTGGCTGGAGATCGACCAGAAGCGGATCGATCTGTTCGCCGAGGCGACCGGTGACCACCAGTGGATCCACGTCGACCCCGAGAAGGCGGCGGCCGGCCCCTTCGGCACGACCATCGCCCACGGCTATCTGACCCTCTCCCTGCTGCCCCTCCTGGTCCCCCAGGTGCTCAAGGTCGACAACGTCAAGATGGGTGTCAACTACGGCACCAACAAGGTCCGCTTCCCCTCCCCGGTGCCGGTGGGCTCACGTCTCCGCGCCACCGCCACGCTCCAGGAGGTCGCCGAGGTGGGCGGCGGGGTGCAGGTCACGGCCGCGGTGGTCGTGGAACGCGAGGGCGGGGAGAAGCCGGTGTGCGTGGCGGAGTCGGTGTCCCGGTACTACTTCTGAGCCGAAACCGGTCCGGGCGGGTCGGTTCGCCCGGGCAGCGGTGTGGCGCGGCAGCTGTGAGCGCCGCGCCACGGGTGCGTGGTCCGGGTCAGGGCTTGGGCGATCGGGTGGTCGACAGCGCCGTCGGGGCCACGGCCCGGCCCGTCTGCGGTGAGATCATCCCGGCGCACAGGCCGCGACCGGCCAGCCCCTGGGCGATGCGCGGGATCGCCGCGCGCGTGTTGGCGGACCAGTCGTGCATGAGGATGACCTGGCCGTTGGTGAGCCGGGCGGCGGCCTGCACGATCGCGTCCGTACTGGCGTTGTTCCAGTCCTGCGAGTCGACGTCCCAGATGATCTGGGTCAGGCCGTATTTGGCCGCGACCGCCTTCACCGTCGCGTTGGTCTCGCCGTACGGCGGACGGAAGAGCCTCGGAGTGCCGCCGCCCGCGCCCGCGATGGCCTGCTGGGTCCGGGCGATCTCCGAGTCGATCTGCGCCTGACCGAGCTGGGTCAGATGCGGGTGCGTGTAGCTGTGGTTGGCGACCCACATCCCGGCGCTGACCTGCGCCCGGACCAGGGACGGGTTGGCGGCGGCGTACTGGCCCTGGTTGAACATCGTGGCCCGCAGCCCGTTCTGCCGGAGCGTGTTGAGCAGGGCCGAGGTGCTGCCGGACGGGCCGTCGTCGAAGGTGAGCCCGACATAGCCGTTGCAGGCGGCGGCGCGCGCCGGGGCGGCCACGCCGGTGCCGGAGGTGAGGGCGACGGTGCTCGCGGCGGCCACCGCGACGACCGTCAGCCTCGTACCCAGTGCATGTGATGAGCGATGCCGTGGGGTCCTCATGGCTAGGCCACCGTGATGTTGGAGTTGCCGCTGCTTCGGTATCCCTCGGTCGCCATGATCATGTAGTAGCGGAAGCTGCCGAGGGGCATTCCGGCGCGGGCCCAGGCGTCGAAATGGTTGCCGGTGGTGATGCTGCCGCCCGTCCGCTTCGACTGCCGGACGCTCCAGTACTGGTCGAAGGTACGGGTGCCTTCGACGGACGGGGCGTTGTACCGCGTCGTCTTGTAGATGTCGTACGTGCCGCCGTCGCTGGTGACCGTGCCCTTGTATGTTCCCGTGGGCCGGTAGGTGCCCCAGTTGTCGACGATGTAGTACTCGATCAGCGGGTTCGACGTCCATCCGTAGAGCGCCAGGTAGGCGTTGCCGGACGGGTTGAAGGTGCCCGAGTAGGTCACCGTCCTGCGGCTGCCGGTGCTCCAGCCCTTGCCGGCGACGAAGTTGCCGGTGTTGCTCCAGGAGGTCCGGTAGTTGCCGCCGGAGGCCAGGGTCATGGAGACCGTTCCCGGAGCGTCGGTCCAGAACGAGTAGTAGTAGCCGTTGTTGGTGCCGGTCTGGTTGGTGGTGATGACGGTGTCGGCGTGCGCGGTGCCGGGGAAGGCCGCCGCGGTCGCGGCGGCCAGCGCGGTCGTACCGACACCGCTGAGGAACAGCCTGCGGCTGGGCGAGCGGGGTGCGGGTGCGTCGTTCATGGGCGTGCTTCCTCCTCGTCCTCGTGAGGTCGTTGCCCTGTCACGGCGAGTGTTGAGCTGCCCCTGTCAACTGTCAATGGTTTCGGCGATGATCCCGAAACATTCGCAACGTTTCGGGATCTCCCGAGAGCCATTTTCCCAGCTCATCAGCCATTCTGGTGGGATCGCGCCGCAAACGTTCGGAAGCGACTGGATACTCAAGATCAAAACGTGAGCCCTGCACTCCGAATGTTTCGAGGATTTCACCGATCATGCGGGTGCGGGCGGCCACAGGCTCGCCCGGCAGGGCTCCGTCACCGGGCTACTTCCTCGCGCCCACCATCCGCAGAACCAGGTCGGCGTACAGGGCGCCGACTTCGTCGGGGGTGCGGGGGCCGTCGACGTTGAACCAGCGGGCCACGTCGATGCAGAGGGAGAGGACGGCGAGGGTGGTGCCCTTGACGTCGGGGACGTCGAAGTCGCCCGCCGCCACGCCGTCCTCGATGATGCCGCGTACGGCCGCGTCGTTCTGGCGACGCAGGGTGACGATCTCGGCGCGGGCGTCGGGGCCGAGGGCGTCGAGTTCGTACTGGACGACGCGGGCGACGGTGTGCTGGCCGGCGTGCCAGCGGACGAAGGAGCGGACCGCCTCGGCGAGGCGGTCGGCGGGGCTGCCCTCGGACTCGGCGGCGGTGCGCAGGACGTCGAGGGCCTTCTCGTGGCCGATGCGGCTGATCCGGTGGAGCAGCTCTTCCTTGGTCTTGTAGTGGATGTAGAGCGCGGCCGGGCTCATGCCCGCGCGGCTCGCGATGTCACGGGTCGTCGTCGCGTGGTAACCGCGCTCGGCGAAGGCCTCCACGGCGGCCACCAGCAGCCGCCGGGCCGCGTCCGGGTTCACCTCGCCCCACGGCTGCGGCTCGCCGCCGGCCGTCTCCTCCGCCGTACTCATCGCTCGTTCGCCCCTTCCGATGGCTGGGAACCACCATACCGCCGAGGGTGAGCGAGCGCTTAGAGTGCCCGCTCAGGGCGGTACGCGACGGGGTCAGAGCTTCTCGAAGGGGTCGTGCTCCGCGAGGAGCTTCTCCAGTCTCGCCTGGTCGACCCGGCTGACGATCCGGCCGGCCTCCTGCCGGTCGCGGATCACCTTGGCCAGGGTGAAGGACGAGGTCACCAGGTAGAGGACCGCGATGGCCAGGAAGGAACGGACCCAGACGTCGGCGTCCAGGTTGTAGATGCCGATGGTGGTGGCCGCCATCGCGACGACGAAGGACGCGACGGCCTGGCCGTAGAAGGCCGCCGTGCTCTGCTGCTTGACCGGTGTCTCACTCATGGGGACAAGGGTCGGCGGGTTGTGGTTCGGGCCACATCCGTTCACATACTCATTTGATTACTCAGTCGAGGGCCCGGCAGGCGCTCAGAACGCCGAGACTCCCGTCAGCGCGCGGCCGATGAGCAGTTTCTGTATCTGGCTGGTGCCCTCGTACAGGGTCATCACCCGGGCGTCGCGGAGGAGTTTGCCCGCCGGGTACTCGTCGATGTAGCCATAGCCTCCGAAGACCTGGAGGGCGTTGTTCGCGGCGCGGACAGCGGCCTCGGAGGCGAAGAGTTTGGCCTTGCTGGCCTCGGTGGTGAAGGGCAGGCCCCGGTCGACGAGGTCGGCGACGCGCCAGGTCAGCAGACGGGCCGCGTCGACGTCGACCGCGATGTCGCTGATGAGTTCCTGGACGAGTTGGTGGTGCGCGATGGTCCTGCCGAACTGTTCGCGCTCGCCGGCGTACCGGACCGCCGCGTCCAGTGCGGCCTGGGCGATGCCGACACAGCCGGCCGCGACCGACATCCGGCCCTTGGCCAGCGCGGACATGGCGATGCCGAAGCCCTTGCCCTCCGGGCCGAGCATCGCCGAGGCGGGGACGCGGACGTCCTCCAGGACCAGTTCGGCGGTGGCCTGGCCGCGCAGGCCCAGTTTGCCGTGGATCGTGCGACGGGTCAGGCCGGGGGTGTCGGTCGGGACGAGGAAAGCGGTGACGCCCTTGTGGCCGGGGGCGTCCGTGGAGCGGGCGAAGAGGAGGACGACATCGGCCCAGGTGCCGTTCGTGATGAACATCTTGGTGCCGTTGATGACGTAGTCTCCCCCATCGTCGCGGACCGCGCGGGTGGCGAGATTGCCCGCGTCGGAGCCGGTGCCGGGTTCGGTGAGGCCGAAGCAGCCGATGTACTCCCCCGCCGTCAGGCCCGGCAGCCAGCGCCGCTTCTGTTCCTCGCTCCCCCAGGCCGCGATCGTCTTCGCCACCAGACCGAGCGAGACGGAGACGATGCCGCGCACGGAGGAGTCGCCACGGCCCAGTTCCTCGGTGACCAGGCAGTACGCCAGGTGGTCGCCGCCGGAGCCGCCGTACCCCTCGTCGATCGTCAGGCCCAGGAAGCCGACCTCGCCGAGCTTCTTCACGAGGGAGCGGTCGACGTTCTCGGCGCGGTCCCAGGCGACGACGTGCGGGGCGATCTCGCGCTCCACGAAGTCCTGGGCGAGCGCGCGGACGGCGGTCTGCTCCTCGCTGAGCTCCAGGTTCACGTCAGATCTCCTCGCGTCCACAGTTTAATTATCACTGCTAGTTTTATGGCTCAGCCCTACTATGTGCGCCATGGCCCGACCGCGCAAGCCCCTGTTGAGCACCGACCGCATCGTGGAGACGGCGCGGGGGCTGGTGGACGCGGAGGGGTTGGCGGCCGTGTCGACGCGGCGGCTCGCCGCCGAGTTGGGGGTGAGCGGGCCGTCCCTCTACAACCACTTCCGGACCATGGATCAGATCCTGGAGGCGGTCGCGGACTCGGTGAGCGCGCAGGTCGACCTGTCGATGTTCGAGGACGGACGGGACTGGCGCACCGCGCTGCACGACTGGGCCGTCTCCTATCGGGCCGCCCTGCGCGACCACCCCAACATCGTGCCGATCCTCGCGCGCGGTCCCGGGCGGCGGCCGGCCGGGCTGCGGGTCGCCGACGTGGTGTTCGGCGCCATGGTCGAGGCGGGGTGGCCTCCGGCCCAGGCCACGTCCATCGGGGCATTGATGCGGTACTTCATCATGGGGTCCGCGATCGGGTCGTTCGCCGGGGGGGTCGTGGACGACGAGGGTGTGTACGATCCGGCCGAGCAGCAGGAGAAGGTGGACGAGCGGGTGTTCGAGACGGGGTTGAACGCGTTGTTGGACGGGCTGGCTGTGCAGTACGAGCGGGTGGCGCGGCGAGGGGCGTAGGTCCGCGGTGGGTAGGGCTGGACGGGGGTGTTTGAGGCACCCGGTGCTGGGGCTG
>NZ_AEJC01000307.1 GCF_000317595.1 Streptomyces ipomoeae 91-03 | reverse complement strand
TCAGAAGCCGTATCTCAACCGATCATGGAACGTGCAGGTCGAACAGGTTTCCCGCCGGGGTGATCTTCCCGGTGTATGCGCATGAAGGCAGGGCCTCCTGGTAGCTCGGGGGTGCGACCCCATTCCGAGCGGTTCCCGGAGGCCCTGTTGTCGTTGTTGTACGCGCCCGAGCCCGTTGACTTCAACTCGCCCGCCGTGTCGTGTGATTGCCTCGCGCACGTGTACGGCAACGCGGCCGACCGTCCCGAACGGGTGCGCCGGTATCCGTCGGACATGACGGACACGGAGTGGGCGGCCATCCGGCCGCTGCTGCCGGTGCCGGCCTGGCTCCAGGGGCGGGGCGGACAGCCCGAGGGCTACTGCCACCGGCAGATGTTGGACGCGATCCGCTATCTGGTCGCGGGCGGGATCTCGTGGCGGGCGATGCCCGCGGACTTCCCCGATTGGGGCCGGGTTTACGCCTTCTTCCGCCGCTGGCGCGAGCACGGGCTGATCGCCGAGTTCCACGACCGGCTGCGCGGACGGGTAAGGGAGCGCGAAGGCCGAGAGGCCGAGCCCACGGCCGGGATCATCGACGCGCAGTCGGTGCGGGCCGCCGCGACGGTGCCGGCCTCCTCACGCGGTTACGACGGCGGGAAGAAAGTGCCCGGGCGTAAGCGGCACATCGTGACCGACTGCCTCGGCTTGCTCCTGGTCGTCGCGGTCACCGCCGCGAACATCGGCGACCGCGACGCCGCCGTGGGCCTGTTGGCCCGGCTGCGCAGCCTGCACCGCGACATCACCCTCGTCTGGGCCGACGGCGGCTACACCGGCTCCATCGTCGACTGGTGCCGTCAGAAACTCGCCCTGACCTTGGAGATCGTCAAACGCACCGACGACATGCAGGGGTTCGTGGTGCTGCCCAGACGCTGGGTGGCAGAGCGCACGTTCGCGTGGCTGATGAACTCCCGCCGACTGGCGAGGGATTACGAAACACTGCCCGCTACCAGCGAGGCGATGATCCGGTGGTCGATGGTCACGCGGATGGGCCGGCGTCTGGCACGGCCACGGACCGTCGGCCGGCGCTGAACATGCCCGACGTCTCCTGCACCAGCCACCCGCGCTCCGCCAGGCGCCTGGCCTTCGAGCGCACCCCCTCGACCTTGGCCGGCGTCGTCTGAAGGCCCAGCCCCACCGCGATCTCCTTGGCCTTGAGCGGCCCCTGGCCCGCCGGGCACCGCTCCTCCACCACACCCAGAATCCGCTGGTAGTCCGAGGTCAGCACCGTCACCGGGAGCCCGTCTCGCCACGGCGGCACCGTCGAGCCCGGCACCGGTGCAGGCGAGGGCACTGTTGCCTGCTCGGCCTCGGTCCGGGGTTCGGTCACCGCAGTCGTCTCGGCCGCGGAGGCGGCCAACGCCTCGACCAGCTCCTCCCGCGCGATCACCCGCCGGTCCAGCT
>NZ_AEJC01000306.1 GCF_000317595.1 Streptomyces ipomoeae 91-03 | reverse complement strand
CGACGGGCTGACACACCGGCACGGCCCCGACCCACCCACGCACCCCCAGGCGCACCCCCGCCCAACCGCCGGAGGCACCCCGCACCTGGCGACGGGCCGACGCACCGGCACAGCCCCGACCCACCACCCACCCGCACGCGGAGAGCGGCGCAGCCGCTACTCAAAGGGGCGCGAGGCTGTGACATATGCGGCTCCGCCGCGCGGGCGCGACCAGCCACGAACCACCCGCACACGCCACACCCCAGAACCCCCCGAGCCCCCAGGCGCGCCCCGCCCCACCTCGCCCCACCCCCGACTGTCCGTGGCCTCGGATACGGTTCCCCCATGGCTGCCCGTACCAAATCCACCAAGGACCGCCCGTCCTACCGCTGCACAGAATGCGGCTGGCAGACGGCCAAGTGGCTCGGTCGCTGCCCCGAATGCCAGGCATGGGGCACGATCGAGGAGTACGGCACCCCCGCGGTCCGTACGACAACCCCCGGCCGAGTCACCACGTCCGCCCTCCCCATCGGCCAGGTGGACGGCCGCCAGGCCACCGCCCGCACCACCGGCGTCCCCGAACTCGACCGAGTCCTGGGCGGCGGCCTCGTCCCCGGCGCCGTGGTCCTCCTCGCCGGCGAACCCGGCGTGGGCAAGTCCACGCTCCTCCTGGACGTGGCCGCGAAGTCGGCCAGCGCGGAGCACCCCACCCTGTACGTCACCGGCGAGGAGTCGGCCAGCCAGGTCCGCCTCCGGGCGGACCGCATCGACGCCCTTCACGACCACCTCTATCTCGCGGCCGAGACCGACCTGTCCGCAGTCCTCGGCCACTTGGACGAGGTCAAACCCTCCCTCCTCATCCTCGACTCCGTACAGACCGTCGCATCCCCGGAGATCGACGGCGCCCCCGGCGGCATGGCCCAGGTCCGCGAGGTCGCCGGCGCCCTCATCCGCGCCTCGAAGGAACGCGGTATGGCGACGCTCCTGGTGGGCCACGTCACCAAGGACGGCGCGATCGCGGGCCCCCGCCTCCTCGAACACCTCGTCGACGTCGTGCTGCACTTCGAGGGCGACCGCCACGCCCGCCTCCGCCTGGTCCGCGGCGTCAAGAACCGCTATGGCGCCACGGACGAGGTCGGCTGCTTCGAGCTGCACGACGAGGGCATCACGGGCCTCGCCGACCCGAGCGGCCTGTTCCTGACCCGCCGCGACGAAGCGGTTCCCGGCACCTGCCTCACCGTCACCCTGGAGGGCCGCCGCCCGCTGGTCGCCGAAGTGCAGTCCCTCACAGTCGACTCGCAGCTCCCCTCCCCCCGCCGCACAACAAGCGGCCTCGAAACCTCCCGTGTCTCGATGGTGCTGGCCGTCCTGGAGCAGCGCGGAAAAATCAGCGCCCTGGGCAAGCGGGACATCTACTCGGCGACGGTCGGCGGCGTGAAGCTCTCCGAACCTGCCGCGGACCTCGCGATCGCGCTCGCCCTGGCGTCGGCGGCGAGCGACACCCCGCTCCCCAAGAACCTCGTGGCGATCGGCGAAGTGGGGCTCGCCGGTGAGGTCAGAAGGGTCACGGGCGTCCAACGCCGCCTCTCCGAAGCCCACCGCCTCGGCTTCACCCACGCGCTCGTTCCGTCCGATCCCGGCAAGATTCCTCCCGGTATGAAGGTCCTGGAAGTCGCCGACGTGGGGGACGCCCTGCGGGTACTGCCCCGATCGCGTCGACGAGAGGCCCCACGGGAGGAGGAGGACCGCCGGTAGACTTTGCCCAGGTCTCGCCCGTCCGTACGAACCACATGTGCGAAACGGGAGCGCCCCAGAACCTGCGACCGGAGGAGTGCAGTGGCAGCCAACGACCGGGCAGCAGCTCCCGGAAAGTCCGGTGGGAGTGCCGGTTCCGATGGCCTGATGCGCGCCTCACTGAGCGCTGTGGCACCGGGCACCCCATTGCGCGACGGCCTGGAGCGGGTGCTCCGCGGCAACACGGGCGGACTCATCGTCCTCGGCTCCGACAAGACCGTCGAAGCCATGTGTACGGGCGGTTTCGTGCTGGATGTCGAGTTCACGGCCACGCGCCTGCGTGAACTGTGCAAGCTGGACGGCGGCATCGTGCTGTCCTCGGACCTGTCGAAGATCCTGCGCGCGGGCGTCCAACTGCTCCCCGACCCCACGATCCCCACGGAAGAGACCGGCACCCGCCACCGCACCGCCGACCGCGTCAGCAAACAGGTAGGCTTCCCGGTCGTTTCGGTCTCCCAGTCCATGCGTCTGATCGCCCTCTACGTCGACGGGCAGCGCCGCGTCCTGGAGGACTCGGCGGCGATCCTCTCCCGCGCGAACCAGGCCCTTGCCACTCTGGAGCGTTACAAGCTCCGTCTCGACGAGGTCGCGGGCACGCTGTCGGCGCTGGAGATCGAGGACCTGGTGACCGTCCGGGATGTCTCGGCGGTCTCCCAGCGACTGGAGATGGTTCGCCGTATCGCCACCGAAATCGCCGAATACGTGGTGGAACTGGGCACGGACGGCCGCCTCCTGGCCCTCCAGCTCGACGAGTTGATCGCGGGCGTCGAACCGGAACGCGAACTGGTCGTCCGGGACTACGTCCCCGAACCCACGGCCAAACGTTCCCGTACGGTCGACGAGGCCCTGTCCGAACTCGACGCCCTCACCCACGCCGAACTCCTCGAACTCCCCACCGTCGCCCGGGCCCTCGGCTACACCGGCTCGCCCGAAGGCATGGACTCCGCGGTCTCCCCCCGAGGCTTCCGCCTCCTGGCCAAGGTCCCCCGCCTCCCCGGCGCCATCATCGACCGCCTGGTGGAACACTTCGGCGGTCTCCAGAAACTCCTGGCCGCGAGCGTCGACGACCTCCAAACGGTGGACGGCGTGGGCGAGGCCCGAGCGCGAAGCGTACGGGAAGGCCTGTCGCGCTTGGCGGAGTCGTCGATCCTGGAGCGCTACGTGTAGCCTCCGGCGGCCGGCCGAGGCGTGCGCGCCCCCGTAAGGGGCGCGGGGTTGTGTCGATGGGTGGCTCCGCCGCATGGGGCGAGCAATCACGACGACCCCAGAGCCAACCCCGACGAACCCGCAGCCGCTCCCGAATCCCGCACCGACCGAGCTCTTGGAAGAACGGTCCCCGGGACTCTGCCTGCCGTCAGTCCTTCTCCAACACGAAGGACTGACGCGCCTCCCCCAGACCCGGTGCCGTGGCCTCGACCCAGTACGTCCCGGCCGGCGCTGAACCCGCCGACGGCGTCGCACAGTTGGGCGCGCTGGGATCCCGGTTCCACTCCAGCGCGTAGGTGACCTCGTCACCCGCCGGTACCCGGAAGAACAGGCTGCCCGCACTCTCATGGCAGTCGTCGGAAGACCAGAACGCCGCGTCGGCCCCGGTCTTGGTGATCGTCACCACCGTGTGGTCAGGCCCGAGGTCGAGCTTGCAGTCGCTGCCGGAGGAGTTACGGGCGACAAGCTCGAACGTGGGGTTCGTACCGGGCTCGTAGGAGTTACGCACACTGCGCACGCTCAACTTCACGGCGCTGCCGGTGCAGACGGGAAGAGCGGAACTCGCCGGAACCTGCTCGCCGGAGGTGCTTCCGCCACTGCCGTTGGCCCCGCCGTCCGACGTACCGCCCCCGGCGGCACCGGTGTCGCCGGCGGTCCCGCCGTTCTCGGAGCCGGACCCCGTGCCACCACTCGACCCCGAACTGTCGCCCCCGGCGCTGGACTCGTCGCCCGACTCGTCACGCCCGCCCGGCGCTTCGCTGATCGCGGGCCCGGAACCGGACGGCCCGGGAGTGATGGAGGGCGCGGGATTCTTGCCGTTGGGCTCGCCCGCGTTGTTCCCGCCGCCACCGCCACCGCTGGTGACCACCCAGACGACCAGTAGCACGAGGACACCGACGACGGCCAGCAGAATTGCCCTCCGTCGCCAGTAGATGGTGGAGGGAAGCGGCCCGACCGGATTGCGCAGAGATCCCACGGCGCAAACTGTACGAGAGATCCGGGACTTCCCTTGCCCCACCCGCCGCCCGGAACCTCAACTTTTCCGGATCATCATCCCGGTAGCCCCCGTCATGAGCGGTACGGTGCGGCTCGTGATCGCGGAGTGTGACCGATAGGGTCGACTACATACGGTCCGTGATGGCAGTGGCGTCGTCCGGCATCACCAACTCTCCACATTCTCCGAACCGTTCGCGGTCGCGTCCCTTGCAGCTCTGGCCACAACTGCGGCCCGGCCACCGGCCGACCGTCGGCTCCCGCACCCCCCTGCCACAATCGTCCTCACCACCGGAACACGCTGGAGGAGACGATGAACGCCGTGTCGCCGGATTCAAGGCCGTTGCGGAAGCTCGGCTTTCTGACCATCGGGCTGTTCGACGGGGCGGACCCCCGCCGGGGCCACGAGTCGACACTGGAGATCATCGAGCTGGGCGAACGGCTCGGCTTCGACAGCGCCTGGCTGCGCCATCGTCATCTGCAGTACGGCATCTCCTCCCCCGTCGCCGTCCTCGCCGCCGCCTCCCAGCGCACCACCCGTATCGAACTCGGCACGGCCGTCATCCCGTTGGGCTGGGAGAACCCGCTCCGTCTCGCCGAGGACCTGGCCACGGTCGACCTGCTCTCCGGCGGTCGGCTCAACCCCGGTGTCAGCGTGGGACCGCCGATGCACTACGATACCGTCAAGTCGGCGCTGTACCCGGACACCGCCGATGCCGAGGACTTCGGCTTCGAACGGGTACGGCGGCTCCTCGACTTCGTGCGCGGGGAGCCGGCCACCGACTTCAGTGGCACGGAGGGGTTCGAGGTCTTCTCGGACCGCGTGCAGCCGCAGTCGGCGGGGTTGGGTGGTCGTATGTGGTACGGGGGTGGCAGCCTGCGATCGGCTCGGTGGGCCGGTGAGAACGGGATGAACTTCCTTACCAGCAGCGTCGTCAAGGCCGATGGAGCCGACGACTCGTCAGGGACGCTCGACTTCGCCGAGATTCAGCTGTCCCATGTGCGGGAGTTCCGGGCGCGTCATCCCGACGGGGAGCGTGCTCGGGTCTCGCAGGGGCTCGTCGTCATCCCGACCGATTCCGCGACGGCGGAGCAGCGGGCGAAGTACGAGGCGTATGCGGCGGCGCGGTTGCCTCGGACCTTCGCGCCGCAGGGGCCGGGGCGGCTGCTCTTCGCGCCCGATCTGGTCGGGACGTCGGCCGAGATCGGTGAGCGGTTGCGTGCGCATGTGGCGTTCCGTGAGATCGATGAGGTGGCCTTCGCGTTGCCGTTCACCTTCGATCATGAGGACTATGTGCAGATTCTCACGGATATCGCCACGAAGTTGGGGCCGGAGCTGGGCTGGTGTGCGGCCGTCTGAGCCCGGCGTTTTTCGCCCCCGCCGCCCCTACCCATTCCCATCCCCAGGGGCGGCTGCCCCTTC
>NZ_AEJC01000305.1 GCF_000317595.1 Streptomyces ipomoeae 91-03 | reverse complement strand
GAGGGTGAGGAGGTAGGGCAGTTCACCGATGGCGGGGAAGCGGACGCCGCCGATGAGTTCGACGGGGTGGCGTCTTCGTGGGCGCGCAGGTCGAGTTCGGTGGGCTGGGCGAAGCGGGAGAAGTTGTTGACGCACAGTACGAGGTCGTCCTCGTACTCCCGGAGGTAGGCCAGGACGGCGGGGTTGGTCGAGGGCAGTTCGGTGTAGGCGCCGAGGCCGAAGGCGGGGTTCTGCTTGCGGATCTCGATCATGCGGCGGGTCCAGTGCAGCAGTGACGACGGTGAGGACATCGACGCCTCGACGTTCGTGACCTGGTAGCCGTAGACCGGGTCCATGATGGTGGGGAGGAACAGCCGCCCGGGGTCGCTGGAGGAGAATCCGGCGTTGCGGTCCGGGGTCCATTGCATGGGGGTGCGTACGGCGTCGCGGTCGCCGAGCCAGATGTTGTCGCCCATGCCGATCTCGTCGCCGTAGTAGAGGATCGGTGAGCCCGGCAGGGACAGCAGCAGGGCGGTGAACAGTTCGATCTGGTTGCGGTCGTTGTCGAGGAGGGGGGCGAGTCGGCGGCGGATGCCGATGTTGGCGCGCATCCGCGGGTCTTTGGCGTATTCCGCGTACATGTAGTCGCGTTCTTCGTCGGTGACCATTTCGAGTGTCAGCTCGTCGTGGTTGCGCAGGAAGATGCCCCACTGGCAGTTGGAGGGGATGGCCGGGGTCTTGGCGAGGATTTCGGAGACGGGGTAGCGGGATTCCCTTCGGACGGCCATGAAGATCCTCGGCATGACGGGGAAGTGGAATGCCATGTGGCATTCGTCGCCGCCGCTGGGGAAGTCGCCGAAGTAGTCGACGACGTCTTCCGGCCACTGGTTGGCCTCGGCCAGCAGTACGGTGTCGGGATAGTGGGCGTCGATCTCCTTGCGTACCCGTTTCAGGAAGTCGTGGGTGGCCGGGAGGTTTTCGCAGTTGGTGCCCTCCTGCTGGTACAGGTAGGGCACGGCGTCGAGCCGGAAGCCGTCGATGCCCAGGTCCAGCCAGAACCGCAGTGCCGAGATGATCTCCTCCTGTACGGCCGGGTTCTCGTAGTTGAGGTCTGGTTGGTGGGAGAAGAAGCGGTGCCAGAAGTACTGCTTGCGGACGGGGTCGAAGGTCCAGTTGGAGACTTCGGTGTCGACGAAGATGATGCGGGCGTCCTGGTACTGGTCGTCCTTGTCGGCCCAGACGTAGTAGTCGCCGTAGGGTCCTTCGGGGTTGTTCCTGGACTCCTGGAACCAGGGGTGCTGGTCGCTGGTGTGGTTCATGACGAAGTCGATGATGACGCGCATGCCGCGCTGGTGGGCGGCGTCGACGAATTCCACGAAGTCGGCGAGGTCGCCGAATTCGGGGAGGACGGCGGTGTAGTCGGAGACGTCGTAACCGCCGTCCCGCAGGGGGGATTTGAAGAAGGGCGGGAGCCAGATGCAGTCGATGCCCAGCCACTGCAGGTAGTCGAGTTTGGCGGTCAGCCCTTGAGTCGCCGATGCCGTCGCCGTTGCTGTCCTGGAAG
>NZ_AEJC01000304.1 GCF_000317595.1 Streptomyces ipomoeae 91-03 | reverse complement strand
CTCGCCGCTCGCGCTCGCCCGCTGGGCGCTCTGCGCCGCCCGTCCCGTGCTCTGCGACCGGTCGGCCTCCAGGCGTTTGCGGGCGCGGTAGGCCGCCACGTTGGCGCGCGTCGCGCAGCGGTCCGAGCAGTAGCGCCGGGAGCGGTTGGCGGAGGTGTCGAGGTAGGCATGCGGCACGGTGCCGCCTCGCACAGGCCGAGCCGGTCCACGCCGTACTCGGTGAGATGGAAGGCGAGGCCCATCGCGGCGATGGCGGCATAGCCCGCGGTCGCGTTGGAGGAATACATCGCCCCATTCGTGTCAGCGTTGCCTCGGCACTCCGAAGCGAGCCATGGCCGCAGCGATCGCTCCATAGATCACGGCCACCGTGATCACGAGAGCGGCGGAGCGGCCGTCGGAGGGAAGCATCAGGGCGGCCACTGTTGCGGCGCCGACGAAGGCCACATTGAAGAGGACGTCGTAGAGGGAGAAGATCCGGCCGCGGTAGCCGTCGTCGACCGAGGACTGGACGATCGTGTCCGTGGCGATCTTCGAGCCCTGGGTGACGAGCCCCAGGACGAACGCCGCGATCAATATGGGCACCTCGGCGAAGGACAGACCGAGGGCGGGTTCCAGTACGGCGGCGGCCGTCGCGCAGGTGACGATCCAGCGGGCCGGGCCCAATAGGCCGGCCGCCCAGGGCGTCAGCACTGCCGCGGTGAAGAATCCCGCCCCCGAGACCCCCACGGCGAGGCCGAGGAGGGCGAGTCCCTCGTCGGAGTCGGTTTCCCCGGAGGGGTTGGGTGACCAGGCGTACCGGCAGAGCATGAGCACCATGACCGTCAGGGCGCCGTAGCAGAAGCGCATCAGCGTCATCGACGCCAGCACCCAGGCCGCCGCGCGTCGCTCCGGCTCGGCGAGATGCCGTACGCCCCGGACCAGGCCCCGTGCCGTGCTGGCTACCGCCGTGCCCAGCCGTGGTTGCACCAACTCGGGGTCGGGGCCGAGCAGTTCCTGGGCGATACGCAGCGATGCGAATGCCGCGCAGAGGTACAGGGTCGAGCCGAGGAGGACCACTGCGGCGTCGGAGTCCGAGCCTGCCAGTCGTACCACGAAGGCGAGTCCGCCGCCCGCGGTCGCGGCGAGGGTGCCGGCCGTCGGGGAAAGGGAGTTGGCGATCACCAGACGTTCGGCATCCACCACGCGGGGCAGCGCGGCCGAGAGGCCGGCCAGGACGAAGCGATTGACGGCGGTGACGCAGAGCGCGGAGACGTAGAAGAGCCAGTCGGGCACCTGGCTCAGGATCAGGACGGCTGTCACGCATGCCAGCAGGGCGCGCAGCAGATTGCCGTACAGCAGGACCTGGCGGCGTCGCCAGCGGTCCAGCAGGACGCCCGCGAAAGGACCGACAAGGGAGTACGGAAGAAGCAGGATCGCCATCGCGGAGGCGATCGCGGCTGCGGACGTCTGTTTCTCGGGTGAGAACACGACATACGTGGCGAGCGCGACCTGGTAGACGCCGTCGGCTCCCTGGGACAGCAGGCGTACGGTCAGCAGACGCCGGAAGTCCCGGAAGCGGAGCAGGACGCGCAGGTCGCACACGACGGACATGGGGCACAGCCTCACATATGGGAAGGGCCCCCGGGCGCGTGCCCCGGAGACCCTCAACAGCCCACTACGAGCGCTCGGTCAGCGCTCGACCTCGCCCTTGATGAACTTCTCCACGTTTTCGCGGGCCTCGTCGTCGAAGTACTGGACCGGCGGCGACTTCATGAAGTAGCTCGACGCCGACAGGATCGGGCCGCCGATGCCGCGGTCCTTCGCGATCTTCGCGGCACGCAGGGCGTCGATGATGACACCGGCGGAGTTCGGGGAGTCCCAGACCTCGAGCTTGTACTCCAGGTTCAGCGGGACGTCACCGAAGGCACGGCCCTCGAGGCGGACGTACGCCCACTTGCGGTCGTCGAGCCAGGCGACGTAGTCGGACGGGCCGATGTGGACGTTCTTCGCCCCGAGCTCCCGGTCGGGGATCTGGGAGGTGACGGCCTGCGTCTTGGAGATCTTCTTGGACTCCAGGCGCTCGCGCTCGAGCATGTTCTTGAAGTCCATGTTGCCGCCGACGTTCAGCTGCATCGTGCGGTCCAGGACGACGCCCCGGTCCTCGAAGAGCTTCGCCATGACGCGGTGCGTGATGGTGGCACCGACCTGTGACTTGATGTCGTCACCGACGATCGGGACACCCGCCTCGGTGAACTTGTCCGCCCACTCCTTGGTGCCGGCGATGAAGACCGGAAGGGCGTTGACGAAGGCGACCTTGGCGTCGATCGCGCACTGGGCGTAGAACTTCGCGGCGTCCTCGGAACCCACGGGCAGGTAGCAGACGAGGACGTCGACCTGCTTGTCCTTGAGGACCTGGACGACGTCGACCGGAGCCTCGGCGGACTCCTCGATGGTCTCGCGGTAGTACTTGCCGAGGCCGTCGAGGGTGTGGCCGCGCTGGACGGTCACGCCGGTGCTCGGCACGTCGCAGATCTTGATGGTGTTGTTCTCGGAGGCGCCGATGGCGTCCGCGAGGTCAAGACCGACCTTCTTCGCGTCGACGTCGAAGGCCGCGACGAACTCCACGTCATGGACGTGGTAGTCACCGAACTGCACGTGCATGAGGCCCGGGACCTTGGACGCCGGGTCGGCGTCCTTGTAGTACTCGACTCCCTGCACCAGCGACGCGGCACAGTTGCCCACGCCGACGATGGCTACGCGAACCGAACCCATTCCGGTTGCTCCCTGTGTGTACGAGTGAGGTCCTGGCAGGGACCTCACGTGGTGGTGTCGCCGGGCGCATCCGGACCGGGGGTGTCCCCGGGCCGTGGCAGGGCGCCCGGCGCTCCCTCTGTGGTGTCGCGAGCGGGCTCTCCGTGGGCGGGGCCCTTCAGGGCCCGGCCCGCCCGCTCGCTCTCGATGAGCTCGTTCAGCCAGCGCACTTCGCGCTCCACGGACTCCATCCCGTGGCGCTGGAGCTCGAGCGTGTAGTCGTCGAGGCGCTCGCGGGTGCGTGCCAGGGAGGCACGCATCTTCTCCAGCCGCTCCTCCAAACGGCTGCGACGGCCCTCCAGGACGCGCATGCGCACATCACGGGAGGTCTGCCCGAAGAACGCGAAGCGAGCCGCGAAGGTCTCGTCCTCGTATGCGTCAGGCCCCGTCTGCGAAAGCAACTCTTCGAAGTGCTCCTTACCTTCCGCCGTCAACCGATAGACGATCTTGGCGCGGCGGCCCGTGAGTGGGGCGGCGGGAGCGTCGTCCTGGGTACCGCCCGATTCCTCGATCAACCAGCCGTTGGCGACCAGCGTCTTGAGGCAGGGGTAGAGCGTCCCGTAGCTGAACGCGCGGAACACACCCAGGGATGTGTTGAGTCGTTTGCGCAGCTCATAGCCGTGCATCGGGGCTTCGCGGAGCAGGCCGAGAACGGCGAACTCAAGGATTCCGGAGCGCCGGCTCATGTCGCCTCCTCTTCGCCGCTGACCTCGCCGACACGCGTTTATGCCGAGCTGATGTATCGACTCGATACATCCCGACGATAGAACGCCCCTGCTGAAGCGACAAGTGGGGACGCGGTGAACGGGATCACATCACCGATTCGTAGGAAACAAGTTGCCTGTTTTGGGATGAAGTTCGGTCCTCAATGGGTTTTGGCGGTGCGTAGTCTGTGCGGCATGCACACCACTGGGAACCGAGTGACGTTTGAGCACGTCGCCGTCCTGGGTGCGGTACGGATGAATGCCAACACGACCGCATCCGTACTTCGGGGGGACCGGAAACCAGCCGCCGTTTCCAGGCGCGCACGGGTGCGCCTGCCCGAGGAGTAGTCGTTCGATGAGCGAGCACCGTCGCAAACCGCCGCAGCCGCAGGGAGGCGGACGTGCCGCGGCCCGACGCGGCCAGTCGGCGTCCTCCGGCCGCCGCGCGGCACCGCGGGGCGCCACCGGGTCACTTTCCGACACTTATGGCACGGGAGGTGAGGAGAGCCCGTACGAGGGCCGCGCAGCGGCTCGACGGGCGGCGCAGAGAAGCACCGGCACTGGCGGTGGCCGCCGCAGAGCGGCCGAGCCCGCCGGGCGCGGTCCCGGTCGTGGCCGTGGGCGCGCCGCTCCTCCCGGCAAGAAGCGCTTCATCGACTACCCACGCGCCGGCAAGTACGGAGCGATGCGGTGGGTGCCGTCATGGCGCCAGGTGACGGGTCTGTTCATCGGGTTCTTCGGATGCCTGGTGGCGGCGGCCGGCATCGGCTACGCGGTCGTGTCCGTCCCCATCCCGGCCGAGGCCGCGACGGCGCAGAACAACGTGTACTACTGATCGGACGGCTCACAGATGGTCGCGACGGGTGGTGAGGTCAACCGCCAGATCATCGCGTACGAGAAGATCCCCAAGGAGATGCGCTACGCCGTCATGTCGGCCGAGAACAAGACGTTCGAGACCGACAGCGGCGTCGATCCGATGGGTATCGCCCGTGCCGTCGTCAACATGGCCAAGGGCGGTCAGACGCAGGGTGGTTCGACCATCACTCAGCAGTACGTGAAGAACGCCATGCTCGACGACCAGTCGCAGACCCTGTCGCGGAAGGTCAAGGAACTCTTCATCTCGATCAAGGTGGGTGCCCAGGTCGATAAGGAAGAGATCATGCGGGGCTACCTGAACACCGCCTACTTCGGCCGTGGCGCCTACGGTCTCCAGGCGGCGGCCCGCACCTACTTCGGCGAGGACGCGGAGAACCTCGACGCGAGCCAGTGCGCCTTCCTCGCCGCGGTCCTCAAGGGCGCCACGTACTACGACCCGGCAGGAAACACGGCGTACGACCCGGCGGCCACGGCGCAGGCGAACACCAAACGAGCCACGGAGCGCTGGAGCTGGATCCTCGACGAGATGGTCAAGGACAAGCACCTGTCGGCGGCGGAGCGGGCCAAGTACACCGAGTTCCCCAAGATCCAGAAGCCTCGTTCCAACGCTCAGCTGGGCGGCCAGATCGGCTACCTCGTCGACACGGCCAAGGGCTACATCCTCAACAACACCAAGATCACGCAGAGCCAGCTCGATCGGGGCGGCTACGAGATCCACACGACCTTCGACAAGAAGAAGGTCCAGGAGCTCGAGAAGGCCGTGAACAAGGTCCGCAAGGAGAACATCAAGCCGGACCTGCGCCCCAAGACGGACACCCACGTGCAGTTCGGTGGCGCGTCGGTGAATCCGAAGACCGGCGCCATCGAGGCGATCTACGGCGGTGAGGACGCCACCAAGCACTTCACCAACAACGCCGACGTCACCGGCGCGCAGGTCGGTTCGACATTCAAGCCGTTCGTCCTGGCAGCAGCCATGACCTGGGGCAAGCGCGACCCCGAACTCGGGGAGACACAGGCGCAGGACGAACGCACCATCGTCTCGCCGAAGAGCCTCTACAGCGGCAAGAACAACCTGAAGATCAAGGACTACAAGGGCGACATCTGGACCAACGAAGAAGGCAAGGAGTGGCTGCAGGCCAACGACGACGACGCGTCGTACGGCAGCCCGCCGAAGTACCAGATCGACCTCCGTGAGGCGATGAGGGTCTCGGCGAACTCCGCCTTCGTGCAGTTGGGCATGGACGTCGGTCTCGACAGGGTGAAGGAAGCGGCCATCGAGGCGGGTCTCAAGGAGGACAGCCTGACGGGCACCAGCTACCCGTCCTTCTCGATCGGCATCTCCGACCCCAGTGCGATTCGTATGGCGGGTGCGTACTCGACCTTCGCCGCCAGTGGCAAGCAGAACGACCCGTTCTCCGTCACCACGGTCGAGCACGAGGGCCTGACGGAGTTCGACCACGACGACATCGCCGACACCAAGCAGGCCTTCACCGCGGCGGTGGCCGACAATGTCACCGACGTCCTCAAGACCGTCGTCGAGGAGGGCACCGGTACCTCGGCCCAGCTGACCGGCCGCG
Source organism: Streptomyces ipomoeae 91-03 (assembly GCF_000317595.1). GTDB lineage: Bacteria > Actinomycetota > Actinomycetes > Streptomycetales > Streptomycetaceae > Streptomyces > Streptomyces ipomoeae. The sequence continues at coordinate 2,548 of NZ_AEJC01000304.1, read as the reverse complement.
AGGTGGCCGGTAAGACCGGTACCACCGACGGCAACAAGTCGGCCTGGTTCGTCGGGTACACGCCCCAGTTGTCGACGGCGATCAGCATGTACCGCATGGACGACGACGAGTCCAACAAGAACCGCACATTCCTGGAGATGTACGGCACGGGTGGCCAGGAGACGATCCACGGTGCCTCGTTCCCGGCCGAGATCTGGCACGACTACATGGAGGACGCGCTCAAGGGTGTGCCGGCGAAGGACTTCCCGGAGCCCGAGCCCATCGGTGAGATCGTCAACGACGACCCGGACCCGACCCCGACGCCGACGGTGACCGAGTCCCCGGAGGAGAGCCCCGAGCCGAGCCCGTCGCCGACCGAGAGCGAGTCGCTGCCCTCGCCCTCACCCAGTGAGACCTGCAACAACCCGTTCAACCCGAACTGCGAGGACCCCGGCACCACGGACACCGGTGGTACGGACACCTCCGGCGTCGACGGCGGGGTGACCCCGACGCCGACGGAGTCCGAGGACGATACGAGAGGCAACCAGAACGGAGGGGGCCTCTTCGAGGGCACCACCGGATAGCTCGTTGTCCGATAGGCGGCGTTTCACGTGAAACATGGGCCATCGCACCGATCGGGTGCGGTGGCCCATGTTTGTCTGCCCGGACAGGGGAGAGGTGGAGCGAGGGGTGTTTCACGTGAAACAGAGCCGTCACGGACGACGGGTTGCAGCGGTCCTCGGCGTATTCCCAGGCGCGTACGGCAGGATGTGCGGCATGCCCAGTGCAGAGACGACGCGAGTGAGCGTGGACGAGCCGGAGCCGGTGCGCCCAACCAAGGAGGACGAGGTCGCTGCGACCGGCAGTGAGCTGATCGGCGGCCCGATCGGGCGGTGGGCACTGCTCGGGGCGTCCTGGTGGACCTCTGTACGGGTCGTCGCACTCGTGGCGATCGGCGTGTTCGCCCTCGGCATGGTGCAGAAGCTCCCCTGCTACGACGGCGCCTGGTTCTTCGGGGTCAGCTCCCAGTACACGCACGCGTGCTACTCGGACATCCCGCACCTTTACCAGGGGCGCGGCTTCGCCGACGGTCTCGTGCCGTACTTCGACAAGATCCCCGGCGACATGGAGTACTTGGAGTACCCGGTGCTCACCGGTGTGTTCATGGAGGTCGCTGCCTGGCTCACCCCGGGCAGCGGCACCATCCAGGAACAAGAGCAGTGGTACTGGATGGTCAACGCCGGAATGCTGATGGTGTGCGCGGCGATCATCGCCGTATGCTGCGCGCGCATTCACCGTCGGCGCCCCTGGGACGGCCTTCTGGTGGCTCTGGCTCCCGCCTTCGCTCTGACGGCCACCATCAACTGGGATCTGCTCGCCGTGGCCCTGCTGGCCGCTGCGACGCTGATGTGGTCTCGGAAGCGTCCTCTGGCCTTCGGCGTGCTGATCGGGCTTGCCACGGCCGCCAAGTTCTACCCGTTCCTGGTGCTCGGACCGCTCTTCGTGCTGTGCTGGCGGGCGGGCAAGTGGCGGGAGTTCGGGACCGCGCTGCTCGCCGCCGTCGGGGCCTGGCTCGCGGTGAACCTTCCCGTGATGCTCCTCGCGCCCGACGGGTGGGCGAAGTTCTACCGCTTCAGTCAGGAACGCGGCGTCGACTTCGGCTCGATTTTCCTCGTCGTCTCGCAGCGGATGAACATCCAGATCACCCCGGAAACGGCGAACGCCTACGCGATGATCGCCATGCTGCTGGTCTGCGCGGGAATCGCCGCACTCACGCTGACCGCGCCGCGTCGACCGCGTTTCGCGCAGCTCACTTTCCTGATCGTCGCGGCCTTCATCGTCACCAACAAGGTCTACTCGCCGCAGTACGTGCTCTGGCTGGTTCCGCTCGCCGCGCTGGCCAGGCCCCGCTGGCGGGACTTCCTGATCTGGCAGGCATGCGAGGTCGCGTACTACCTGGGGATCTGGATGTACCTCGCGTACACGACGAGCGGTGATGCCCACAAGGGATTGCCCGCCGAGGGCTACCACGTCGCCATCATGGCCCACCTGCTGGGGACGCTGTACCTGTGCGCGGTCGTCGTGCGCGACATCCTCATGCCGGAGCGGGACGTCGTGCGCCGCGCCGGTGACGACGATCCGTCCGGTGGTGTCCTGGACGGCGCGGAAGACGTCCATGTGTACGGTGCCGCAGCTCGTCCTCCACAGCACGCGGCGCACTTCGAGGGGCCGCCCGTGGAGTGGGGAACCCGAGGCCCGGCGGATGGTTCGCCCTGAGCGAACACGGCGCGCGGAGTAATACGGAAGCGGGGGCGGCGACGTGCAGAACCCGCAGCCACAGACCCAGGACGACAACACCACCGACTACGAGTCGGACTGACCGATGGCCTCCACCGTCCTGGTCGTCACCGCGCTGGAGGACTTCACCGCGGACAAGGTCATCGCCGCGCTGAACGAGCGTGAGGTGCCCGTGGTGCGCGTCGACCCCGCCGATATCGGGCCCGGCCTCTCCTTCGGGTTCCGCATCGGAGAGGACGCCCGGCGTGGGGCGGGCGGTTATGTACTGCGA
>NZ_AEJC01000303.1 GCF_000317595.1 Streptomyces ipomoeae 91-03 | reverse complement strand
CTCACTCATGTGGATTCATGCGGGCGTGACGCCCGAGGCTCCTCCGGTCCGGAACCTGAAGCCGATGTCAGAACCCGAAGCCGATGTCAGGCGTCGAGAACCTGCCCGTCCCTCCGGACGACCGGCGGCTCGACACTCCACGGAAAATTGATCCACTCATCCGTCCGCTTCCACACGTACTCGCACTTGACGAGGGAGTGGGACTTCTCATAGATCACGGCGGACCGAACCTCGGCGACGGTCTCGACGCAGAAGTCATGGACGAGCTTCAAGGTCTTCCCGGTGTCGGCGACATCGTCCGCGATCAGGACCTTCTTGTGGGAGAAGTCGATGGCGTTGGGGACGGGCGCGAGCATGACGGGCATTTCGAGCGTAGTACCCACACCGGTATAGAACTCGACGTTGACCAGATGAAGATTTTTACAGTCGAGGGCGTAGGCGAGCCCACCGGCGACGAACACGCCCCCGCGCGCGATGGAGAGGATGATGTCCGGCTCGTACCCGTCATCGGCGATGATCTGCGCGAGCTCGCGCACGGCGGAGCCGAAGGCGTCGTACGTGAGGTTCTCTCGCACCTGGGACGCCGCGTGGGACGTGTGGGACATGCTCACACCTGGGTCCGGTGGAAGTTGCGGAAGGACCGGGAGGCGGTGGGCCCCCGCTGCCCCTGGTACCGCGACCCGTACCGCTCACTGCCGTACGGATGCTCGGCCGGCGAACTGAGCCGGAACATGCACAACTGCCCGATCTTCATACCGGGCCAGAGCTTGATCGGAAGAGTCGCGAGATTCGACAGCTCAAGGGTCACATGTCCGGAGAACCCGGGATCGATGAACCCGGCGGTGGAGTGGGTGACGAGCCCGAGCCGCCCGAGGGAACTCTTCCCCTCAAGCCGCGAGGCAAGATCATCGGGCAGGGTGATGACTTCATACGTACTGGCGAGAACGAACTCCCCGGGATGAAGAATGAACGGTTCATCACCCTCCGGCTCCACGAGCCGCGTCAGATCCGCCTGCTCGATGGATGGATCGATATGGGGGTACCGGTGATTCTCGAACACCCGGAAGAACCGATCGAGCCGCACGTCGATACTCGACGGCTGCACCATGGATTCGTCGTACGGTTCGATCCGCACCCGCCCGGCGTCGATCTCGGCCCGGATGTCCTTGTCTGAGAGAAGCACGCCCCGAGGATACGCAAGACGCGCGGACCCCCTCCAATCGGGCAGGGAACCGCGCGCCCCAGCGCTACTGCACCACTGGCACCGCTATTGCCGCTACCGCTTCTCCAAGGCGACCGGCACGACGCTGCGCAACCGGGCGCAACGAGGGCAGCGGATGAGCCGGCCGGGGCCGAGGCGCTCGGCCTGCTGCATCGGGAACGAAGCGGTGCTGAACACGTGCCCATCGGCACAACGGACGACGGTGCGCTCCATCAAGTCCAAGAGTCCCTTCCCCAAGAGCCGCGTCTGGTGGTCGACCTGACGTCGACCGGACGACGAAAGCCACATTACGGGATGAAAGGGACGGCCCTCCAGGTGGCACCCCGACTCCCTCGAAGGCCCACCCAGACCCTCTCCCACGCCTCCACCGTACGCCCCAACTCCCGCCCCCCGCAGCCCCGTCCCACCCTCAAACAGACCCGGGCCCCACGCTTCCAGCGCGCGGGGCCCGACATGAGGTAAAGTAACGACGCGTCCCGACACCGGCACCGACCGGCGTCTTACGCGGGTGTAGTTTAATGGTAGAACATCAGCTTCCCAAGCTGAGAGCGCGAGTTCGATTCTCGTCACCCGCTCTTCTTGAAGCCCCAGGTCAGCGGCCTGGGGCTTATTTGTTGTCCAGACCTTTTGTCGCCGTCGCGCCCCAGACACGGCTCGGGATAGGGCACGCGGAGGGCACGGGATCCCCTTCGGCGGATTTGGTCGCCACCTGACCTCTCCTCAACTGCGCGGTTTGGAAGGTCCCTTGCGCACGGGACCACGGCAAGACACGAGCCAAAGCCATCAGCTTGCCGTTCCCCGACAAAGAGGGCTGGATGTTCGGAGCGCCGTAGGCTCGACAGCCTCTCGAGCGATCATCTTGTTTCATTTGTTGCGTTTACTTCGATTGTTTCAAATAATGGGTACACGCAGACTCGACGCCTGCCTCCCGCACCGACAGGGGCGCACCATGACCAAGACAGACATCCGACCCGTGAAGCTGCCGCCTGAGAAGACCGCGGCCGCAGCTCACGCGCTCGCACAGGTCCGCAGCTACCTGGCGGCCCACCAGGACCTCGCAGAGATCACCGTGACGGTCGAGGACGGAGAGCGCGAGCCCCTCGCCCTGCCCCGCGAAGCCGTGGAACTGCTAGCCGGCATGCTGGCCCACCTGGGGGCCGGCCGCGCCGTCTCGGTCGTCCCGTCCGACGCAGAGCTCACCACACAGCAGGCAGCGGACATGCTCAACGTGTCGCGGCCATTCCTGATCGGCCTGCTCGCGGCCGGAGAAATCGAACACCGAACCGTCGGCACGCATCGGCGGATCACCGCGTCGTCGCTCCTTCAGTACAAGCGCAAGGACGACCGGCGTCGTCGCGAAGCCGCCGACGAGCTCACCCAGCTCGGCCAGGAAATGGGAATGATCTAGCAGATGGCCTTCGTCGCCATCTACGACGCCAACGTCCTCTATCCCAGCACCCTGCGCGACGTCCTCATCCGAATCGCGCAGGGTGGCCTCGTCCAAGCCAAGTGGACCGACCAGATCCTCGACGAGACATTCCGTAACATCCTCAAGGACCGTCCGGACATTCCGCCCGAGAAACTGGATCGCGTCCGCGCTCTGATGATCCGAGCGATCCGGGACTGCCTGGTCACGGGATACGAGCCGCTGATCGATGCCGTGGAGCTGCCGGACGCGGACGACCGACATGTCCTGGCCGCGGCGATCCGGGCCAAGGCACAGGTCGTCGTCACCTTCAACCTGAAGGACTTCCCGACCGATGCCCTGGCTCCCTGGGACGTCGAAGCGGTACATCCGGACACTTTCCTGGAGGCACAGATCGATCTGGCCCCGCAGGTCGTCTACGGCGCGGTGCAGAGAATCGCGGATAGCTGGCGAAAGCCGCCAGGCACAGTGGCTGACGTGATCACCAGGCTGGAGCGACAGGGCCTGGTCGCTTCGGCGGCAGCCCTCCGAACGCTTGCGATCACGCCCTGACTGCCGTTGCCGTGCGTTTAGCGGGCGGTGACCGAGTCTCGCCTGCGCGGGCGCGGGCCAGCTCGCTCCGTACGCTGAATGAATGTCCGGTATGCGGTGCTACGGCCGGGCCCCCGCCGCGCCGGAAGCGTCTGGCGGCCGCCAGGCGGCTTGGTCTTGGCACACGCGGCATCCTCGCCCGGCAGGTCGTCTTCCACTGGAGCTGCATGGGCTCGGTACCAGCGTCGGCAAGCCATCTGGGCACGAGCGGCGCGCGAGACGATCCTCGGGAACTGACCACGCTCTACAGCGACTTCACGCGAGTCCCCGAAGTACCCCTCGCAGGTGCCCCGCACCCTATCCCGAGGATCTTGAGGCTCATCTGTCGATCGGCGGCGATGTTGCGGCTTCTCGTGAGAAGAGCCGCTTCTCAAGTCCCTCCGAACAGGCCGATGGTGTCCCGCGCGCGCGAGCCCCGCGCGATGCCCTGTAAGGTCCCGTCTCCATCGCTCCTGTGCTTACAGGTTCGACCGTCAAGGCGAAGACAGACTCACTCACCTATGCACCGGTGCACGGCGGCTCTGATGGGGTGCCGGGTGGGAGGTGCTCGCGTTCCTCGTCGGTGAAGGCGCGGCCCACGTGCTCGCAGAGGTGGCTGAGCCAGGTGTCGGCGCTCAGCTCGAAGGCGCTGCGTCGGCCCTCGGCGACGACGATCAGCTGTGTGTCTCGCAGAACCGCCCTGGAGCCGACGCGGCTCGGGATCACACCCATACGTTTGCCGTCGGCAGCCCATAGCTCGTACCTGTCCACGTCAGCCGTGACCATCACTCCGCTGTTCGTGACCGCCACGACACTGTCGCTCGTAGGGATGGCGACGGGTGTGCGGACGCGGGGCTTCTCCTCCAGATCCCAGCGGTGCAGCCTGCCGTCGTTGTAGGCCATCGCCAGGTACCGGCCGTCCGGGGAGAAGGCCAGGTTGCTCGCGTCGTCCCCGTCGAAGGCCCAGCCGACCTCATCGCCCTTCAGTGTCAACGTCCGTGTACGGGTCCGCAGGTCCCAGATCTGGATCGTGCCCTTCTCCCCGTCATCGGGCGTCACCACGGCGACTTGACCCGGATGGCTCGGACGGCCCAGGATCTGGCTCCTGACCGGGGGGAAGGTCTGGCCGCGCGGTGAGCGGTCGACCGTCAGCGGTTCACCTGTCTGCGCACCCCGTTCCGGGTCCACCCGGAGCAGGGTACCGCTCTGGGTCAGGACGGCGATATCGCCGTCGGACAGGGGCTCGACCATGCCGATGAGCCCCTCCTCTTCGCCCGTTTCCCGACCCGCGTCCAACGGCACGTCGACACGGTTGGACAGCGCGTCGGCGTCGTACACGTGCAGGTGCGAACCACGCTCCCGCGCGAGCACGACATACTTGCCGTCCCGCGTCCATACGAGGCTCCCCCCGCCGCCCCCAGTCGGCAGCTTGCCGACAGTGGTTCCTCCGCGCACCAGGTCCACCACCTGCAGCCCGCGTTCCGTCAGCCGCGCGCCCCTGTCACCGTCCGGCGACAGGACTGGCGGGTCGATCTCCTCTCCGGAGTCGGGTCGGGGCGCGGCGGGCGCGTAGGCCACGACCAGGGTGTTCCCGACCGGGGACAGCACGGTCAGTGCGCCCTCCTTGCTCCGGGCGACGGCGAGCTTCGGACCCTCGTAGCCCGGCTCATCGTCCAGAGGCAGCCGAGTGGCGAACGTGTCGTCCGTGTCCCGCCTGCCGAGGATCAGCTCGGCGTAGCCGAACTCGGTGATCTCTGTGGTGTCGAAGCCATAGGCGCCCGTGGCGTCGGAGGAGAGCCAGACACCGGACGCGTCGTCGGCTGGGATCTTCCGCAGCACGCGCCCCGTGCGCAGGTCACGCAGCACGGTGCCGTTGGGTGTTCTGGCGTCCTCGGACAGGCGCGTCGTGACCTCGACCGTGTCGGCGTCCTCGCCGAAGCGCACGCTCTGGTCCCCCGCGGTCGACACCACCGTGTCCGCCACCGGCAGCGGCTTGAGACTGTCCAGGTCCCACACATCGAGGAAGGCCCTCGGCTTCGCGCCCTCACCGCCGGGCGTGTGGATGTCGAGCAAACGCAGCAGCCGGCTGCCGTCCGCGCTGAAGTCCAGCCCGGCGCTGACACCGTCGCGAACACCCTCGTGCTCGCTCGTGAGCCGTTCGCCGAGCCGCGTTGGCTCGCTGCCCTCGCCGTCCAGCCGCCACAGCCGTACCGTGCCGTCCGGCATCACCGCGGCATAGTGCCGCCCGTCGCGGCTGATCACGCCGCGCAGCGCGGTCTTGGGCACGCCCTTGAGCGTGTAGTGCCGCGGTGTGCCGTCCAGTACGCCGGTCACGATCGACACCTCGTACGAGTCGCCGCTGTCGGGCTTGGAGCGCACCGCGAGGATGCGGCCGTCCGGGGTGGCGTCCAGATCCTGGACCCGGCCCCGCCACAGGCCGGTGTGGAGGCCGCGTGCGTACTGGGCGCGCACGTACTGTGCGAGCAGGGCCTCCCTCGCTTGCGGCGTCTGGTCGGCGTGCCAGGCGGCGAGCGCCAACTGCACTGCCGTGCCCGGTTCCCGGGCCTGCCGGCTGCCCGACTCCTCCGCGAGCGCGCGGGAGGCGAGGGTACGCAGCTGACTCTCGAGATTCCGGCTGGTGTTCCAGGTGATGACGCCCAGCGTCCCCGCCACCACCAGCAGAGCCGTCAGCAGCGCGGCTCCCGCGAGCAGCCTGCGGACCATCCTCTGCGCGTAACGGCGGCCCGCCTCGATATAGGCGCGCTCGTCCGCCGTCATCTCCGCGGGCCGCTGCTGGAGCCACTCCACGCTCACCGCAAGGGTCCTGCCGCGCTGCAAGGCACCTACTTCTCTCGTCGTCGCCTCCCAGCGCGCCATGTCCGCACGGAGCTGCTCCTGCCACTGCCGGAAGCTCCTGCTGTCGTCCAGCCAGGCGCTCAGCCTGGGCCACAACCCGGTGAGGGCTTCGTGCGCGAGGTCGACGATCTGCGTGCCCTCGGTCGTATGGCCGATGACGACCAGCCTTCCCCGAGCCAGCCGACGGGCGAGCGCCGCAGCGGCGGGATCGAGCTGGGTGACGGGGACGGCACGGCGGGTGTATCCGCCCCGGTCGTCGGGACGGGCCAGTTGCACGAACAGCCTGCGCGCGACGGCCTCTTCGGCCGCCGGCACGTGCGTGCCGTAGGCGTCGTCCGCGTAACCCACCAGGGTTCCGGCGACGCCACCGAGTTCGTCGTAGGCGGCGTGGGTGAGCATGAAGCGTTCGCGCCGCTCCCAGAGCCTGGTGAGGGTGAACTCCACCAGCGGCATCCGGCCGCGCTCGTCCGCCGCGTCCTCGACGATACGCTCGGCCAGTCCCGGCTCCAGCCACAGCCCGGGTACGGCGTCGACGGGGCCCGTGACCGCGCGGTACAGGTTCTCCGCGTCGAGCGGGGCGAGGAAGACGACGGCATCGCTCAGCGAGCCGGACGTCCGGGAGGTCAGCAGGACGTCGAGGGATTCCTGACGTGCGGTGGTGACGATGCGCAGGCCGCGCCCGGCGCCCGGGCTCTCGGTCAGCGCGAGGAGGAGGCTGAGCAGGGTGCGCGCGGCCGACGGCTCGGCGCCCACGTACTCCTCCAGTTGATCGACGACGATCAGGTGGCCTCCCTGCCCGGCCCGTTCTTCGAGTGAGGCGCGCAGCGCGGCGATGGCCTGCGGCGTCCGGCCTCGGTCCGCTCCGGCCTGCTCCGCCGCCCGGGCAGGACTGCCGGACCCACCGCCCAGCAGCCGCGCCAGCTCGCCCGCCTTGCTCAGCCGGTCGACCTCCCCGACACCAGGCTCCAGGACGGGTACGACCGCGTGCGCCAGCAGCGTCTCGGGCGGTGTACCGGGCACGGGGCGCAGCACGGTCACGCCCATGCCGTCCGCCCGGAGCCGCGGCAGCAGACCGGCGCGGATCAGTGAGGACTTGCCGCTTCCCGAGGGGCCGACGATCACGGTGAGGGGGCGCTCGGCGATCGATGCGGCCAGCCGCTCGGTGTCCTCCTCGCGCCCGTGGAAGAACTCTGTGTCCTCCTCCTCGAACACATCGAGGCCGCGGAACGGGCATGTCGGACGCAGCACCTCCTCGTCCACGAGCGCGACCGACGGAACGAGGAACGCAGTGCCCGCCAAGTCGCCGCGACCAGCTGCCACGGCCAGCCCGACGACCCCGCCCTGCACGTCGTCCCACACCGCCGCGCCGCTGTAGCCGTTGGTCACCCGCGGGCCGCCGGGGCCGGTGTCCATCTGCACCCAGCCCGCGCCCTGAACGCTCCGCAACATGCCGGTCGCCCACACCCCGTGGTCTCCACCGCCGGGAAACCCGTACGCGCGGAAGGAGTGCCCCCACACGGACGTACCGTCCACCAGCGGCACCGGGCGAGCGTGGGGCACGGGTGCGTCGAGACGCAGCAGGGTCACGTCGCCGCTGTCGTCCTCCAGCACCGGCTGCCAGGAGACGACCCGGGCACGCCGGGCGGGGATGCCTCCGTCCGCGTCGCGCACCAGCGGGAACTCCACCTGTACAGCCTCGGAGGGCGCGGCCATGGTGTCCCGCGGGAGCCCCAGCGCGTCCGCGACGACGTGCGCGCACGTGCAGATGATGTCGGCCGCCACGAGAAAGCCCGCCCCCGCGACCTCGTCGGCGCCCCGTATACGGACAAGGCCCGATTCCAGCGCCGCTTCACCCCGTAGCAGTAGCACTGTCATGTACACAATTATCCAGGGTCGCGGGCGTCCCACTCCAGACGCACGGCGAAGTTGGCCTCGCTCGCCGCCTTCGCCACCACCACGCCCGCTTCCGCGGACAGCTTGATCCCGAACTCCACGCTCACCGAGTCGGGTCGGCTCACCAGTTCCCGGACGCTGTCCGCGACCGCCTCGACCGCAGGTCTGATGTGCGCGAGCGCCTCCTGGAGTGTATGCGCTGAGCCGCGGACGACCTCGGACACCGACCCACGGCCCACGCGGTCGATCCCACTGTCCGGCTGCCCATCGACCTCGACCCGCACCGCGGTCCCGTCGCTGAGCCACATCTCCCCGATCCGCGTCACGCGTCCATCCCTTGCACTCGAAGATCGTCACGAACTCATCCGGCCATCAACTGGCCCAGCCAATAAGGATCTTCGCGCATCACCGACGGTCACGGCAGGCGAACCCCGGTTCGTAGAGGCGGATATCCGCCTTGGCCGCGCTGGACAGCCTCAGGTCGGCCACCTTCTATCGGCAGACCTTCGGCTCGACCTGTTTGAAGCCGACCGGAGGTCGAGGGCCACCCGCTCGGGGCTGTGCCAGCACGCCACCTGTTGCCCCACACCGGCGGCGTCCCGCGACGCCCCTGCACCGTCAGCCCGCGAGGCCGTCACGACACCGACCGGTCAGCCCTCATCCTCGGCTACCTCTCCGAACAGAGCCACCTCCACCCGGACGGTGAGCAGCGCACCTCCGCGCCCCTGACCCTGGTCCGCTTTGCACCAGTCCCTCCCCTCAACGGGAGTTGATCTTCCCGATCGATCAGGGGCTTCAACACTGACCCGCGGAAGTGACGCCGGCCCGGCAAGCCTGTCGTAGCGTGACTCCCTGCCACACCGGTGTATGCACTCGCGATGGGGCTTCTGACCCAGACAGCAGAGCGAGCCGAGCCCGGCGCTTCGGCCATCGCGCCCACGCAATATCCCGCCGATCCACGACGCCGTGCCCATAGCGTGCCCTTAAGAGCGGAAAACCACGGTCAATAGCGGTGCGAACCGACCCGCACGGCCACCCCAAGGAGAAGACATCTGCCCAGGTCAGAGGCGTAGCGCCTGCGCGAGCGCCGTCGCTTCCCAAGCCGAGAGCGCGAGTTCGATTCTCGTCATCCGCTCCACGATGAAACCCCAGGTCAGCGGCCTGGGGTTTGTTTGTTGTCTAGTCCAATTTGAGAGTGGCGCACCCTCCGCGTGCCCTGAGTCGCACCGATGCACCACCGGAAGGGACACCGAGAGGTGAATTCTGATGGAACGTCAGCCAAAAGTCCGGGCGTTTCCTGAGTGAACAGCTAGGGTGCGTTTCATATGTGGATCTTGATGTGTCAAGATCCCACTTCGTGGGGCGGCATGATCTGACGAATACACAGTGGGCGAAGCTGGAGCCCCTGCTCCCGGTCGGCAAGAAGCCTGGACGGCCACCGGTGCACACCAAGCGGCAACTGATAGACGGCATACGGTGGCGCACCCGCGCCGGTGCTCCCTGGCGGGACGTGCCCGAGCGCTATGGCCCGTGGGAGACGGTCTACGGCCTGTTCCGCCGCTGGCAGCGGGACGGCACCTGGCACCGCATCTTCGAACAGCTGCAGGCCCAGGCCGACGCCGAGGGACTGATCACCTGGGACGTCTCGGTGGACTCGACCATCGCCCGCGCCCACCAGCATGCGGCCGGCGCCCGCAAAAAGGGGATCTGCAGACCGAGCCGCCAGGCGGTGTGTTCATCGAGCCCGACGACCACGGGCTCGGACGCTCCCGGGGCGGGCTGACAACCAAGCTCCACCTGGCGGTCGAGCAGGCCCAGAAACCGATGTCGCTGGTCATCACGGCAGGACAGCGCGGTGATTCCCCGCAGTTCCAGGTGGTCTTGGGCCGCATCCGGGTGCCCCGGCTCGGGTCGGGCCGCCCGCGCACCCGGCCGGACAAGGTGCGTGCCGACAAGGCGTACGGCTCCCGCGCGAACCGTGCCTACCTGCGCAAGCGCGGTATCCGCTGCACGATCCCGGAGAAGCGCGACCAGATCGCCAACCGCAAGAACCGCGGCTCCCACGGCGGCCGGCCACCTAAGTTCGACAAGGCCGACTACAAGGAGCGCCACGCGGTCGAGTGCGGAATCAATCGCCTCAAGCGGCACCGCGCTGTCGCCACGAGATACGACAAGTTGGCAGTTCGCTACGAGGCGACCGTGCTGGTCGCAGCCATCAACGAGTGGCTGTGACCAGCACTTTCAAAACGCACCCTAGGCCGCAGTAGCCCTGGCGGTCGCAGCGCCCCGGACCACGGTGGTGGCGTAGTCGCTGACGGCGACTTGCGGCGGCGAGCCGGGGCGCCGGTGGGCACGCCCGCCGCCGAAGGGGACCGCGCCGGCCAGGGCGTCCGAGACGCCTTCGATCGCGCCGAGGGCTGCAGCCGGGGACGCCGAGCGTGGAGGTCAGCAGCGACGGCAACAGCGCGGTGGGAATCTCGTGGCCGACGTCGGCAAGGAAGCTCCCGGTGCCGATCACTTTCACACCTGGTGTCAGCCACCGCTCCTGCGCGGCGGTGGCCGTCTCGGTGAGCGGCGGGGCATCAGTCATGGCCGGGAGTCCGCCGCGTGCCCTGCCCATCGGCGAGTGGACGCCCCCATCAAGGCACCGGGCAGGGTCTCGGCGGAATCGGTGGTACAGCCCGTGCTCACTGGACGACGAAGTCGCGGCGTTCGATCACGACGGCGCGCCGACAGCGGTGATCCCTGACGATACGCGCACAGCCGCGACGGCGGCCCGCCGACCGCAACCGGTCGGTGACGCGGTTCTGTTCCTCACACCTTCTCGGCCAGCACGCGTGGATGCCCGACGGTGAGCAGGCCGATGTCCTCGACATCGGACGTCAGGATCGTCACCCGGCCAGGATGCTGAAGCGCGGTCGCGCACAGCATGGCGTCGATGGCGTACTTGTGGCCGTGCAGCCCCGCTGCCCTCAGCAGGGTGGCGGCAGCCTGCGCCAAGCCCTGTGTGACCGGCTCGACGCGGATTCGGGACAGCGTCCACCTCAGCGCGGCTTCGTTGATCTTCGGGTGGATGACCTCGACAAGGACGGCCGCGGAGGTGACGACCGGCAGGTCGGCATCGCGGGCGGCCGTCAGCCACTCATGGACCTCCCGATCCCTCTGCACCGCCTTCGCCAGGCCCTCGCTGTCCAGGACCAGGGCACCGCTCACGCAGCCGCCCCCGCACCCGAGGTGCCGCCGGTCAGACGCGCGCGTTTGGCCGCCACAGCCTCCGGGTCGGCCGGGCCGTGCACCTTGTCGAAGTCCGCAATCAGCTCGTCAAGGTTGTCCCGCTCGATCTGCCGCTGGGCCGCCTTCTCCAGGTACGCCGAGACGCCCCGCTTGCCGACCCGCTCACGGATCGCCTGCAGGGTTCCGGCGGTCAGAGTGACGGAGATGCCGCTGGTGGGACCGTCACCGGGGAGGAAGTCCACGTCGTCAGCCATGACTCCGAGTATGCCATTGAAGATGCTATAGCGAAGGATGGGTTCACCTCTCTTTTGCACGGAGCCCCGTGCCTGATTGCGGTGGACGACTACGCATCGCGTGCCTGCTGCCGCCCCGCACCCGACTCGCGCAACTGCTGCCGCACCTCCACATCGATGCTCTGCGCCAACTTTCGCTGGTGCTTCGCCGTCGAGTGCTGGTAGATCAGCTGGGCCCGCTCCGAGGACTGGCCGGCGCGAACCATGAGGTCCTTCAGCTTGGCGCCGGTGTCGGCGGCGAGGGTGTTGCCGGTGTGGCGCAGGTCGTAGAAGCGGAAGTTCTCCGGCATGCCGACCTTGGTCCTCGCCTTGCGCCACTTGCGACCGAAGGTGGAGCGACGGAAGGGTGCGCCTTTCTCGCCGACGAAGAGGAGGCCGTCGGGCCCCTTCTCGGCGAACCACTGCAGGTGGCGGCGCAGCTCGGGGAGAAGGAAGTCGGGGAGGTAGACGGTGCGTTTGCCCGCCCTCGTTTTGGGGTCGCCGGTGACGCGCTTGCCGTTGGTCAGCTCGGGGGAGGCGAGCGTGACGCGCAGGGAGCATTCGTCCAGGTCGACACTGTGACGGCGTAGTTCGGCCAGTTCCTCCGGGCGGAGGGAGGCGAACGCGCCGAGCAGGACCATCAGACGCCGGCGCGGGCCCATGGCGTCGGCAAGGTCGAAGACCTGCTCGATCGTGGCGGTGGGGCGTTCGTCGGCCTCCTCCTTGCCGGCGCCCTTGATACGGCACGGATTGCTGCTCAGGAGGTCGTCGTCGACCGCCGTCTGCAGGATGGCCTTCAGCAGCCGGTACGACTTCGCGACCGTGGTGGCGCCGGTCGCCTTCAGACGCTCGGCCCGCCATGTACGGACGGAGGGCGGGGTGATCGCGTCCAGGTTCTTGCCGCCGAAGGTCGGCAGGATGTGCAGGCGCAGCAGGCCGTCGTAGCGGTCGACCGTGGTTGGTGCCAGGCCACGCTCCTCCATCCAACGGAGTGCGTACTTCTCGAAGTTCACGGCGCCGGCGTCCGGGTCGCGCCAGTGGTTGCGCTCGATGTCGGCGCGGGTGAGGTTGAGCCAGTCCTGGGCGTCGGACTTGGTGTCGAACGTCTCCGGGGCGGTGTATCGCTGGCCGTCCGGCCCGATGTAGCGGGCCTGCCACCTACCGGAGGGAAGCTTGCGCGTCGTGCCGAACTCGCGCCGCCGCTGCGGCTTGCGTCCCGCCATCAGGCCACCTTCCCGTAGCGGGCACGGACACGGCGGACCGGCTCGACGGTACGTGCCTCGACGTACTTGGTGATCGCGCTCTCCGGGATGCGGACCGGGCGGCCGAGTTTGACGTAGCGGATGCGACGCTCGGCGATCAGGCGGCGGACGAAACGCTCGCCCGTGCCGAGCATCTCGCCGGCCTCGGCCACTGTCAGGAGGCGGTCAGTCATTCACGATCACCACCTTCGGGGCGCGGTGCTGGGTATGGGCGAAGGCAGGGGGTATTGCGGGTCGGCGCAAGAGCGGTGGGTCCTCACTCTGGAGCGGTAGGAGCGATGCGAGCCTCGGTATGGCGATGGCAGGTGGCGGTTCAGACGACGGGCCCGCCGCGCAGCAGCACGGAGGCCGAGACGTGAAGCGCTTCGGCGATCGCGATGAGGTCGTCGACGTCGCATCGGCGCTGGGCGCGTTCGATGCGGGACAGCATGGTGTTGGACATCGGGTGGCCGAGGGCGGTCACGCGGCCGGCAAGCTGGCGTTGCGACAATCCGCGTTCGGTGCGGAGGATTTCGATGGTGCGGGCCGCCCGTATTCCTGCGGGCCCGATTTCCAGTGAGCGTGCGGGCATGACTCCAATTAAAGCGTCCATTCGCCGGTTTGGTTAACCGGCGATCGTGGTCTATGTTCCGCTCGCACGGTTGGCCGCGAAGCGGATTCCCGGGGGCGGGGAAGGGTCGGAAACCGACACGTCGATCGGTGCTCTGACACTGCACTGACGTGGGGTGTTGTGTTGTAGCTTCACCGTCGGCAGCGCGTCAACACTTGCCGATGTGATCCTTCTGGCTCGGCTTCCGGGACAACTATTTGGTCAACCGGCATTCGTGTCTTACGGTTTTGGCCCAGCCCTCTCCAGCCTGCTTTTCGGCAGCCGTTCTGCCGTAAGAGATTGCGCCGGGTCGGGCTGGACTTGCGCGGCCTGGGTGTGGCTATGTTGACGACACCCCCGGAAAGCGCGAGCGGCCAACAGCGCCCTCCGCGCCGCCAATCGGCCAACTCCCCATCCCTGACGCCCGTACCGCCCATCGACGGTGAGCCGTGGGTGCCTGCCCACCTGCAACCGAGTGAGGAACCGCCCCTCTTGGCGCGAATCCGCACCATCAAGCCCGAAGCCTTCGTCTCCGAGTCCCTGGCCGCCGTCTCCCTGACCGCCGAGCGCACCTTCCTCGGGCTGCTCACCCAAGCCGACGACCAGGGCCGCCACCGCGACCATGCCGCGATCATCGCCGGGCAGTTGTGGGTGCTGCGCCCGGAGCACACCCCGTCCGATGTCGAGACGGACCTCGCCCAGCTCGCCGACGCCGGTCTGGTCTGCCGCTACAAGGGGCCGGACGACAAGCGGTACCTGCACATCGTCACCTGGCAGCAGCACCAGAAGATCAACCGGCCCAGCAAGAGCCGCCTGCCTGAGTGCCCGCGCCACGACGCCCCGCTCGGCACCGTCCCGAGCATCGCCACGCCTGCCGGAAGGGGAAGCTTCGCGGAGCCCTCCCCGATGGCTCACGGAGTCCTCCATGAGGACTCCCGAGAGATTCGTGAGGCTGCGCCGCATTCCGCCAACGAGGGAGATACCGCAGGTCAGAGGCGTTTCACTGAACCCTCCGTGAGGGAACAGGGAAGACTCACCGCAGACCCAGTGAGCCCTCACGGTCCGGATCTAGGACCTAGGACCATGGATCTAGGAAATACCCCTTCGGGGGGCGCGAGCGCCCCCGCGCCCGACACCGTCTCGGCCCAGCAGCTCGCCGCCCTCGCCCTGAACGACCCCGACCGCAAACGCATGGCCGAACGAGCACTCCTGTACTGCCTGGCCGATCCCGCTCAACTCGACCAACTCACCAACCGTGGCCTGTGCCACGGCATCGCCGGCCTCCTCCGCGTCGTCCAACGCGTCACCCAGGACGCCGACGAACCACGCGCATTCATTGGCTACCTGCCACAGCTCAGCGAACGCTTCCTCGCCGCCGAGCCTCCCGTGGAGATCGGCTTCCTCGACGGCGCTGTCGGCTCGACCCTCGCCTTCCAGGACATCCAGGAAGGCATCCTGCCGACCAGCGACTGGGACGCCTGCCTCCTCCTCACCTGACCGCGATCCGAAGGAATCCGGGTGGACCCGCACGACAGCACCACAATCGAGCAGGCCGTCCTCGCCGTCCTTACTGGCACCCCGATCGCAGAGGCAGCCGAGTGGGCGGGCTCGTCCCCCGAACATCTCGCCGAAGCCACCGCGCGGTACCGCTCTGCAGGCCGAACAGCTCTCAGCGCTCCTCCAGATACGTCCATCTGGCACCAGGTGAACATCGAATTCGCCGACTACCCGACCGCCGAACACACCTTCCTCGCCTACCTCCTGCCGCCCTTGCGGCAGGAGACGGAAGCCGGAACGGTCGGAGCCTGGTGGTTCATCCGCAAGTACCCCTGCTGGCGGCTTCGAGTCATCTCCGGCCGAGACAGCACGTGCAAGGAGCTGCCGGAGCGCCTCACCGGGGCTCTCGACAGCGCGGTGGCCCGGGGAGCGGTCAAACGCTGGTGCCCAATGCTGTACGAACCGGAGACCACGGCGTTCGGCGGCCCGGAAGGCATCAAGATCGCCCACGACCTGTTCCACGTCGACAGCGTCGGCTCCCTCGACTACCCGCACCGAACGCGTACGGCCGATGACAAGCGACTCGACGCCAATTCAACCTCGCTCCTCGTCATCAGTGCCAATTCAACCTCGCTCCTCGTCATCAGCAGCCTGCTCCGCGCCGCCGGCCAGGAGTGGAGCGAACAGGGAGACGTATGGGCGCGCGTCGAAGCGAAAAGACCCCTGCCCGACGACGTCCCGGTGGACCGTGTGACCGCCATGACCAGCGCGCTCCGCGCTCTCCTGGCGATCGATACCCGCCTCGCCCGCGCAGACATGGAGCAGCTCGCGCCCTACACGGATTGGTTGGCCGGCATGGAACGCAACGGCCAAGCCCTTGCACACGCCGGAAACGCAGGACGGCTCGGCCTTGGCATCCGCGGCATCCTGGCGCGGCACGTCGTCTTTCACTGGAACCGCATGGGCTTCACCACGCGTCGGCAAGCCATCTGGGCACGAGCGGCGCGCGAGACGATTCTCGGTAACTGACCACGCTCACAGAGACTTCACGTGAGCCCGTCGAAGTACCCTCTCGGGTACGCCGCACCGCATACCAGCGGGACGGACGTCGTCAGCCGGTAAGCGTGGCTGTCGTGGAGGGGGAAGGACATCGCGGGGTGACGGACGAAGAACTGCGGGAGAGACTGGCGTGGGGTCGGCAGAAGCTCGAAGAGATGGGCGTCTTCCAGACCACGGAGGGGCTCCGCTGGGCAGCTGCCCACGGGATCATGCTGTTCGTGTGGCGCAATGGCCCGATCGAGGACGCGCACGCTTCTCCGCCGGGCAAGCGGCGCAAGAACCTGCACGACGGTGCAATGTTCGCCCGCAACACATGGCTGACCCGACAAGCCTTCGACGCCTTGGGGAGCGCTGAACCCTTCCGGCTGCTGGAGCTCGAAGACGTGGTCTTGGACCGCGATGCAATCTGGCCTGGGTGCGACGGGACATTGACGGACTTCGGCTGGGGGTTCCTGGGGGAGATCAAGAAGCACGTCAAGAGACGCGTCAACACACTGATGCACTTCGAGGAACAGCTGTCTCACGACGACTTCCTGATCTTCGTGGCCGCCCCTCAACTCGGAACCCACGACGACCACTTCGGCATGCCGAGGTGGCCGACCTGCGTGAAGGCGGCGATCGGCCGCCTGCGCGGCGAGGACGAGGAGTTCTTCCGCAAGCGCGGCGAACTCATGCAGCGCATCGGGCCGGCGCCGGACGCGGTCACCGCAGACCTGGAGACGACCGAGAAGGCTCTGCTCAACGCCCCCTGGGAACTGGGCGCCGAGAGTCTCGGCTGGTTCGCCTGGAACCCGATCCTGAGGGTGTCGCGCTCATCGCCTCCGGAGTGCTGAAGCGCCACAGGGCAAGGCGCAAACGAACGCCACAAACAACGCCCTCCGAACCGGCCTCTGCACGTCAGACTGGTTGACAACGAACCGGTTCATGTAAATGCCGCGCGGCCGGGATGGGCTCAACCGCCGGACGTCTGCCCCCGGCGCGGCGTCTGGGGCGACTTCGCGGCCTCGGCCTCCGCCTTGGCGTCGCTCACCGCGGCGGCGGCCTGCTTCTCGGCCTCGTCGGCAGCCGCAGCGGCGTCGAGCGAAGCCGTCCAGCCCGCGTCGAGCGCCGGAGGTCGGCCTTCGTGCAACGCGTCGTCAGCGTCGGCGGTGGCTGCTTCCTCAGGTTGCGCGGTTGGGGGAGGGCCCGCCGTCGACTGGTCACCGAACGCACGGGTGACGGTCCGAACTGCCTCGGTCAGCTCCCCCGGGATCACCCAGAACGTGTTGTTGTCGCTGCTCGCCAAGTGCGGCAGTGTCTCAAGGTACTTGTAGGCCAGGATCTTCGGGTCGGCGTTGTTGCGATGGACGGCCTGGAAGACGAGCTCCACCGCCTTCGCCTCACCGTCCGCCCGCAGGATCATGGCTTGTTGCGCGCCCTGCGCCTCCAGGATGTCCTTCTGCTTCGTGCCTTCCGCGGTGAGGATCTTGGCTTGCCGCTCCCCTTCGGCGTGCAGGATGGCCGCGCGTTTGTCACGCTCGGCCCGCATCTGCTTCTCCATCGCTTCCTTGATGGTGGCCGGTGGATCGATGGCCTTGATCTCCACACGGTTGACCCGGATACCCCACTTGCCGGTGGCGTCGTCGAGCACGGCGCGGAGCCGGGAGTTGATCTCCTCACGCGAGGTGAGCGTCTCCTCCAGGTCCATGCTGCCGATGACGTTGCGGAGCGTGGTCACGGTGAGCTGATCGATCGCCTGCAGGTAGTCGGCGACCTCGTACGCCGCCGCCCGTGGATCGGTGATCTGGTAGTAGAGCACGGTGTCGATGTTCACCACGAGGTTGTCCTCGGTGATCACCGGCCTGGGGTCCGACGAATAGACCTGCTCGCGCACGTCGAGTTTGGTATTGATGCGGTCCGCCACCGGCAGGACCAGGTTCAGTCCTGGTTGCAGCGTCCGGCGGTATCGGCCGAACCGCTCGATGTTGTAGCGGCGCGCCTGCGGGACGATCCGCACAGTGGAGGCCACGAGGAAGACGACAACGATGGCCGCCACAAGAGTGAGGACGACAACTGGATCCACAGTGCCTCCGTTGCTATGTGTTCAGCCGTTCACGGAAGGAGTTCGCGGGGATAGACGATGGCCGTGGCGCCTTCGATCTCCATGACATCCACCAGCGCTCCCACCGGGATCACCAGGCTTTCGTCGAGGGCGCGCGCGGACCACTCCTCGCCGGACAGTTTGGTCAGGCCGCGGGTCGCGGTGACCTCCTGCATAACCTCGGCTCGCTTGCCGATCAGCGCGTCACTGCCCTCGCGCATGAGGGGTTGCTGTGCCATGTGCCGCATCGCGATGGGACGGACGATGACGAGGCCCGCTGCCGCCGCTGCCCCCAGGGCGAGCAGCTGGCCGAGAAGGCCGATGCCCACGCCGGCGACCACGGCGGCGACCAACGCGGCGCCCGCCAGCAACCCGAAGACCAGTGTCAGAGTGAAGAACTCCGCGGCACCCAGTGCCGCGGCGGCGAGCAGCCATACGAACCACGGCATCGAATCGCCCTCCTTCAGGGGCCTTCTCCACCAAGCTACCCTCCGGGCCGCCGCGCTGAACAGGCGCTGAACAGGCACAGCAGCCGTGGTTCCTGATCGTCGGGCACCCGCCTGGCCTACGCCGCCCACGCACCGTCGGGCCGAGCCCGGGCCGGCTCACCGGACAGTGCCTGGGTAGGAGGCAGACCGCAGGCGAGGCGTGCCGCAAACCGTCGCGGCACCTGGCGGCACTATGAAGTCACACCGCTCACGAATGACCAAGTCGAAACGGCACCTATGAGTGCCCCGACGATCCTGATGACCAGCGGGCTGAAGCCCGGGCCAGGGGCGAATGGCCCGCGGCTGGTGAAAAACTCGTAGACCCGATAGGCGGCGTCACGAACGTTGAGGGCGAGGCAGAATCCGAGAACGCCCAGAATTCCCTTCCAAGCCAGATAAAGGAAGCCCAAAGCCCCGTCAGGGCCAGCTGCAATTATCACGCTTCCCGGCATTGCCTCTCCAGCTGTGCGAAATGAGTAAATGTACTGAGACTGCCGCGCCGCAGTCTACAACAGCGGCGCGGCAGCGATTTTCTACCAGAACTTCAGGAAATCCCCCACTTCCCCGAACACGGTTCCCGCGCTGGCTATCTTGGTGTTTCCGGCACCGAAATTGCCGCCGAGGCCACCGAAAGCACCGGCCGATGTCGTCACGCTGTGGACGATGTCACCGCGGCTGTTCCTGGTTCCGAAAGTTCCGCGGTGGCTCAGCGAGAAGGGGCCGGCGCTTCCGCCGATACCCGCCGACTGGCCCCGGACCTGATCGATCGAGTCCGCGTTGCTCCAGACCAGACCGGCGGTGACACCGATGGAGGCTTCTCCACCTGACTGTTCTTCCTCGACCCAGGCGAATGCGTATTCGTCGCCCACGCGCATGAAGCATCCCGAATACTCCACTCCCGCGCCGAACATCGCGCTGCCGCTCACGCACAGGCCGGATGTACTGCTGTACGACATGACGTAGTCGTAACCGTCCTTGACGTCCTCCCAGGAGGGCAGCCAGCCGGTGGCTTTCTCGAACCAGTTCTTGTTGGCCTCGGCCTTCGGCTTGGGGCCGGGGTTGGGCGGAGGTATGACCTTGAGCCAGCCCGTGGGGGGCGGTGTCGAGGGCAGGGTGATGTTGCGTCGGCCCGGGATGCCGCCGAGGCCGGTGGGCTTCATGCCCTTGACGAGCGTGGGCCGTCCTCCGCAGCGGCAGGCCCGGACGGGGCCCTCACCGCTGCTGCCGGTGGTCTTCTTCTTGCCGCTGCTGACCGGAATGCCGCCCCGGCACGTGATGCCGTACTTCTGCGGCTCCCTGCACTCGGGGACGCCGAGGCCGGACGGGTCGGCGAGCGTCGACGGGTTCTGGACGGCGTAGCTGTAGCCGTTGAGGGTCTGCCCCACGCCGGTCTGCAGGAGCGGGTCGACGCTGATGAACTGGCCGATCTCGGGGTCGTACTGGCGGGCGTCGACATGAGTGAGACCTGTGCCGGTGTCGGTGGTCTTGCCGAGGAACCCCTTGTCGTCGGGCCAGGCGGCCCCGGTGGTCTCGCCTCTCGGCGCGCCGAACGGGGTCGTGTAGCGCCGGGAGAACTCCTGGTTCGTGGCGTCGATGGCGAGCGTGGCCGTACCGTGCTGGTCGGTGACGAGATAGCTGAGTTCGTTGGCGCCGCTCTCGTTGGAGCGGACGGCGACGGTCAGGCTGCCCGAGCCGTAGTGGCGCTGGGCCCAAGTGCTGCCGTCCGCCCGCAGATGCAGCTCGGTGGCCCCCACGTACAGGACCCGCTCACCGCCCTCCGTGGCACGGATCAGGAGCGTGCCGTCGGCCCCGTACAGGTACTCGGTGGTCTTGCCGTTCTCAGTGAGGGTCGCCAGCCTGCCCTCGTCGGACCAGTCGAGGTCCTGGGTGGCGGTGCCGTCCGGGCGGCTGGTGGTGTTGCCGGTGCTGTCGAACTCGTAGGAGCGGTCGGGGGCGGTGCAGTCGGCCTTCGTGCTGGTGCCGGTCAGGGCGTGGGGCTGGTCCGTCTTCTCGTAGCAGTAGGTCGTGGTGGTGTCGCCGGTGGCGGTGTGTTCGGTCTCCTTGGTGCGTTGACCGGCGTCGTTGTAGTTGTAGCTGGTCCAGTACGCGGACCGGCCGCCCAGGCTGCTGGCGCTGCGGGCGTCGGAGCACTTCTGCGAGGCGGGTGTCCACGCCTCGGTCAGGCGCCGGTGCCCGTCGTGGGCGAAGCACTGGGTCTCCGCCGGTGCGGTGCCGCCCAGAGTGCTGGTGTCGGCTATGGAGGTGACGTTGCCCGCCTGGTCGTAGGTGTAGGCCAGGTTCTGCAGCTTGTACGGGTGGGTCTGGTCCGTGACATGGCTGCCCAGGAGCCGCCCGGTCCCCTCCTCCCAGGTGTTGGTGACGTACGCCTTCTTGTGTTCCTCGGTGTTCGCGGTGCCGAGGACGAGCTGCTGGGCCTGGCCGAGGGCGGAGTAGTCGACGTCGAGGAGGTAGCCGGTGCTGCCGCCGATGGAACTGACCTGGCCGGTGCCGGTGTAGCCGTAGTCGACGATCTCCGAGGGCAGTCCGCCGAGCGCGGGCTCCTTGCTGTTCTGCAGCGTGCCGTCGATGTTGTAGTGGTTCTCGAACTCGAGGGCGGCCGGTGCGCCCGCCGAGACCAGCGGATCGGAGCCCGGCAGAGTCAACTTGGTGATGGTGGGCCGGGACAGGCTGTCGTAGGCGGTGACGGTCCTCGTGTACGCCTTGCCCGTCTTGCCGCCGACGTAGCGGGTGCTCGCGTCCGGCAGGCCCTTGAGCAGGGAGTCGTAGGTGAGGGCGGTCAGTTGGTTCGCGTCGGTCTTCGAGCCGGTCCAGGTGCCGGTGACACGGCCGATCGCGTCGTATCCGGAGATGACGGCGCGGCCGTAGGAGTCGGTGGTCCTGGTCAGCCGGTCGAGACTGTCGTACTCCAGCTCGGTCAGACCCTTGTCCGGGTCGTCGGCGCTGGTCTTGCGGCCGAACAGGTCGTAGCCGTACGACCATGTGGCGCCGTCGGGGCCGGTGACCTGGGACTGCTTGTCGTCCAGCGTGTACTGGAACTTGGTGGACTTGTACGAGGCGGTGCCCGAGCCGCCGCCGAACTGCGGGTCGGCCGGGCTGCTGCCCGCGTACTCGCGGGTCTCGACGGTCCGTTCGCGGGCGTCGACGATGGTGCGGGTCGCCGAGCCGCCCTGGACGGCGGTGGTGGCGGTGGAGTCACCGGTGTGGCTGGTGGTGGTCGACCACTTCTTCACCCCGTATGTGTAGAGGGTGCTGGTCGTGGTCCGTTCCGCGCCGTCGTAGACCGTCTCGATCTGCCTGGGTGCCTCGCCGTACTCCGCGCGCGTGTAGGTGCCGTTGGGAGTTGTGGTGCTGTCGAAGATGTCCTCGTACGTCTCGTACGCCAGGCCCCGGGTGTCGTAGCGGGTGTCGGTGAGCACCTGGCCGCCGAGCGGGGTGGGGGACTGGGTCTGCAGCGGGCGCATCATCGAGTCGTACAGCTCGTAGCCCGTGTTGTACGTCTCGCCGTCCTTCTTCAGCTTCGAAGTGGACACCCAGGACGGTTCGCTGCTGCTGATCCGGTACTTGAACGTGGTGTTCGCGCTGTAGCCCGCGGCCTTGTTGCGGTTGGGTTCCCAGACCGCCGTCAGTCGGCCGAGGGCGTCGTAGGTGGTCTCGGTCTTCTTCAGGTTGGCGTCGTACACGCGCAGGGGCTGGCCGTGCCGGTGGTCCAGGAAGCTGGTGACCTTGTGGGTCATGGGGTTGGTGACGATCGTCTTCGTCAGCGGCCCCGCGGCGACGGGCGTGTAGGCGGTGTTGGTGGTCTCGCCGTGGGCGTCGGTGACGTCGGTGGGCCGACCGAGGGCGTCGTACTTCGTGGTCCTCGTCGTCTGCCATCCCGAGGCCGGGCGCAGCCCGTCCGCACCCGCCGTGGCGCCGTATCCCGTGGCACGGCCGGTCCAGGTCGCCGCCCCCTTGGTGGGAGTCTGGGTCGCGGACCACGCGGTGGCCGAGGGGTTGTCGTAGACGGTGGCGGTGTCGGACAGCACATCGCCGCGGGTCTTGGAGTCCGCCGGCAGGTTCAGGCTCGTGTCCGCCGCCGAGCAGGACTGGCCGACGGTACGGCTGCGGGAGACCAGGTCGCTGATGCCGGCGTCGGCGTTGCGGGCGTACCAGGTGCGGGTGCAGGTCTGGTCGCCGCCCTTGCCGACCTCACCGGAGTCGTCGACCGTCACCGGCATGCCGTGGTCGTCGTAGGTGGTGGTGAGCGCGCGGGCGCGCCAGGTCTTCGCGGTGGTCAGATAGGCGTGGGTGGTGGACTTCTCCGTACGGACGAAGCGGGCCACGTGGTCGGCTGCGTCGGAGGGCGCGCTCTGGCGCGCGGTCTCCTTCGACCACGGGTCGTTGACCTCCACGGTGATCGGTGTCGAGCCGTCGTAGGTGACGTGCTCGCGCCGCATACCGGAGTACTGGTCGCTGTCAGTGACGCTCCCCACCCCGATCGACGGGGAGGACAGCGGGGCCAGCGAGACGGACCGGGTGGTGCCGTCCTTCTTCTTGTCGCCGTGCATGCCCTGGAAGTAGAGCGAGACCGTCTTGGAGCGGGTCGTCTCCACGGCACCGGTGTGCACGGTGACCTGACGGTAGCCGCGCCAGCCGGACCAGGTGCGTTCGGCCTTCGGGGTGAAGGGGTCGTCGGTGTGGTGCCAGGCGGCGCCGCTGTAGTCGTAGGCGTACTCGACGGCGTCGTTGTGGCCCGCCGGGTCCGATACGACGACGGCCTCGACCCGGTACTTGTGGAACCAGTCCACCGACGCCTCGCTGGCGCCGTTGATGTTCCAGTACTTCGGATAGCAGGAGCGGGTGTTGGTGTCCTCGGCCGCGCCCAGCACCTCGCTGCGCACGCACTCCGGCGAGGACAGCGTGACGGTGGTGATCGAGCCGGTCTCCGAGGTGACGGTGGAGATACGGGGCCGGGTCAGGGGCAGGATGTTGTCGGTGCCGTCGACCCGGTTCTCCCGCCACTGGTAGGTGAACGAGATCGGGTTGAGGGCGATGGCCGTGTCGCCGGCCTTGCCGGTCCGCAGAATCGACTTCAGGGTCAGGACGTGGTCGGAGGTGTCGCCGATGTCGCCGCCGTCCAGGTACTCCTGCGTGAAGTCCCAGGAGTCCACCGGGTCGTAGGCGCTGGTGGCGGCGTTCCACGAGAAGGTGTCGACGCCGGTGAGGCGCTTGCGGGAGAAGAACGAGGGGCCGTTGGCCAGGCAGTCGTCGTCGCCGTCGGTGCAGAGGGCGTCGAAGGGGACGTCGGGCCAGTTCTTGGCGGTGTCCTTGGTCAGCGAGGAGCAGTCTGAGGCGGTGCACCGCTCGGCGTGGGTGAAGGTGACCTTGGCGTCGGCATCGTCGGTGAACAGCGCGCCCTTGCGCAGGCCGTACTTGATCTCCTTGAGGTAACCGCCGCGTGTGTAGGAGGCGTTGGCGGTGGTGGACTTGTTCTTCTTGTAGTGGTTGGTCTCCTTGGCGTACCAGTACGTGGAGGCGTTGCCGTGGGTGTCCTCGACGTAGTCGAGGTTCCACCGCCATGCCTGGGTCACGGCCCGCTCGCCGAAAGCGTCGCCGTTGTCGTAGCCGGAGTCGTCGCCGAAGACGGGGACGGTCCAGGTGGAGTTGGTGCGCTGGTCGGTGGCGCCGTCGAGCTTGTTCAGGCCGAAGATGTACTTGGTGCCGTCGCCGGTGATGACGGTCCAGTGCTCGCCGTTGTTGTCGCCGTTGTCGGCGTCGGTGGAGCGGGTCACGATCGAGGCGTCGTCGTTCTCCAGCCGCCAGGTGCTGTTCCAGGTTCCGGAGACCTTCACCAGCCTCGTGGACTTGCCGTTGAGGACCAGCTGGGCGTTGTCGTACTTCCAGCAGTGGTCGAAGACGTCCTCGTGGCCGTCGTCGTCGCAGGAGCCATAGCCGCGCTCGATGTAGGACTCGCTCAGGCCGAAGCCCTCACCGACCGCGCTGCCCTGGTTGTTGGTGGTGGCGATACGGCCGTCGACGCTGCCCGAGTCGTACGACAGGGAGAGCTCCGGCTCCGGACCGGCCGCCGCGGACGGCACGTTGAAGTCGTGGTTCCAGGTGAACGAACCGGAGTTGTCGCCCGCCGCCCAGGAGGAGGACTCCGACAGTTCCGTGGCCGAGTAGTCACCGGCGCCCGAGGGGGACTCGCCCGCGCCGGGGTCGGTGGCGGTGACCGCGAGCACGGTGGCGTCCGTGGCCGCCGCGGCACTGGCCAGTTGCGTCGTGAGGCCCTCGTCGGTCTTGGTCAGCGGAACAGAGGCGGTGATGGTCCGGTCGGCCACGTCGTTGTCCGACGCGACGGGGGTGGCCGTACGGCACGCGGCCTTCTCGGGCGTGTCGAGCACACAGGCAGGCAGGCGTACGAGGCGCAGTCTGGAGGACCAGCCACCGCCGACGGCCGAGGCGAAGCCGCTGTAGTCGACTGCGATCTCGGCCCGTCCGGCGTGGTTGGCCTCGGCGGTCAGCAGGACGCCGGTGATCCCTGCCTGCTGGGCTGCCTTTTGGCCGAGCACGGTGATCCGGGCTGTGGTGCCGTCGTCGACACCCTGCTTGCCGTCGGCCGGCGCGACGGTGACGGGGAGGCCGCCGGGCTTCGCCTGTGCGGACTTGCCGGTGTCCAACTCGATGACCGCGTCGCCCTGCTCGGGCCAGGCAGCCTGCTGCTCGGCGCGGGCCCGCCGGGCACGTTCGGCGTCGGCCTTCTTCCCCTGGGCGACCTTCTCACGCGCCTTCTTGGCGCCAGGCCCGTCGACCTTCTCGACCTTGCTCACCCGTTGCTCGGGGACATCGGGCCGGCCGAGTCCCTTGTCGGCGGCCTGTGCGACCGGGGTGAGGCCGGTCGGGACGACGAGCGAGAGGGCCAGGGTCGCGACGATCGCCCCGACGCGACGTCTGCCCCCAGCCCGCGCTCTTTCTGATGTGCCTATGCCAATAGCCATGGTTGTTGGACCACCCCGTTGTTCCGAGCCGTGAAAGCTGACAAGTGACGTGCCGGTGATCGGTGACGTGCCGGTGATCGGTGATGTGCCGGTGACAGGTGATGTGCCGGTCGGGTGGTGCGACGCCGCCGTCACGGCGCCGCACCACTCCTTGCGCGCGGATCGGTCCACGTGAGTTCACGCGGATCAGATCACGCGGATCAGATCAGGCCGATCAGTTCACGCGGATCAGATCAGTCGCCTACGCGGACTTCGACCTGCTCCGGGCTTGCCATCGCCCCCGCCCACAGACGGACTTCAGAGACACGGGCGGGCAGGTAGTGCTTCCATGTGCCGTTCGTGAAGCCCTTGCCGATGGCGAAGTCGCCGCTGCCCAGCTGGACGGTGAACGCCTTGGCGTCGCCGTTCTGCCCATAGCCCAGATAGAGGCTGATCGTGCCGTACACCGAGTCGTAGATGCCGGTCAGCCGTACCGGACTGTCCAGGGCGGCCACTTCGTCGGAGACCACGGAGGAGAAGGTGCCGTCAGCGTTCAGGCGGCCGAAGTGCCAGACGCCGACGGGCCTCGTGGTCTCCTCCAGCGTTTCCTCGTCGAGGACCGTGTCCTTGCCGGTCAGCTCGTACCAGAAGCCCCAGGCCGAGCCGTCCTCCGTGCGCTGGCCCAGGACCTGGCCGGTGTATCCGATGTCCTTGCTCACCAGTTTCGCGGAGTCCAGTTCGACGAGCGTGGACACGGTGAACGGGGCATGGTCGTACACCAGCGGGCCCGGGGCCGTGGCCGCGTCATCCACTCCGTCCAGGACGATGGCCTCATCGCTGATGGCGGCGCCGCCGGCCAGGGTCAGGCTCCTGCCGTAGCCGGACGTGGTGTCCGTCACGGTCGTTCCGCTTCCCCTCGCCGCGTTCCAGTCCGCCACCAACTCGACGCCGGCGAAGTTCTCCGAGACCAACAGCTTTGTCTCGTCCGCGACCTCCTCGTGGGTCAGGACCCGCTGCCAGACGGCGACTTCGTCGATCGAGCCGGGGAAGTGGTACGTGGAACTGCCGCTCGGGAACTTGTAGCGGCCGAACTGCAGTCCGCCGGTGGACTCCCAGGAGCCCGCGCCGGTCGCCAGGGGCTGGCTCTGCCGACGGCCGTCCACGTAGAAGATCAGCTCCTCCGTGGCCGGGTCATAGCTGCCGGCCAGGTGGGTCCACACCCCCGTCTGGGCGGCGTAGACGGAATACTTCCCGCGGAGCGTGGATCCGTCCTGGTCGAGCACGCCGAAGAACCACTGCTTCACATCGGCGAGATACCAGAGGACGAACGTGTTGCCCTGTCCCCCGGGTTGTGCGAGCACGGAGGCGTTCTTGCCGCCCTGGTCCAGCCGCGCCCAGGCGGAGACCGTGTAGGCGGAGCGGGTCTCCAGCACCGGCGCGCTGGTCTCCGCGTAGGCGGTGGTCCCGTTCAGCGACAGCCCCTTGTCCGTGACCGCCTCTGCCAGAGGCTGGCCCTCGCTGTCGTGCGTGATCAGTCCGCGTCGCCCGCGGTCGTCACGGGCCGCGCCCCCGGCCGGCGTCGCGTCGTCGGCGCCGTCGGCGGTCGCGGAGTCCTTGGCGACACCGTCCGGCTCGTCGAAGTGCCAGCGCCCGACCGGGCCCTCACCCGCGGCGACGAGGAAGTCCACCACGTTCTGCGCGCCCCAGCGGCCCACGCTGTCCTTCGCCCGTACATACACGCTGTACGTGCCGGAGCTGTCGGGCGTGATGTCCTTCGACACCGTCGATCCGTTGATGGGCGTCGACCAGGCGTCCGCGGTGGACAGCTTGTACTGGTAGGCGACGTTGGAGTCCCCGGTGGCTGGACCGAAGGTGAAGGTGCCCTTCTGGCCGGGGCCGCCTCCCGCCGGGCAGGCCGTGTCGGTACAGGCGGAGTAGGGACTGCCGACGGTGATCTTCGGGGCCTTGGGAGCGGTCGGGTCGACCTTGAAGTAGCACCAGCCGCTCGTCGAGGCGTTCGACGGCCCCGCCAGGTAGCTGTCTCCGCTGTTGTAGTACGACCGCACCCAGGCCCGGTACCGGTACAGCTTGCCCTCGGTCAGCGTGGACCAGGACTTGGTCAGCTTCACACCGTCGCCGACGTACCCGCTGGACGGGCTGAGGTCACCGTTGCCGGCCGTGGTGTCCGACCAGGTGCCGTCGCTGTTCTTGTGGTCGAGGTCGTGGTAGACGCGCAGCTGAGCGTCCTTCTCGCCGCCGGCCGAGGTCTGCGCCGTCGCGGTGAGGGCCGGGGTGGGGTCGGAGACGATCGCCGGGTCCGACTCGCTCGTCTCGCACACCGTGCCGGAGCCGGTCACCAGGCCGATGCCCGTGGGCTTGGCAGGCAGACCGACGAAGTCGACCGCCAGCACGGCGTCGTTCTTGAACCGCTTCCACGCGCTGGTGTCGCTCTCGTCGTGCGCCCGGATCTCCAGGGTGAGCCGGGAGAACTTGCCCGCCGCGAAGCTCCGCACGGTCGGGGTGAGGTTCTCGTTCGTCTCCTCCGGGTTGTCGTTGAACTCGATGGGTGCGTCCGGGGAGTCCGGGTCGCACAGCGAACCGCGCCCCGCCGACACATGCCGGTCGCCCATCAGATCGAGCGCCTTGGGCCGCGAGGACCAGGTGGTGGAGGACGAGATGTTGTTCGTGCGCACCAGGTCCACCCAGCGCGGGTCGCACTGGAACGCCCACGGTTCGGTCACCCGGAACGTGGCGTCCAGAACGTGCTTGCCCTTCAGGCTCGCCGGCGAGAACTCGAAGTACAGCCGCTGCACATAGCCCGGCCCGCAGTAATAGTTGTTCCAGGTACCGCACTTGCCCGCGCCCTTGCCCAGGCCGTCGTCGCCGTTGCCCCAGCCGTACGACTCGTAGCCGTCGCTGCGCAACAGCGTGCGCTCCGACTCGCCCCAGGTCACGGTCGGATCGATGTACAGCGGGAACGCCGACGCCTCCGTGCCGGTCAGCATCTCCGCGTCCGGGATCACCGTCAGCGCCTCGTCGGAGACCTTGACGTCCATGGTGGTGACGGTGGCCCCCGCGCCGGGTTCCGCATCCTCCGCGGAAGCCGCGCCCGTCTCGGCGGGATCCGAGCCCTCGTCCTCGGCGGTTGCCGCCAGGGACATGGGCTGCGCGCCGGACGCCGAACCGGCGGAGTCCCACATCTGTGCGGGCGGGGCCCGAAAGACGCGGTTGCCGTCGTCGTCGATCGCGGTGAGGTTGCCCGCCTTGCCCTTGAGCAGGGTCAGGCCGGTCGCCTTCAACGCGTAGTCGATCTCCTTGAGTTCCTCCTGGGCCGCGGCCTCGGGAGACTTGACCACCAGTACATGGCGGAACCCCTCCACGGACGCCGTGATCCTCAGGTCCACGCCTGGGAGCACTTCCGGATAGACGGCGTTGTTCCCGTCCAACTCCGGTTCGGGAAGCTCTCCGGGCCAGCCGATCCGGAGCGACCGTCCCGTGTCGGAGATCTTCACCAGCGGTTGCTTCGTCCCGCCGCCCGAGAACTCCATCTCCACCGCCGCGGCCTTCGGCACCACCGTCCCGTCCGCCCGGACCTCCAGGGAGGCGTCCGGCGCCTGCCAGCCCCCGTCTGCCGTGGGCACCCGCACGGGGACCGCGGACTCCTCCAACGTGAAGGTGAAACCGTCCGGGTTGGCGAAAACAGTCGTGCGCTCCGTACGCTCGCCTACGACTTCGACGCGCTTCCCGGACTCCTGAGCCGCGGCGAGCGCCTTCTGCCCCTCCGACAGCGGTTGCTCCGCTTCATCCGCCACCGCCTGCGAGACCGGCGCCCCTGCGGACAGTGCCGCCAGGACCGCCACCGCGATCGCAGCGGAACCAAGGAGCCGTACCCGTCTTCCGTGCACGTCGACGACGCGACGTCTTCGTCTCCAACTCACGATCCAGCCCCCGTGCTCACGACCAAGTCATGACGATTACTTGGCGCAATATTTGCCATGAGCGCGCAACGAAAACATCGCGTGATGAAAATGTGACTAAAGAGGTTGCGGTGCACCATGACGCGATCGGGCGGCACTGCCCCGAGCGCTACGCCCCTTGGCCAGTGCTGTGCCCTGCCCACGTCCCAGCAGACAAGAAGCGATCACAGCCCGTTCTGGCGACTGTCCCGCCGGATCCGATACAGCCCATGGAGGCTGAGGACGAGCATCGCGCCTGCGCTCATCGGCCACCAACGCGACGCCCCATGTCTTGTCAGCTCTATGCCCTTCAGCAGCAGGACAACCGAAACCAGCACAGCGAGCCATCCCAAGTGCCGTGCTGGGCCCGGCACGCATCGTTCGATGGGAGGCTGTGCCCAGTCAGAGAACGGAGTGGGACAGCGAGAGATCCGGCAGACGAGGACCCTCATCCAGGTCCAGAGCACTCGGAACCGAGGACTGGCCAGGGTTGACGAGATCGTCATGCCTGTGGGCCGACGCACCCTGCCGGTCTTCAGTCACTCTGCCGCTGACAGGCCCTCTCACCTTCAGCTGACTCCAGAAGAGAGCCACGAAGCGGCGAAAGAGGTCAACGAGCGCATCCTGGCCCAGGCGTACTTCATGGCCTTCGCACACCCCAATGACCGACACCTCCTCGCGGCCCCTCTCCCCGACGTCGGCCCGCTCTATCGCCTCGGCGGTGTCCACCCCGAGCAGGCCCGTGTCGCGGGAGCCGCTCCGAGCCACCTCCGCCCCGAGTTGTTCGGCCGCCACTGAGCCCCCCTCCATATGCTCCTGCAACAGCGGCCTTCCGGTCACCGATCGCTTCCAGAGCTCAGCCGCCCGTCATCCGCCAAAAGGGGCCCTCCACGCCTTCGAGCCGGCGCCGTGCCCATAGCGTGCCCGTAAGACCGGTAAACCACGGTCAACAGCGGTGCAATCGTGCGCTCCCGGACGCCACACCAAGTCACATATGCCGAGGTCAGAAGCCATCCGTCCATCCAAGCGCCGTCGCTTCCCAAGCTGAGAGCGCGAGTTCGATTCTCGTCACCCGCTCCATGCGAAACCCCCAGGTCAGAGACCCGGGGGTTCATTGTTATCTAGACCGGGAGGGGTGGCGCACCACCAACCGCACCATCAGGGAGAGGGCTCCCCGTTCTCTCCCTGTGGTGCTTCGCATGTCCGTCGCGCCATGGTCAGGATGGCTGTCCCCCTGCCCGAGACATCCCTCAACCTGTGGCAGATCGTTCCGCGGGCGATGCCCGTCGAGTTGCCGGACGGTCCAGGTGGGCCACCACTGTGGCGTAGAACCGGTGCACGGCGTCGTCGACGCTGCGGATGAA
This sequence comes from Streptomyces ipomoeae 91-03, assembly GCF_000317595.1. GTDB lineage: Bacteria > Actinomycetota > Actinomycetes > Streptomycetales > Streptomycetaceae > Streptomyces > Streptomyces ipomoeae. Next base: position 11,171 of record NZ_AEJC01000303.1, on the reverse strand, counting down.
GCCGGACTCGGCATTGCCGCGGCCGCTGCCCATGCTCTTGAGGAGAGACAGCCGGAAACCGGTGATCTGCAGGCCGTTCTTCGGCAGCATGTCCGCCGGCTCCGGGCGCAGCCGCTCCAATGTGCTCCGAGGCCCTCCGGCCTCGCCGTCGACCAGGGTCTCGATGTGGAGGTCCGCGGGAGCTTCGGCGAGACATCGTACGAGCCGTTTTGCCCAGGTCAGGGGGTAGCCCTGTGCAGGCGCCGGGATTTCGATGGAGATGCGGAGTTTGCCGGTGCGCAGGTCGGCGGTGATCGCGAGAACGCCGGGCGTACCTTCGATGCGCAGCTCCGCCTGCAGTCTTCCTTCGAGACAGAGCTGATCGGCCAGGCGGGCCCGGCGGGCTCCGGGATCGGCTCCGCGCTTGGAGCGCTGGACAGGCAGGACCTTCTGACCGAGTTCGCCACCGAGTCTGAGACAGACCTGACGGATAAGCCGCTCCCAGCTCTCCACCACCTCGAGGGCACGTGAGTCCCCCTGACACAGGGTTTCCTCATCGATGCCGTTGCGTACGGGGACCCAGGCCGAGCCCATGTTCTGAAAGCCGTGGCATCCGGAGTTCTCGTGCTGGAGGTAGTGCAGCAATTCCTGGAGCAGCCAGGCGTGCGCCATGTTGCCCACGCCCTCATGTCGGATCAACATCTGGGCCTGGTGGGCTACTTCGGCCCAGGACAGGTGCCACAGGGCCACCTTGTGCTTGCGCCGTCCGTCGATCCTGACGTCGACCAGCGGGCTGCCTTCGAGGGCGACGTCGTTCGAGAGCGTGATGACGGCTTCGTAGCCCCGGCGCGCGGCGATGTCCATGTACGCCTGCACCTGTTCGGCCTTGAGGGCATTGCCGTTGGTCTTCGTCTCGACCAGTGCCGTCCACAGCTTGCCGGCTCGCTCGACGCGGATCACTCCGTCCGGGCGCCGTGGGGTGTCGCCGTGCGGCAGTGAGACCTCGGTGAACGTCTCCATGCGGCCGGCGGGTGCTCCGAACGCGGCGGTGAGTCTTCTGCCGAACTCCGGGATCTGCGCCATTACCGACAACAGCACCGAGGTGGCCCGCATCTCACGGTCCCGATCGCTCTTGAGCGCGGACACCGGAAAGAGCCTGGCCTCCTTCCACGACTCGTTCTCCGCCAAGGACTTCTTGACCGCCTTGGGCAAGGTGACCTTCTTCTTGGCCGTGCGGGGCCGTGAAGGCACCTTCTTCGGTTCCGTGTCCGCGTCGGGCCGCCGGGGTGCCGGGACGGCCTCCAGTCTCGCGTGTGGTTCGGGAACGGCATCCGGACCCGCGGCATCCGCCTGCTCGTCGCCTGCTGTGCCGTCGGGCGCCTCCTCGGCAGCCGCGTCATCGTCGATGTCGACGCCGAAGTCCGTCGCCAGACCTGCCAGTCCCGCGTCGTAGCCCTGCCCGACAGCCCGGAGCTTCCACTCTCCGCCGCGACGGTAGAGCTCACCGAAGATGAACGCGCTCACCGAGTCGGCGTCATCGATGGCGAACCGGAGCAGCCCCTCGCCGGAGCTGTCGGCCAACGTCAGCTGCAGATCGTCCAGCTCCCCGAAGTGAGCTCCGCCGTACCGGCTCGCGGCCACCACGATCCGGTCGATGTCGTCCGGGACCGAGGTGAGGTCGAAACTGATCTGGTCCTTGCTGCCGCTCCCCGTGGGCGTCTTGCCGAGGAGCTGGACGCTCCCGTCGGCGGCGACCGGGTTGTTGTAGAAGTAGAAGTCGGCGTCGCTGCGGACCTTGCCGCCCGCATCCAGCAGCAGTACGGATACGTCCGCGTCGCCCTCACCCGTCGGACTGGTCCAGTCCAGACTCACCATCACGGAGTCGACGCTCTCGCTCAGGCTCGTCAGCCCCACATTGGCACCCTTGGTCAACTCGTACATGCCCCACCCCCAATAGGGCACGTCAGACCTGAATCGCCCGCCCTTCACCACTGTCGGCGAATCCCGTGTGACGTGCCGCACACTCAATGCACAGCGGAACTGTAGTACTCGACGAACGCAGGCTCCGGCTGTCCGCAAGAAACGTCAGGAAGAGCGCCGGGGGGCACAGTGACCCGCGGTCCGCTGAGTACGACCATCAGGAGCCCCGGCCCACCGCACGGTTCGCAGGAAGTGACCCGATGCACCAGTACGGATATCATCTGTGTCATGGACTATATCTATGGAGGTGCCCCATGAGTCGAACGGTGATCGACCTCGACGATCAGCTGGTCGCTGACGTGGCCAAGGCCCTCGGCACCAGCACCAAGAAGGAAACGGTCAACACCGCCCTGCGCGAGGTGCTCGAAAACCGGCGGCGCGCTCTGGCACTCACCCGCCTGCGCGCGGCGGCGGAAGAAGGCGCCTTCGACCTGGACCTCTTCGAGGACAAGGGGAATTACCGCCGGTGAACGCCGCGCAATACCTGATCGACACCAGCGCGCTCGCTCGCCTGCTGCGCGGCGACGCCGAACAGTACGGATGGGATCAGGCAGCAGCAGCCGGACTCGTCGCCACGTGCCCCATCACCGAGCTTGAGTTCTTCTACAGCGCGCGCTCCGCCGCCGACCGTGCGCAGGGCATCGAGGACATGCGCCTGCTCTTCGGCTGGGTGCCGGTCGACGACCGCGCCTACGACCGCGCCTGGCAGGTCCAGGAGATCCTCACCCAGCGCGGACAGCACCGCAGCGCCGGACCCGTCGACCTCGTCGTGGCCGCCACAGCCGAACTACAGGGGCTGACCCTCCTGCACCGTGACCGGGACTTCGAGTGCATCGCCGCCGTCACCGGCCAGGCACTCCAGTGGTACGGCCCAGAAGCCGGAAAGTGAATCAGGGCCGCGTCGGCTGCTCCGAGGAACGCAACAACCAACCCCTGACAGGCACGCGCTTCGCCGGACCTCCTGTGCGCACGCGAAGGTCCTCCGAACCGGACCTCCGAACCGGTCGAGTCAGGCCAAGAGCCCGTTCGCGCACGCCTCCTGCCTGCCGTTCTTCGAAGCCGTGCCCATAGCGTGCCCGTAGGAGCGGACAACCACGGTCAACACCGGTGCGATCCGACCCGCACGACCACCCGGCAGGGAAAGCATCTGTGCAGGTCAGAGCCATAACGCCCACCCAAGCGCCGTCGCTTCCCAAGCTGAGAGCGCGAGTTCGATTCTCGTCACCCACTCCAGAGAGAAACACCAGGTCAGCGGCCTGGGGTTTGTTTGTTGTCCATGCCTGTTCCCGATCGATCAGATCACCGAAGCGGTGAACGTCCCCGGCCCGCGAGAGCCGGTAGCCGCCGGACACGGACTCCACCGTCGCGGACCCGCGCAGCGCCCTGCGCAGCCGGGACACCAGCGCCCGCAAGAGAGTTGGCCACGTCGGCTGGCGGTTTCTCTCCCACAGGCCGTCGACGAGTGAGTCGACGGACACCGTCCGGCCCGTGGCCGCCTCTCCTCCGGACCGACCGGCCCCTTCCGTGTCGGTCATCCGTCCGTCGCCGGGTCGACATCACCCACCTCACGCCCCGGTGAAGGGCTTCCGGCCCGGACGGCACCTCGGTGTGCGGTGCTTATGTCTGGTCGGCTCAGAACCTCTCGCGGCCGCAAACCAGTGCGCTTCCGCCTCGATCTGCGGACCATGCGGCAGTGGCCACCTGTGGCTCGGCGAGCCGATCACGCACCGGGAGCTCGTGCGCAGCGGCAAGCAGATCATCGTGGACAAGACGCCCGGCAACGCCGGGATGTGGGAGCAGCTGCGCGAAAGCCGGCACCTTGCTGGGCAGCTGCTCCAGCCCCTCAGGGGGCTTCACTGCCCGGAACTTCATACTCAGCGTGCCGTCGGTCAGGCGTCGAGGACTATCCGGGCGCCGTGCGCGCGAGAGACGCATGGGTAGATGACGTCGTGACGGTCGCGTTCGTCGGGCTGCAGCACGTGGTCGCGGTGATCCGGGACGCCGCCGAGCACGCGGATCTCGCAGCTGCCACACACCCCGTTCTCGCAGGAGAAGTCCAGGCTCGGATCGATGTCCTGCAGCGCCGACAGCAGGCTTTGGCCGATCGGCACCCGCACCACCCGGCCCGACCTCCGCAGTTCGGCCTCGAACGGTGCACTGGGGGTCTCACCCGCGCGAGAGCTCGCCGTGAACCGCTCCACGTGGAGCGTGCCCCGCGGGCAGGCGATGGGCATCAATGCCTCGACCGCGTCGAGCATCGCCTCTGGGCCGCAGCAGTAGACCGCGGTCCCGGCGGACGCCGCGCGCAGAATCGCCTCGAGGTCGGGCCGCTGCTGCTTGTCGGCCGACGAGATCGTCACCCGCTGTGGGTGGGACCGGGCGAGTTGCTCGACGAAGGCCATCTCGGCCAGGGACCGGCCGCGGTGGACGAGGTGCCAGTCCGCGTCCTGAGCCGCCAACTGCTCGATCATCGGCACGAACGGGGCGATCCCGATACCACCGGCGACCAAAAGATACGAGGGCGCGTCGACCAGCGGGAAGTGGTTGCGGGGCCCGCGGATCTTGAGGGTGGTGCCCGGTGCGAGCTGATGGACTTCGGTGGATCCACCGCGTCCGTCCGGTTCGTGCAGGACCGCGACGCGGTAGCGGTCCGCGACGGCTGGGTCGCCGCACAGGGAGTACTGTCGCACGAGGCCGGACGGCAGTACGAGGTCGATGTGCGCGCCGGGCTTCCAGGTCGGCAGCCGGGCGCCGTCGGCCGGCGCCAGGTCCAGCGCGATGATGCCGTCCGCGACCGGCTGGACGGCTGCCACGGTGACCGCGGTCTCCGAAGGGCGTCGCCGCCTGCCCTCCCTGCGTCCCCAGCGCGTCTTGCCGCCGGGCTTGAAGACGGAGAGGATTACCGCGGTCCAGAGCAGGGCCAGGAACAGCGACATGGCTCCGACCAGCAGGATCCCGGTCTCTCCCGGTTCGGCGGCAGGGTTCTCGGTGCGTGCTGCCAGGGTGTCGATCCACTCACCCTCAAAGGTGGCGAGGACCGGAAGGCTGAGCGCGATGATCAGCTTGGCCAGTACCCAGCGGTGCTTGACCAGCCCCCAGGGCGTGCCGAGCGACACCACGACGCCGGTGATGATCGCCAGGAAGACGCTCGGGATCGCCAGGGCGACATCGAACGTGTTCATGAGCACATAAGAGCTGTGCCGCACCTCATGGCTGTCCGTGGTCACGCCAACGATGGACAGGGCGAGCATGGCGAGGGAGACACCCAGCCAGCCGACGCCGACGCCGACGTGCAGCGTCAGCCACATCTTGCGCGACATCCGCCCGAGCCGCGGGAAACGCGGCTTCAGCCCGACCGTGATCATCGTCGACAGCAGCATGCCGAGCCACGGCATCTGGTGGGCGAGCAGGAACAGGAACTGGGCGGGGATGAAGAGCAGGTGGAAGACGATCAGGATCCGCCGGGCGCGGGCGGCGCTCGCCGCGCGGCCGAGCGCGATCCGACCGCAGAACGAGAGCACCGCGGCAACCGCGTAGCCCACCGTCCCGGCGGTCTGGAACAGGGGATGGTTGACGTCCTGCCGCAGCGCGATCAAGGCGCCCGCGACGAGTGAGAAGACACCGAAGGCGAGTTGCAGGCTTCTGGGGCTGAGCCACCGGCCCAGACGTTCTGTGATGACCATGCGATGAGCGTTGCCGGTAGTGCCCTGCCGGGGCATCGGCCGATCCGGGAAAGCGGGTCACCGGATCGGCTGTGACTCTCCGGCGTCGCGTACAACTTTCTGCTGACGCGCGCACGGGTGGGGGACACCTAGCCTGAGAGCACGATGACTACGCAGGACCCACACCTGGCGACGCCCCGGTACCGCCGCCGCCCTGTGATCGATACGGCAGTGGCGCTCGTCGTCGTGGTGTTCACGGCGACCGGCGAGTTCGGTACCAACGACTTCTTCGGGCCCAGCTTCGCCGGATTCGACGACCGCTTCCCGCCGCTGTGGCTCGGCGTCCCGCTTGCGGTGGGGGTCGGGCTGCTGACCAGGTGGCGGCACGGGCTTCCGGTGATCCTTCTGGTGGGATCACTGCTGGCGAATGCTCTCGTGTCAGCTCATGCGGCCGTCGTGGTCGCGCTGTACACGCTGGCCGAGCGCACCACCGCCTGGCCCAGGATTGTCGTCGGCATGCTGGCCTCGGCCATCGTGGTCGGCATTCCGATCTGGCGGCACGCCGGCGGCGACGGCGCGATCCCGATCAGCATCGCGGTATGCGTCGCCCCGGCGCTTCTGGGCATGTATGTCGGCACCCGGCACGAACTGGTGGAACGGATCCGCGAGCGGGCGGAACGCATCGAACGCGAGCAGCAGCAGCGCATCGCACGGGCCCGAAGCGACGAGCGGGCTCACATCGCTCGCGACATGCACGACGTGGTCACTCACCGAGTTTCGCTGATGGTGCTTCAGGCCACCGCACTGGAGGTGTCCAAGGGCGAAGACGCGGTCACCATCGGAAAACAGATCGGAGCGACCGGGCGCGAGGCACTCGCCGAACTCCGCTCCTTGGTGGAGGTCCTGCGCAACGACGACGACGCGCCGCTCGCTCCGCAGCCGGGGCTCGCCGATCTGGACGCCCTGATCGAGGAGTCCCGCCGGATCGGCGTCCCCGTCACCCTGGACGTGGCGAACCGCGCGGGGGAGCGGCCCCCGCTGCTCGTGGAACACACGGCCTACCGATTCGTACAGGAGGCGCTGACCAACGTGCACAAGCACGCGCCGGGAGCACGGACCCGAGTACGCATCCAGCAGACTCCGCGGCTGCTGCGGCTGTCGGTCACCAATGGCCGGGGGCGGCGGGCCACCGATGCCTCACTGCCGGCCGGCGGCCATGGACTGCTCGGGCTCGCGGAGCGGGTGCGGCTGGTCGGCGGCGAGTTCACCGGGGGTCCCACCTCCGACGACGGCTTCGAGGTGATCGCCGAGATACCGATCTCTCGGGGGGAGGATCGATGACCGCTCCGGTCAATCCGATCAGTCCGATCAGTCCGATCAGGACGCTGATCGTCGACGACGAGTGGATGGTGCGTTCGATGCTGCGCACCATCATGGAGGCGGCACCCGACATCACGGTGACGGGCGAGGCGTCCGACGGCGTCGAGGCCGTCGACCTCGCACGGACGCTCCAGCCCGACGTCGTGCTCATGGACATCCGGATGCCACGAGGCGACGGGCTGACGGCAACCGAGCGGATGACACGGCTCGACCCGCCGCCGTACGTCGTCGTGCTCACCACGTTCGACCTCGACGAGTACGTGCACACCGCGCTCCGCAACGGCGCCGTCGGGTTCCTGCTGAAGGACGCGTCGGCCGACGACATGCTCGCCGCGGTGCGCAGCGCAGCGCGCGGCGACGCGATGATCTCCCCGCGCATCACCCGCAGGCTGCTGCGGAAATTCGCCGAGCCGGTACCGGCTCGGCGCAGCGACGCCGAGCAGCGGCTCGCAGCGCTCACGGACAAGGAACGAGAGGTGCTGGTCGCCGTCGGCGGCGGTCTGTCGAACACCGAGATCGCGGCCACGCTCTACATGAGCGAGGCGACGGCGAAGACCCACGTCAGCCGGATCCTCACCAAGCTGGACCTCGCCAACCGGGTGCAGGCGGCGATCCTGGCTCACCAAGCCGGCTTGCTCGACTGACACCTCCGCCCCGAGTTGGTCGGCCGCCGCTGCCCCCTCCTGCGTGTGCTCCTGCAATGGCGCCCTTCCGGCCGGCGCTCGCCTCCAGGGCTTGGGCCGTCGTCAGCCTCCCAGAAGGGCTCCCGACGTCCCCGAGCCGACGGCGTGCCCATAGCGTGCCCACAAGACCGGTAAACCACGGTCAACAGCGGTGCGATCCTACGCTCCCGAGCGCTACCCCAGAGCACGTATGCCCAGGTCAGTAGCCCTGGGGTTTGTTTGTTGTCTAGTCCAATTCGCAGGTTCGTGCCCTCCGCGCGCCCCAAAGGGTTTGCGGGCGAGCGAGTGGTGCCGCGGCTCAGGACGCTGAGTCCGGGCGACCGCCGCGGCGCAGTGCGCGGGTGCACCAGCCGATGATCTCGGCGTTGACCTCTGCCCCGAGAGCGACGGCGCTGATGAACATCACGGTGTTGTCCGGCAGCACGAGGTACACGAGGCTGGCGGGGGCGGTGGCGAGGAGCGGGATGACACCCGCCATGGACTCGCCCGAGCTGTCGCCCGCGTTCGCCATGAGCGCCCACACGAGCAGGACGGCGCAGACCGCGAGGTAGAGGAGGCCGATGACGCCGAGGTGGTCACGAAAGCGGCGGAAGTCGGATTTGACGGAATCATGATCGGTACCGGTCACGGGACGGACTCCTTAGGTTGCGTCGCGGTGGTCGGAGGACGGTGGTCAGAGGTGGGTGCCGGGTGGGTTCGGGCGGGCGAGGCCGAGGTCGTACGCGAGGATCGTCGCCTGTACGCGGTCGCGCAGGCCGAGTTTGCGGAGCAGCGCGTTCACGTGGGACTTCACGGTGCCCACGGTGATGCCGAGTCGCTCGGCGATCTCCGCGTTGGTGAGGCCGGCCGCGACCAGGGTGAGGACGCCCCGCTGGCTGCCGGTCAGGATGTCCAGCTCGGGGGAGCTCCCGGCCGGGACCGCGGCGCTCGGTCCGGACGCGTAGTGGCCGATGAGGCGGCGGGTCGCGGACGGGGCGAGCACGCTCTCTCCGGCCGCCACCACCCGGATGCCCTGCAGCAGTTCGGAAGGGTGTACGTCCTTGAGGAGGAAGCCCGAGGCGCCGGCGCGCAGGGCGTCGAAGACGTACGCGTCGAGGTCGAAGGTGGTCAGGACGAGGACACGGGGCGCGTCCTGGCGGCCGGTGATGATGCGGGTGGCGGCGATGCCGTCCAGTTCGGGCATGCGTACGTCCATGACGACCACGTCGGGGGACAGTTCCTCGGCCAGCCGCACCGCTGCCGCGCCGTCCGCGGCCTCGCCGACGACCCTCATGTCCTCTTCGGCGTCGATCACGGCGGCGAATCCCGCTCGTACGATGCCCTGGTCGTCGACGACCAGCACATTGAGGCTCATCGTTGCCTTTCCTCGCTGTCCGAGTTGCCCTGCGCGACGGCGAGTGGCAGCCAGAGACGGACGGTGCCCTGCGGGCCGGTGGTCAGGGTGCCGCCGAGTGCCGAGACCCGCGTGGTCAGCCGTTCTCGTACGGCCGGGTCGGCGGCGCGGGGCACCCCGGTGGCCGTGAGCGTCAACGTATCGTCGTCCACGTCGAGTTCGAGCGCCGCCGGTTCCTCACCGCCGGTCGCGAGCACTGTCTCGGCGGCGTGGTAGGCGGCCAAGTCGACGGCGGTGGGCAGTCGTTCCGGTACTCGATCGGTCAGCCGTATCTCGACGTCGCGGCCGGTGGCCCGGAGTTGGTGGGCGAGCAGGTCGAGCGCCTGGAGGGTGGGCTGCGGCCGCAGCTCGGGCGCTGTCTCGCCCTCCCGGACCGTGTCGAGCAGGGCACGCGCCGCGGCCAGGGCCTCGCGGGCGCGGTCGGCCGCCGCGTCGAGCCGGCCGGCCTCCGCTTCGGTGACCATGTCGGCGGTGCGGGCCAGCACGGTGGTTTCCAGGCCGGCGGCGATACGGCGACGCTCGGCCCAGGCGTCCCGGACGGCTTCCTCGGTCCAGGTGGCGAGGCGCTCGTCCCGGGCGCCGCGGTCGGCTCGTTCGCGCCGATCGCGCAGGGCCCCGGCCCAGCGGGCCGCGGCGACCGCGAGGGATGCGGCGAGTGCGGCCAACGCGGGTACCGCCCATGTGGGAACCGTTGTGCCCCGGTCCAGGACCGCGGCGGTGGCGGCTGCCGCGTGCACGAGCACGGCGGAGGACTCCGCCGGGAGAGCGGCGATGTCAGTCAGACGTGCCTCGCGACGTCCGCGCCGGTCACGCCGGCCGACCTGCTCTTCCGCTGGGGGTCCGGGGGTTGTCCCCCGGAGTTCGTCCGAGCCCAGCGCCGCGCAGGTGGCCAGCAGGCTCAGTGCGGGTGGGAGGAGGATCGGGCCGTTGTAGTCCCCCACCGCCATCGCCACCGGCCACAGCAGGGCCAGGCCGAGCAGCGCGCCGTATGCCGTCCGGGGTGCCCTCCGTAGCCACAGCAGGGCGAAGAAGACGCCCGCCGATACCCGCGTCCCGCTCGACACGTCCTCCGCCCGGATGACCAGCGCCGCTCCGGGCCAGACCACGGCCTGGGCGCAGATCAGCAGGACCGGGAGAAGCCGGTCGTCGGTTCGGTTCATGACGGATTTCATGGCGGATCAAGGCTATGGCCGCAGGTGAGCGGCCCGACTCGGGCTGGAGGCGGATCCCGGTCTCTTACCTGGGTTGCAGATGCTCTGCCTGCGGTTCGACGCGCCAATCGTCCCGCAGCGCGAGGACGGTGCCAGGGCCTCGGCCATAGGCTCGATCACATCGAGAACGCGGTCGGCCACCGCTTCTACGACCACTTCCAAGGCTGCTTCCACCAGCGGTTCTTCCAGCAGTTCTTCCACGCTTTTCCGCGTATCCGACGCTCCAACGAATTCAGGGGGATCTCCCATGTCCAAGCGCGTTCTGTTCTCCTCGCTCATCGGCGCCGTCGCCCTCGCCGGAGTGGCCGGCGGCGGCCTTGCCCTGGCCTCTGCCTCCACGGAACCGACCCTGGAGAATGGCTCGGCCCGCTACGTGGCTCCGTCCGAAGGCAGCGCGGGCTCGCTCACCTACACCGTGGCGGTGAGTGACGACTCGGGCGTCCGGGACCTCAAGGTCCTTGCCTGGCCCGCGAGTTCGAAGCTCGACCCGACCGAGGCGGAGCTTCGCTCGGCGGAGAGCGCCAAGTGCAAGGGCACCTCGGACGAGACCACCCGTTGCACCTACACGCTGAAGGTCACGAAGCGGGAGGCGGCCGAACTGGCCAAGGGCACCTGGTACGTCTCGGCACTGGCGACTGCCACGGACGGGGACACGACGTTCGTGCCCCGCGCCGCCACCTTCGACGTCACACACTGACCCACACGTCGAGCCCCCAGGTCGAGAGGCCCGGTGGCCCTGCTCCACTTCGACGCGCATCTCGACACCTGGGACACGTACTTCGGCGCCGAGTACACGCACGGCACGCCGTTCCGGCGGGCGGCGGAGGAGGGCATCCTCGACACCTCGGCCCTCTCGCACGTGGGCACGCGCGGCCCGCTGTAC
>NZ_AEJC01000302.1 GCF_000317595.1 Streptomyces ipomoeae 91-03 | reverse complement strand
CGGCTCGCCGACCGCTTCGGTCGAAAACGGCTGCTGCTGCGGGCCCAGTTGGGCCTCGCCGTCTCCTTCCTGCTCGCCGGGTGGGCGGACTCGCTCACCATGTTCACCGTGGCGCTGGTGCTCCAGGGCATCCTCGGCGGCACCTTCGCGGCGTCCAACGGCTACCTCGGCGCGGCCCTGGAGGGCGCCCATCTGTCGAAGGCGCTCACCCTCATGCAGGGCAGCGCACGGGCCGCCCTGGTGTTCGCGCCCATCGTCGTCGGCGCCCTGTCGCCGTGGATGTCACCGCACCGCCAGTACGCCCTCCTCGCCCTCCTCCCGCTCGCCGCGGCCCTCCTGCTGGCCGCGCTGCCCGAACCGGGTGACAGCGCGAAGACCGTGAGCGACGAGGAGACGGAGACCGTCGAGGTCGCCCCGATGGCCGCGCTGCGCAGGCTCTACGCGCTGGAGTTCACCTTCGTGTTCTCCACGGTGATCTCCTTCCCCTATCTGATCTCCCTCGTCGAGGAACGCCTCCCGGGCGCCTCCGCCGCGCTCTCCGGACTGCTGTTCGCCCTGCCCCACCTCTGCTACCTGGTGTCGGCGATGGCCGTGCACCGCGCGATACACACCCGCCCCCGGCACGGCATAGCGCTCGGCTTCGCACTGATCGCCCTCGGCCTGGCCGGGCACGGCGTCGCCGACACGCTGCCCGCACTGATCGCCGTACGACTGCTGCTCGGCGCCGGACTCACCCTCGGCATGGTCGGCCTGTCCGTCCTGGCCGCCGAGTGCGCCCGGGGCCGCGCCCCCGGCGGGATGTTCGGCTCGCTGGAGTTCTTCTCCAAGGCCGGCGCGGTCGCCGCCGGGGTCACCGCCGCCGTGGGCAGCGCACGGTTCGGTCCCGCCGCACCGGTGCTCATAGGCGGCGGCATAGCCGCCCTCACCACCTTCGCGACTCTCCTTCCCCCACGTCCGCGTACCCGCTGGAGCCACTGATGCCCCCGCTCACCGACTCGCTCGGTACCACCCATCTCCCCACCGCCGACACCGCCGTCGCGCACACCCTCCTCAACTGCCTGCTGCGCGAGGTCTCCGGCCCCGAACACCAGACCGCCGTGAGCGACGGCCACCTCCTGCTGCGTCTGCCCCGCCGCGGCCTCCTCCTCCGCGTCGCCCTCCGCCGCACCTCCCTGCTGGGCGCCCACCGCTTCACGGGCCCGGTGCAGCGGCAGACCGAGGACGGCTGGACGGAGCTGACCTGGCGCCGCCTCGCCGAGTACACGCGCGACGAACTGTCACTGCGCACCGGCGTCGGCAACGACGAGTTCCTCGACCAGATCGACTCCAGCCACCGCACCCTCGCCACCGCCCTCGCCACCCGCGCGACGGCCACCCAGGACGTGCCGGACTACCTGGCCTCCGAGCAGTCCCTGCTGTTCGGGCACCGCTTCCACCCCACCCCCAAGGCCCGCACCGGCGACGCCGACGCCTGGCAGTCGTACGCCCCCGAAGCGGGCGCCTCCTTCCCGCTGCGCCATCTCGCCGTCCGCGAGCACCTGATCATCGAGGAGAGCGCCGAGCCCGACGCCACCGCCGTGTTCGACCAGGAACGCGGGGACGTCCCCGAGGGCTATCGGCTGCTGCCCACACACCCCTGGCAGTACGAGATGCTGCGCGAGCACCGGCTGCTGCGCGAGGCCCTGGGCAGCGGCGACATCCTCGACCTCGGCCCGGGCGGACGCGAGTACGCCGCCACCGCCTCCGTGCGCACCCTCTTCGACGGCGACTCCTTCCTGAAGTTCAGCCTCAACGTCCGCATCACCAACTGCCTGCGCAAGAACGCCAGTTACGAACTCTCCGGCGCCGTCGCCCTCACCCGCGTCCTCGCCCCGGCCCTCGCCGACCTTCAGTCCCGCTTCCCCGGCAGCGCGATGCTCCGCGAACCCGCCTACCGCAGCCTCGCCGTCCCCGGCCCCGACGGCACCCCCGACCGGGCCCTCCTGGAAGGCTTCGGCGTGATCGTCCGGGAAGGCCTGTCCCGACGGCTGCTGCCCGGCACGACCCCGCTGCTCGCGGCGGCCGTGGCCGACGAGTACCCGACCAGCGCCGCCCACATCTCCCGCCTCCTCGACGGAGCCGGCCCCGAGGCCGCCCTGGACTGGTGGCGGGCCTATCTGCGCCTCCTCGTCCCACCCGTGCTCTGCGCCTACTTCGACCACGGCCTGGTCCTCGAACCCCACCTCCAGAACGTCCTGATCTGCGTCGACGGCGACGGCATGCCCGCCCAGGTCCTCTTCCGCGACCTGGAGGGCACCAAGCTCGTCCCCGACCACCACGCCGACACCCTCGCCGCACTCCCGCCCGAGGTCGCCGGCCCGATGTCGTACGACGCCCAGCGCGGCTGGGACCGGGTCGTGTACTGCCTGCTGGTCAACCACGTCGCCGAACTGCTCGCCGCCCTCGCCGACCTGCACCCCGAGACGGAGGCGGACCTGTGGGCGGCCGTACGCGCCGTCATCCGGGCGTACGCCGACGAGGAGGGCTGCCCGCCGCGCCTCGCCGCCCTGCTGGCAGGAGTGCCCCTGCCCGCGAAGACCAACCTCCTCACCCGCTGGGACCGCAAGGCCGACCGCGAGGCCGGCTACGTCCGTCTGCCCTCCCCCCTCGCCGAGGACATCCTCCGCTGGAGCACCCGATGAGCCAGAAGCCCTTGACGGCAGACCCCACCCCCGCCGTACGCGACCGGATCCTGTCCCTGCCGCCCACCGAACTCCCGGCGTACATCTACGACTTGGCGACCCTGCGGGAGCACGCTGCCCGCGTACGGTCCGCCCTGCCCGAGCGGGTCGAGCTGTACTACGCCGCCAAGGCCAACCCGGAGCCGGAGATCCTGGCCGCGCTCGGCCCGTACGTCGACGGCTACGAGGTGTCCTCCGGCGGCGAACTCGCCCATGTCGCCAAGGCCGTCCCCGGCCGCCCCCTCGCCTTCGGCGGCCCCGGCAAGACCCCGGACGAGATCCGGGCCGCCCTGGAGCAGGGCGTCGAGCGCTTCCACGTGGAGAGCGAGCACGACCTGCGCATGCTCGCCGAACTGGCCCGCCAGGTCGTGCCCGGCACGCGCGTGGCGGTGCTGCTCCGCTTCAACCTCGCCGTGGCGGACGGCTCGCTCGCGGGCAGCTCCCTCGCGATGGGCGGACGGCCCACCCCGTTCGGCCTCGACCCGACCCGGGCGCCGGACGTACTCCGCACGTTCACGGACGGGACGTACCCCCACCTCGAACTGCGCGGCATCCACGCCCACCTGGCGAGCGGACTCGACGCACCCGGGCAACTGGCCGTCGCCCGCTCGATCGTGGACTGGGCGACGGACCTGGCCGTCCCCATCACGGAGGTCAACATCGGCGGCGGCATGGCCGTGGACTACGCCGACCCCGACACCCGCTTCGACTGGACGGCGTACGGCGAAGGCCTGGCCCAACTCGCGGTCGCACACCCGGAACTGACGCTCCGTATCGAGCCGGGGCGGGCCCTGACCGCGTACTGCGGCTGGTACGCCACCGAGGTACTGGACGTGAAGCACAGCCACGGCGAGGAGTTCGCCGTGGTCCGCGGCGGCACCCACCACTTGCGCACCCCGGCGACCAAGGGGCACGACCAGCCCTGCTCGGTGCTGGCGGTCGAGGAGTGGCCGTACCCATGGCCGCGCCCGGCCTCCGGCGCGGAGCGCGTCAGCATCGCCGGGCAGCTGTGCACCCCGAAGGACCTCCTCGCCCGCCACGTCCACGCACCGGGGCTGCGGGCAGGGGACCGGGTGGCCTTCTCCCTCGCGGGCGCCTACGCGTGGAACATCTCGCACCACGACTTCCTGATGCACCCGAGGCCGGGCTTCCACTTCCTGGACTGACCCCTCAAGGGGTGTGCCACCGTTGACAGGCGGGCAGACCGGGCGCAGACTCACTCCTGTAATTCAGTGAAGTGAAGTTCACCTGACGAACAATGTCGGCGCCCGGAGGACGGGACGCGGCTCGTCCTCAACGACGAGGAGTACTCATGCACACCACTGTCGGCATCATCGGCGGCGGCCCCGCCGGACTGCTGCTGGCCCGCCTGTTGCACAACGCGGGAATCGACAGTGTGGTTCTGGAACGCAAGGATCGCGCGTACGTCGAGCAGCGCCAGCGCGCCGGCATCCTGGAGCAGGCCACCGTCGACGTACTGCGCTCCGCGGGCGCGGGGGAGCGGCTCGACCGCGAGGGGATGCCCCACGACGGCATCGAGCTGCGCTTCGACGGCCGCGCCCACCGCGTCGACTTCCCCGAGCTGACCGGCGGGCGCCGGGTGTGGGTCTACGCCCAGACGGAGGTCGTCAAGGATCTGATCGCCCTCCAGCTCACGGAGGGCGGGCCCTTGCTGTTCGAGGCCGAGGTGCAGGCCGTCGAGGGCGTGGCCGCATCCGCCCAAGAGGGCGACCGTCCGGTGATCCGCTACACCCACGAGGGCCGCGAGCAGACCCTGACCTGCGACTACGTGGTCGGCTGCGACGGCTTCCACGGTGTGGCCCGGAACGCCGTCCCCGACGGGGTGCGGACGACGTACGAGCGGACGTACCCCTACTCCTGGCTGGGCATCCTCGCCGACGCGCCGCCCGTCTACGACGAGCTGATCTACGCCCACTCCGAGCGCGGTTTCGCGCTCGCGAGCATGCGGTCACTGTCCGTGAGCCGCCTCTACCTCCAGGTCCCGAACGGCACCGACCCGGCCGACTGGTCCGACGAGCGGATCTGGGACGAGCTGGACGCCCGCTTCGCCCTCACCGCTAACCCCGGCTGGCGGCTCAAGCGCGGGCCCGTCACCTCCAAGGCCGTGCTGCCGATGCGCAGCCATGTCACCGAGCCGATGCGCTACGGCCGACTCTTCCTGGCCGGCGACGCCGCCCACATCGTCCCGCCCACCGGCGCCAAGGGGCTCAACCTCGCCGCCACCGACGTCATCGTGCTGGCCCGCGCCTTCGCGCGGCTGAAGGAGACCGGCTCGACCGAACTGCTCGACGCCTACTCCGACACCTGTCTGCGCCGGGTGTGGCGGGCCGAGCACTTCTCCTACTTCATGACCACGACCCTCCACGCCGACCCGGAGCAGTCCCCGTTCGAGACCAGGCTCCAGCTCTCCCAGCTCGACCGCGTCGCCACGTCACGGCATGCGGCGGCCGAACTGGCCGAGAACTACACGGGGCTGCCGCTCGACCGAACGGACTGACCGAACGGGCTGATCGAACGGGCTGACCGAGAACGGGCGGGATGGCCCGGCCCGGCCGGACATGAGCCGGATACACC
>NZ_AEJC01000301.1 GCF_000317595.1 Streptomyces ipomoeae 91-03 | reverse complement strand
CTCTTCGTCGTGGCGGCACTCACTCCGTGCGGAGCGCCTCCGCCATCTTCGTCAGCTGCTTGAACGACGCCGTGCCCGCGACGACGGTCGTGGAGCCCTCGTGTTCGAGGACGAGGGCGTCGTAGCGGTCACCCTCGTAGCGGGTCCACGTGTCGTCGCCGATCTTCTGGGTGGCGTCGGTCTTCTCCGCGTTCTGCGTGGCGTCCGGGATGAAGCGGGACGGTTTCTCGGCGGACTGCTCGATCGTCACGTACTCGCCCTCGGGGTCGTGGAACCCGAGGTGCCAGGCGTCGGACTGGTCCCCCCGGAAGCGGACCGAGGTCGCCTTCCAGGTGTCGGGCAGGCCTTCGGGCGCGGCCACCGGGTAGGAGGCCGCGCGACGCGCCGTCAGCAACTCGACCCGGTAATCGACACGCTTGAGCTCCGGCTCCGTATCGTCGTGCGGGATGAAGAGATAGATGACCCCCGCCGCCAGACAGATGAGCCCCAGGGAGAGGACCATGTCGCGAACGGTCTGCTTGCCTTTCGTACCTGCCACGTCCTCATCGTCGCAGGTGCACTGGTCTGCTCATCCGTGGGGTCCCCTGCTCAAAATGTCGGCCTGAGGATAGAGTCGAGCGGAACCCTCATCCGGCCGTCGTCGTATCAGAAAGGTGCGCTCCGATGACCGAGAACCATCATCTGCCGTCCGAGCTCGAAGTCCCCTCCGAAGCCCCCGACCGCAACCTCGCCCTGGAGCTCGTACGAGTGACCGAGGCGGCCGCGATGGCCGCCGGCCGCTGGGTCGGCCGCGGGGACAAGAACGGGGCCGACGGTGCCGCCGTCCGCGCCATGCGGACCCTCGTCTCCACCGTCTCGATGAACGGCGTGGTCGTGATCGGGGAGGGCGAGAAGGACGAGGCCCCGATGCTCTTCAACGGGGAGCGCGTCGGTGACGGGACCGGCCCGGAGTGCGACATCGCCGTGGACCCGATCGACGGTACGACGCTGACGGCCAAGGGCATGACCAACGCGATCGCCGTTCTCGCGGCGGCCGACCGGGGCACGATGTTCGACCCGTCGGCCGTTTTCTACATGGACAAGCTGGTCACCGGCCCCGAGGCCGCCGACTTCGTCGACATCGACGCGCCCGTCTCCGTGAACATCCGCCGGGTCGCCAAGGCGAAGCGCTCCGCGCCCGACGACGTGACCGTGGTCATCCTGGACCGGCCCCGGCACGAGGGCATCATCAAGGAGATCCGGGAGGCCGGGGCGCGCATCAAGCTGATCTCCGACGGCGATGTCGCGGGGTCGATCCTGGCGCTGCGGGAGGGCACCGGGGTCGATCTGCTGCTCGGCGTGGGTGGCACCCCCGAGGGGATCATCTCGGCCTGTGCGGTGAAGTGTCTCGGCGGCACGATTCAGGGCAAGCTGTGGCCGAAGGACGACGCGGAGCGGCAGCGGGCGATCGATGCCGGGCATGATCTCGACCGGGTGCTGACCACGGACGATCTGGTGTCGGGGGAGAACGTGTTCTTCGTCGCCACGGGGATCACAGACGGGGAGCTGCTCCGTGGGGTGCGGTATCGGTCGGAGACCGCCACCACCGACTCGATCGTGATGCGGTCCAAGTCGGGGACCGTGCGGCGGATTGATTCCGTGCATCGGTTGAGCAAGCTGCGGGCTTACAGCTCCATCGACTTCGAGAGGGCCAAGTAGCTCCGCCGGTTGAACCGTGGGGGTCGGGGCTGCGGGTTGCTTGTCGGCTGCGGGTTCGCCGTGGCTGGTCGCTCCCCCGCTCTCGGCTTCACCCCCATCGCGGCGGAGCCTCACATCGACACAGCCCCGCGCTCCTGAAGGGGCTCGACCCCGACCGGCATCAGAAGGGCGCCCTCTTGTGCGGAGAGGGCGCCCTTCCCGTACGTATGGGCTCCTAGCCCGCCGCCGCTATCGTGCCGGCTGCCCTTGCCGCCTTCTTCAACTCCATGTCCCGGCGGCGCCTTCGGGCCAGTACGACTCGGCGTTCGGCTGCCGTGAGGCCGCCCCAGACGCCGTAGGGCTCCGGTTGCAGGAGTGCGTGCTCGCGGCACTCGACCATGACGGGGCAGCGGGCGCAGACACGCTTGGCGGCCTCCTCCCGGGAGAGCCGGGCCGCGGTCGGCTCCTTGGAGGGGGCGAAGAACAGGCCGGCCTCGTCGCGCCGGCACACGGCCTCCGTGTGCCACGGGGCGTCCTGATCCCGGTCGCGCACAGGCACCCGCTGGGGCGGAACGGCAGCGACCTGAAGGGACGAATGCGGCGGATGCAGCACGGTCTACTCCTGACGACGGCTTCGCGAGCGAGAGACGATGCAGCAAGGCCTACCCGCTGTGCGCGCGCCTATGCACTGAGTCCCGAACCGCTGGAATTCCGCGCCCTCACCGAGCCACCACAACCGGATCCCGCCGCTTCGGGCGATGTCCGAGTGCGGTCGAATTCACAAGCGTCAACGATCCAGGTGTTTGCGCAAACGGTTGTCGACCTTGCTCGCGACGCGGTCGGTCACCCTGTCGAGGAGGTCGGCGATCATCTTGCCGTACTTGGGCTTCGCCTCGATGCTGCCGAGCAGGGCCAGCCCGTCCACAAAGACCACGGGTGCGTCCGGCTCGCCCGAATCCAGGGTGTCCACCTCGAAACTGCCGAGGACTCCGGCGCCGCTGCCGCGCAGCGAGACGTTCTCCGGGACACGGATGTCGACACTGCCGAAGACGGAGACCGCCTTGATCATCACCTGGCGGTGCTCGAACAACGCCTCGCTGAGGTCTATCTCGACGCTGCCGAATATCGCGTACGCGTGGATACGACGCCCCGCCCGCCAACGCCCCTTGCGGACGGAGGCGTTGAACACGGCGAGCAGACGGTCGTCGGCGTCGACGGGGATGGCGCCCGGCGTCGGGCGGTTGGGCGCCGAGGAGACGGGCGGGTACGTCGGGCCCGGCTTGCGGGGCTGACCGGCCGGCAGGTCCCGTACGAAGACGTCCAGCTCGCCCACCGTCTTGGCGGCGAGCACACCCTCGACCCGCTCGGCGTGTTCCTCCGCGGTGAGTCGGCCCTCGGCGTGGGCGTCGCGCAGGAGGTCGGCGATGCGGTCGCGGTCGGCGTCGGAGGCGCGCAGCTCGGTCGGCTGGGCCGTTGCGGTCGGGCGCTTGTGAAGGTCCACGGCAGCAGAGTAGCGAAACACGATAGATCGCGATAGCCCCCGATCGTGGATTGTCCGGTGACCAACTGAGCCTTACCTCACAAGCTCGCCGTCGGAGGCAGGTCCTACACTGGTGGGCGCTGCCAACGGAGTTCAGCCGTCGGCTAGTGAGCCGCAGGGGCGCGCGAGCCTGACACCAGCCTTGTCGAGTGAGGAATGGGCGACATGCCTGAGTTCGAGTACACCGATCTGCTCCCCATGGGAGAGGACACCACCCCGTACCGGCTGGTGACCTCCGAGGGTGTCTCCACCTTCGAGGCCGACGGGCGGACGTTCCTCAAGGTGGAGCCGGAGGCGCTGCGCAAGCTCGCCGCCGAGGCCATCCACGACATCCAGCACTACCTGCGCCCGGCGCACCTCGCGCAGCTGCGCCGGATCATCGACGACCCCGAGGCGTCCAGCAACGACAAGTTCGTCGCGCTCGACCTGCTGAAGAACGCGAACATCGCGGCGGCGGGCGTCCTGCCCATGTGCCAGGACACCGGTACGGCGATCGTCATGGGCAAGCGCGGACAGAACGTGCTGACGGAGGGCCGGGACGAAGAAGCCCTCTCGCGCGGCATCTACGACGCGTACACCAAGCTCAACCTCCGTTACTCGCAGATGGCTCCGCTCACCATGTGGGAGGAGAAGAACACCGGCTCCAACCTCCCCGCCCAGATCGAGCTCTACGCGGCCGACGGCGGCGCGTACAAGTTCCTGTTCATGGCCAAGGGCGGTGGCTCCGCGAACAAGAGCTTCCTCTACCAGGAGACGAAGGCCGTTCTGAACGAGGCCTCCATGATGAAGTTCCTGGAGGAGAAGATCCGTTCGCTGGGTACGGCCGCGTGCCCGCCGTACCACCTCGCGATCGTCGTCGGCGGTACGTCCGCCGAGTACGCGCTGAAGACCGCGAAGTACGCCTCCGCGCACTACCTGGACGAGATCCCGGCGGAGGGGTCACCGCTCGGGCACGGCTTCCGGGACAAGGAGTTGGAGCAGAAGGTCTTCGAGCTGACGCAGAGGATCGGGATCGGGGCGCAGTTCGGCGGGAAGTACTTCTGCCACGACGTACGGGTCGTCCGGCTGCCCCGGCACGGTGCGTCCTGCCCCGTCGCGATCGCCGTCTCCTGCTCCGCCGACCGGCAGGCCGTCGCGAAGATCACCGCCGAGGGTGTCTTCCTGGAGCAGTTGGAGACGGACCCGGCGCGCTTCCTGCCGGACACCACCGACGAGCACCTGGACGAGTCGTCGGACGTCGTCCGGATCGACCTCAACCAGCCGATGGACGACATCCTCGCCGAGCTGACCAAGTACCCGGTGAAGACGCGGCTTTCGCTGTCCGGGCCGCTGGTCGTGGCCCGCGACATCGCGCACGCCAAGATCAAGGAGCGGCTGGACGCGGGCGAGGAGATGCCGCAGTACCTGAAGGACCACCCGGTGTACTACGCGGGCCCGGCGAAGACGCCCGAGGGTTACGCGTCCGGGTCCTTCGGGCCGACGACGGCCGGCCGGATGGACTCCTACGTGGAGCAGTTCCAGGCGGCGGGCGGTTCCAAGGTCATGCTCGCCAAGGGCAACCGCAGCAAGCAGGTCACCGACGCGTGCAACGCCCACGGCGGCTTCTACCTCGGGTCCATCGGGGGACCCGCCGCGCGTCTCGCCCAGGACTGCATCAAGAAGGTCGAGGTCGTCGAGTACGAGGAACTCGGCATGGAGGCCGTCTGGAAGATCGAGGTGGAGGACTTCCCGGCGTTCATCGTCGTCGACGACAAGGGCAACGACTTCTTCCAGGACCCGGCGCCCCAGCCGACGTTCACGTCGATTCCGGTACGGGGGCCGGGGCTGGCGTAACACCTCCGGTGCGGTGGGGGTGTCTTCTCGCCCCCGCCGCCCCTGCCCTTCCCGTCTCCGGGGGCTGCGCCCCTTCGACCCCCCTCGGGGCTGCGCCCCGGACCCCGCCCAATAGCTCGGGGCATGTTGTCCGTTGGCGGGTTCCGGGTGCGTCGTGGCTGGTCGCGCGGTTCCCCGCGCCCCTGAGAAGGCGGGGGCTGCGCGACGACCAGCCCCCGCTCACGCCAGCTTGGCCACCTGTGCGTCGACGACCTCCGTCGGGAAGTCGAAGTCGCCGCCGGAGGCCACCGCGCCGATGTTGAGGGCGGTGAAGTAGCCGAGGGTGGTGCCCTTGCGGATGACGACGACCTTCATGGGGACCTTGGCGCCTTCGGCCTCGGAGACGAGGTCCAGGGCGATGGCCTGGTCGGCGCCCTCCGGGGCCGTGGTCTCGGCGAGCTCGGTGACCTTCTGGTCGGTGCCGTCGGCGGTGAGGGCGAAGCCCTTGGCGCAGTCGGCGGCGGACTTGGTGAGGGAGTCCATCGCGGCCTTGGCGCCGTCGCCCTCGTAGGAGGAGAGGCGGACCAGCGTCCTGGTGATGTCGAGACCGGTGTTCAGCGCGTCCTCGGCGTTGTCCGCGTCCGCTGCCGCCGCGGCGTCCGGCTCACCGGCCGTCTCGCGCTGCACGGTGGCGGCGGGCTCGTCCACGACCGAGCCGATCGCGGCGTACGCCACCGGCGCACACGCCTCGTCCTCGGTCTTGACGTCCTTCTGCTCGATGGTGGCCGTGGGCTCGGTGACCTTGTGGCCCTTGACGTCCCCGTCCTTGAGCACGACCTTCTCCAGGTCGGCCGCGGACAGCGCCGGCGCCTTGCTCTCCTCGGCGGCCGATCCGGACCCGCCCCCCGTGTCGTTCTCGCTCCCGGAGTCCGAGCAGGCGGCCAGCAGGGTCAGCGACAGGGCCGCGACACCGGCGAGGCACGAACGACGTATGACAGCTCTTCTCAATGCACGTTCTTTCTTCGAAGTTCGTTCGACGAGCGACTCATCGGGGTGACGCTACTGCACGGTACTGACATGTGCTCGCGGAATATCTCCTTCCCCCGGGTTCCTCCCGTTCCCCCCGACGAGGTACGGCCGGGAACATCACGAGACGCCCGGACGCTGTAGCGGTCATGAGTGACTACCGCGTCGAACACGACTCCATGGGCGAGGTCCGCGTCCCGGCGGACGCCAAGTGGCGGGCCCAGACCCAGCGAGCGGTCGAGAACTTCCCGATCTCGGGGCAGCGGATCGAGCGTGCCCACATCGAGGCCCTGGCCAGGATCAAGGGCGCCGCCGCGAAGGTGAACGCCGAGCTGGGGGTGCTCGACAAGGACGTCGCCGGAGCCATTCAGGACGCGGCCTCGGAGGTCGCCGAGGGGCGGTGGGACGAGCACTTCCCGGTGGATGTGTTCCAGACCGGGTCCGGGACCTCGTCCAACATGAACACCAACGAGGTCATCGCGACGCTGGCGAGCGAGCGGCTCGGGCGGGACGTGCATCCGAACGACCACGTCAACGCCTCGCAGTCGTCCAATGACGTGTTTCCCTCCTCGATCCACATCGCGGCCACCGCCGCCGTCACCCGGGATCTGATTCCCGCCCTGGAGCGGCTGGCCACGGCTCTGGAGCGCAAGGCCGAGGAGTTCGCGGATGTGGTGAAGTCCGGGCGTACGCATCTGATGGACGCCACACCGGTCACGCTCGGACAGGAGTTCGGGGGATACGCCGCCCAGGTGCGGTACGGCGTCGAGCGGTTGACGGCCTCGCTGCCCCGGCTCGCCGAACTGCCGCTGGGCGGTACGGCCGTCGGCACCGGCATCAACACTCCGCCGGGCTTCTCCGCCGCCGTGATCGCCGAGGTGGCACGGGTCACCGGGCTGCCGCTGACCGAGGCGCGGGACCACTTCGAGGCGCAGGGCGCGCGGGACGGGATCGTCGAGACCAGCGGGCAGTTGCGGACCATCGCCGTCGGGCTGACGAAGATCGCCAATGATCTGCGGTGGATGGCCTCCGGGCCGAGGACCGGGCTCGCGGAGATCTCCCTGCCCGACCTCCAGCCGGGGTCGTCGATCATGCCCGGCAAGGTCAACCCGGTGATCCCGGAGGCCGTGCTGATGGTGGCCGCGCAGGTGATCGGGAACGACGCCACCGTCACCACCGCGGGCGCCTCCGGCAACTTCGAGCTCAACGTCATGCTGCCGGTGATCGCGAAGAACGTACTGGAGTCGGTCCGGCTGCTCGCCAATGTGTCGCGGCTGCTCGCCGACCGGACCGTGGACGGGATCGTCGCCCATCGTGAACGGGCCCGGGAGTACGCCGAGTCGTCGCCGTCCGTGGTCACTCCGCTCAACAAGTACATCGGGTACGAGGAGGCCGCGAAGGTCGCCAAGAAGGCGCTGGCCGAGCGGAAGACCATCCGGGAAGTCGTGCTGAAGAGCGGATATGTCGACCGCGGTGACCTCACCCTCGAACAGCTCGACGAGGCGCTCGATGTCCTGCGGATGACGAGGCCGTGACGGCGGTGCTACCGGACGACGAGTTCCGGCCGTCTCCGGTGGCTCTCGGGTAAACGATTCCCGCCAAGGCGTGAACCGTGACGGGCACCGCAGCGTCGTATGCCCATGACACCTAATATCTGTGCATGGCAGACGACGGAGCGGTGAGACGAGTGGAAGCAGGCGGATCGACGACGTTCTGGGCGCCCGGGAGTCGGATCCTGTGGCGGTACCGGGAGAACGGCGGAGAACGCTTCCACATCGCCCGGCCCGTCACCGTCGTCCGAGACGACGAGGAACTGCTGGCCGTGTGGCTGGCCTCCGGCACCCAGTGTGTGAAACCCGTGCTCGCGGACGGCACTTCACCGCACGCGGAGCCGCTCGCCTCCCGGTACAAGAAGCCCCGCAGCGTGCAGTTGGACCGCTGGTTCGGCACCGGTGTGCTGAAGTTGGCGCGGCCGGGCGAGCCGTGGTCGGTGTGGCTGTTCTGGGAGCCGGGTTGGCGTTTCAAGAACTGGTACGTCAACCTGGAGACGCCTCTTGCCCGTTGGGACGGCGGTGTGGACTCGGAGGACCACTTCCTGGACATCTGCGTCTACCCCGACCGGACCTGGGACTGGCGCGACGAGGACGAGTTCGCCCAGGCTCAGCTGGACGGGCTGATGGACGATCAGGCGGCCGAGCGGGTAAGGGAGGCAGGGCGCTCGGCGGTCGAGGTGATCCGCGCATGGGGCTCGCCGTTCGCGGACGGATGGCAGCACTGGCGACCGAATCCGGCCTGGGGAGTACCGTCTCTCCCGGACGACTGGGACCGTACACCGGCGCGCTTGTCCTCATGAGACCCTTGATGCGCCCCCGGGCCACAACCGTAGGATCGTCCTCCGCAGAGGTTCGCAAGGATTCACAGGGGCAACGACCGCAGTTCGCACAGGGCTTGACCATATGTCACCGAGGGGCGGCAGGACGTGATCAAGGGGTACGAGGGCCACACCGGTAAGAGCCGGAGTGGGCCGGTCGGACGGACAGTGCTGTCGTCCGGCGGGTCCGCCGGTACCGTAGGTGGCACAGGAACTGCCTCTGACCACGCGGGAATTCCGTTCCCAGGACACCTGATCCGGGTATCGGCCTTTCTGCGGGACGAAGTATCGGGTTTGCTGCGGGACGAACTGCGCGCCGGGCGCGCAGTCCCGGACGGATGGATTCGACACGCGTGACGGAGCACCCCACCTCCCACGAGCGCTCTTCGAGTGGCGCCGCCCCCGCGGATCCCCGCGGGGCGGTCCTGCGTACCAGGAGCCGCTGCGCACGCACCCGCCGCCGCCTTACCGCACAGGCACGCGCGGGCGACGCATCGGCCGCGCCCGGTACGGCGCCCCAGTGCGCGAAGAGCGGCTCGGCGCCTTCGGAGCATGCCCAGCCGACGCTGTCGGAGCACTCGCAGCCCGCGGCCACCGAGCCCGACCCGCACCGTCCGCGCCCCACGCCGGAGACCATTCCGGCGCAGCCCGGCGGTGAGCCGGAGCGGTCCGGCGGCGGGGGCGGCGGTCTGGAGCGGCGCAGCGGGCAGGGTGTGCCGCCGGGCGCCCCCATGCCCATGCGGCGGGACGGCGACCGGCTGCGTTTCGTGGGCGCCGCGACCCGGCGGATCGCCCGGGGCATCGACCTGGACGAGATCGTGATGGGTCTGTGCCGGGCCACCGTGCCGACGTTCTCGGACGCGATCCTCGTCTATCTGCGCGAGCCGCTGCCGGTCGGCGACGAGCGGCCCACCGGGCCCATGGTGCTGCGGCTGCGCCGTACCGACCGGATCCCCGAGGAGCGGGACACCGAGGGCGGCTTCATGCCCGCGCTCCAGCCGGAGCCGGTCGACCTGGCGGTCGTCACCGCCGAGCAGTGCGAGGTACGGCCCGGCGGCGCGCTCGCCGAGGTGCTGCGCGGGGTACGGCCGGTCTTCGCGGACGCGCCGGCCGCGCACGACGCGCTGCCCGAACTGCTCGGCCCGGACGCCGAGCTGACGGTGCCGACCGGTCAGCGGGCGATCCTCGCTCCGCTGCGCGGCCGGCGCCGGGTGATCGGCGCGGCGGTCTTCCTGCGCCGCCCCGAGCGGATGGCGTTCGAGCAGGACGATCTGCTGGTCGCCGCCCAGCTCGCCACGCACAGCGCGCTCGGCATCGACAAGGCGGTGCTGTACGGGCGCGAGGCGTACATCGCCGACGAGTTGCAGCGGACCATGCTGCCTGAGGCGCTGCCGCGCTGCACCGGCGTACGCCTCGCGCACCGGTATCTGCCGGCCGCCGAGACCGCGCGGGTCGGCGGTGACTGGTACGACGCGATTCCCCTGCCGGGGAGCCGGGTCGCGCTGGTCGTGGGTGACGTCATGGGGCACTCCATGACCTCCGCCGCGATCATGGGGCAGCTGCGGACGACCGCGCAGACGCTGGCCGGGCTGGACCTGCCGCCGCAGGAGGTGCTGCACCACCTCGACGAGCAGGCGCAACGGCTGGGCACGGACCGTATGGCGACCTGTCTGTACGCCGTCTACGACCCGGTTTCGCATCGGATCACCATCGCCAACGCCGGGCATCCGCCGCCGGTGCTGCTGCATCTGGGCGGACGTGCCGAGGTGTTGCGGGTGCCGCCGGGGGCGCCGATCGGTGTGGGCGGCGTGGACTTCGAGGCCGTCGAGCTGGACGCGCCGGCCGGGGGCACGCTGCTGCTGTACACCGACGGTCTGGTGGAGTCCCGGCTGCGGGATGTGTGGACCGGGATAGAGCAGCTGCGGGAGAAGCTCGCCGCGACCGCGCAGCTGACCGGGCCGGATCATCCGCCGCCGCTTGAGGCGTTGTGCGACGAGGTGCTCGACATGCTCGGCCCGGGGGACCGGGACGACGACATCGCGCTGCTCGCCGCGCGGTTCGATGGGATCGCTCCCAGCGATGTCGCGTACTGGTTCCTGGAACCGGAGGAGATGGCTCCGGGGCGGGCACGGCGGCTGGCCCGGCATGCGTTGGCCCGGTGGGGGCTGGAGGAGCTGACGGACTCCGTCGAGCTGCTCATCAGTGAGGTCGTCACCAATGCGGTGCGGTATGCGACTCGGCCGGTGACTCTGCGGTTGCTGCGGACCGATGTGCTGCGGTGCGAGGTGACCGATGATGTGCCGCAGTTGCCGCGGTTGCGGCAGGCTCGGGCGACGGATGAGGGGGGC
The DNA here is from genome assembly GCF_000317595.1 of Streptomyces ipomoeae 91-03. Taxonomy (GTDB): domain Bacteria; phylum Actinomycetota; class Actinomycetes; order Streptomycetales; family Streptomycetaceae; genus Streptomyces; species Streptomyces ipomoeae. The sequence goes on along the minus strand of NZ_AEJC01000301.1, from coordinate 218 downwards.
CGTGGGCTTTACCTCGTCAACAGGCTGGCCAAGCGGTGGGGGGCTACTCGGTTGAGCGCCGGGAAGGTTGTCTGGTTCGAGCTGAATCAGGCGTGAGAGTGCCGGTCATGGCTCGGGGCCGAGTGTGATGTGCGGGCTGCCGGTTCGTACCGGCTGGTAGCGCCCACGCGGCGGAGCCCGCACATGTCACAGTCCCGCGCCCCTTGAAAGCAAAGGGC
>NZ_AEJC01000300.1 GCF_000317595.1 Streptomyces ipomoeae 91-03 | reverse complement strand
CGGTTGCGGCTGACGAAGGGCAGCCGTGCCCACTCCTCGCCCAGCCCCCGGGCGGCGCCGGCGCCCGCCGTCGCGAGGGCGACGAGGACGACGGCGCAGACGAGGTGGTAGTCGGCGAACGGGTTGGCCGACATGCTCAGCGACCCGTCGGACAGGTGCTTGGCGGGCGGTCACTCCGCGATCCACATCAGCTGCGGGGACGGGAAGCGGAATCCCGGGTGGCGGTGCGGGTGATCGTGGACTGCCATGATGCTCATCCCCTCCGAGGGAGCTGCGCGCGAGGCGGTGTCGTCTCTTGTCGCGCTTTCGATGTCCCGCTTCCGATGACGTGCGTCGGAGGGGCTGCAGGGCCCGGACGACGGTCCGAACGTCCCCTCGTCCGGGGCCCTTCGGCGCGGGTCAGCCGTCCCAGGTCCAGTCGGCGACCTCGGGCAGGTCGGTGCCGTGGACACGGATCCAGTCGTGGTGACGCAGGCGTACGTCCTCCATCCGCTGGCGTACGGCGGCGGCGCGCACCGCCAGCCCGGGGACACGGTCGATGACGTCCATGACCAGCCGGTAGCGGTCGAGGTCGTTGCGGACGACCATGTCGAACGGGGTGGTCGTGGTGCCGATCTCCTTGTAGCCGCGCACGTGCACGTGCTGGTGCCCGGTGCGCCGGTAGGCCAGGCGGTGGATCAGCCAGGGGTAGCCGTGGTAGGCGAAGACCACCGGCTTGTCGGCGGTGAACAGGCCGTCGTACTCGAAGTCGGTCATGCCGTGCGGGTGTTCCTCCCGCGGCATCAGCCGGGCGATGTCGACCACGTTGACGACCCGTACGCACAGTTCGGGCAGGTGCCGGCGCAGCAACTGGGCGGCTGCCAGGACCTCTTGGGTGGGGACGTCGCCGGCGCAGGCGAGGACCGCGTCCGGTTCCCGCGAGCCGTCCTCCGTGCCCGCCCAGTCCCAGATGCCCGCGCCGCGGGCGCAGTGGACGGTGGCCTGCTCCATGGACAGCCAGTCGAAGCAGGGCTGCTTGCCCGCCACGATCACGTTCACGTAGTCCCGGCTGCGCAGGGCGTGCTCGGCGACCGAGAGCAGCGTGTTGGCGTCCGGCGGCAGATAGACCCGTACCGCCTCGGGGCTCTTGTTGAGGATGTGGTCGACGAAGCCCGGGTCCTGGTGGGAGAAGCCGTTGTGGTCCTGGCGCCACACGTGCGAGGTCAGCAGATAGTTGAGCGAGGCGATGGGTGCGCGCCAGGGCAGGCGGCGGGTGACGCGCAGCCACTTGATGTGCTGGTTGACCATCGAGTCGACGATGTGCACGAACGCCTCGTAGCAGGAGAACAGGCCGTGCCGGCCGGTGAGGAGATAGCCCTCCAGCCAGCCCTGGCAGGTGTGTTCGGAGAGGATCTCCATGACCCGGCCGTGCCGGTCGAGATGTTCGTCCACGTCCAGGGTTCCGGCCTGCCAGGCCTTGCCGCTGGCGGCGTAGACGGCCTGGAGGCGGTTGGAGGCGGTCTCGTCGGGGCCGACGAGGCGGAAGTCGCGTCGGTCGGCGGTGGCCCGCATGACGTCCTCCAGCATGTCGCCGAGGACGCGGGTCGGTTCGTGCAGGGTCGCGCCGGGCTTGTCGACCTCGACGGCGTACCGCTCCAGGGGTGGCAGGGGCAGCTCGCGCAGCAGCAGTCCGCCGTTGGCGTGCGGAGTGGCGCCGAGCCTGCGGCTGTTGTCCGGGACACAGGCCAGGACGTGCGGGCGCGGGCCGCCGTGCTCGTCGAACAGCTCCTCCGGCCGGTACGAGCGCAGCCAGTCCTCCAGCTGCCGCAGGTGCTCGGGATTGTCCCGTACGGCGGCCAGCGGGACCTGGTGGGAGCGCCAGGTGCCCTCCACCGGCAGGCCGTCGACCTCGGCGGGTCCGGTCCAGCCCTTGGGGGTGCGCAGCACGATCATCGGCCAGCGGGGGCGCTGCGTGACGTCCTCCTCGCGCGCGGCGCGCTGGATCGCCGCGATGCGCTCCACGGCGGTGTCCATCGCGCGCGCCATGGCCCGGTGAACGGTCGCGGGCTCGTCGCCGGTGACGTGCAGCGGCTCGTGGCCGTAGCCCCGGAGCAGTTCGTCGAGTTCGGACTCGGGGAGCCGGGCGAGCACGGTCGGGTTGGCGATCTTGTAACCGTTGAGGTGCAGGATCGGCAGGACGGCCCCGTCGTGGACGGGGTCGAGGAACTTGTCGGAGTGCCAGGACGCGGCCAGCGGCCCCGTCTCGGCCTCGCCGTCACCGATCACGCACGCGACCAGCAGCCCGGGGTTGTCGAAGGCGGCTCCGTACGCGTGCGACAGCGCGTAACCCAGCTCGCCGCCCTCGTGGATCGAGCCCGGCGTCTCGGGCGCGACATGGCTGGGCACCCCGCCGGGGAAGGAGAACTGTTTGAAGAGCCGCGCCATGCCGTCCGCGTCCCGGGTGACGTCCGGGTAGGTCTGTGTGTATGACCCCTCCAGCCAGGAGTTGGCCACCACGGCCGGTCCGCCGTGGCCGGGGCCCCAGATGCACAGGGCGTCCAGATCGCGGGCCTTGATCACCCGATTGAGGTGGGTGTACACGAGGTTCAGGCCGGGTGAGGTGCCCCAGTGGCCGAGCAGCCGTGGCTTGACGTGCTCGGGCCGCAGCGGCTCGGTCAGCAGCGGGTTGGCCATGAGGTAGATCTGGCCGACGGCCAGGTAGTTGGCCGCGCGCCAGTGGGCGTCCAGTGTCTTCAGTTCCTCGTCGGCGAGCGCGGCGGGCGCCTGCCGGGTGTCGACGGACATGGAGAGTCCCTTCCGGGTCGGGGCGTCGGTCGGAGGTGCGTGCGGTCCGTTCTTCCCACCCTCCGCCCGCTCCCGGGTACCCGACAGGGCCGTTCGGACCACCCTCGGGGGGTCACAGTGCCCGCAGGCCGTGTTCCCGGAACTGCTCGCGCACGCGCTCGGTCGGTTCCCGGTCGGGCGTCGGGTTGTCGCGCAGAAGGAAGGGCAGGCCGAGGGTGTCGTACTTGTGGGCTCCGAGCTTGTGGAACGGCAGGACGTCGACCCGGTCGACGTCGCCCAGCCCGGCCAGGAAGGCGCCGAGGCCGTCATGGCTTCCGGGTCGTCGGTCCAGCCGGGGACCAGGATGTAACGGACGTGGAGCGGGAGGCCGAGCCGGTCCAGGCGGGTGGCGAAGCTCAGGGTGGGGGCGAAGGAGCCGCCGGTGAGCCTGCGGTAGGCGGCGACGTCGAAGGACTTGATGTCGAGCAGGACCAGGTCGGTGTCGGCGAGGAGTGCGTCGGTGGCGCGGGCGCCGAGGGAACCGGAGGTGTCCAGGGCGGTGTGCGGGCCGGCCTCCTTGCAGCGGCGCAGCACCGCGCCGGTGAAGGCGGGCTGGAGCAGTGGCTCGCCTCCCGTGAGGGTTACTCCCCCGTCGGCGGTGGTGATGAAGGGCCGGTACTTGTCGATCTCGGTCATCATCTCGTCGACGGTGGCCCGACGCCCGTCGCGCAGGTGCCAGTGTCGGGGTTGGCGCAGTACAGACAGCGCAGGGGGCAGCCCTGCGTGAACAGCACGAAGCGGGTCCCGGGCCCGTCCACGCCGGTGGACAGGTCCCAGGAGTGGATCCGGCCCGAGACCTGCCCCGTGACGTGTGCCGTCGCGGTGTTCACCGTGCTCCGTGGAAGGTACGGCTGATCACGTCGAGCTGCTGCTCGCGGGTCAGACGGACGAAGTTGACGGCGTATCCAGAGACCCGGATCGTCAACTGCGGGTACTTCTCCGGGTGTTCCATGGCGTCCTCGAGCGTCGCCCGGTTCAGCACATTGACGTTCATGTGGAAGCCGCCGCAGGCCATGTACGCGTCGAGGACGCCGGCCAGGTTCGCCGCGCGTTCGGCCGGGTCGGTCACCACGGTGGCCCTGCCGGTCACGACGACACTCCAGCCGGCGCGGGCGGAGGTGTCGACCTCGTCGGCCTCGAAGGCGACCACGGCACCGTTGACCGCGCGGGCCGGTGCCGAGGCCCCGGAGGTGAGAGGCCATCGGTCCCGCGTGCGCAGGAGAGCGGCCCTGAGCGCGGCGAGATCGATCTGCTCACGGCGGCCCCCATTGCCGCCCGTCTCGACACGCTGACCGCTCGTCCGCATCCGGGCCCGGTCCGGCCGGCGCTTTCGAGGTGCTCCCCTGCTTGCCCGAGGCTCTTGTCCATATGGTCGAGGCCGGTTTCCTCGGCGCCATGGCCGCGCTCGCCCTCGGAGGCGCGATCTTCGGTACCGGTTCCGCCGTACGGTGGTGGCTCACTCGGCGGCGCATCGACCGGTGGGGCAGGGAGTGGGAGCTGGTCGGCCCGAAGTGGGGGCACAAGATGGCCTGGCCCGCGGCCTCAGCGAATGGCGCTGAATACCCGACAACGGCCGCCGGCCCTCCGAGCAGGGCACCGACGATCGTCTGGCTTCGGGGAGTCGCCGCTGGGGACTGTCCGATTGTCAGCCGTCAGCGTGAGGGAGGCTCTAGTGTCCTCGCTCGTGACCGAACTTTCCTCGCATCACCGTGCGACGGCTGACGCATACGATGCCGTCGCCGTTCGCTATGCCGAATTGCCCCGCGATGACCTCCACACTCTTCCGCTGGATCGCTCGGTGCTCGCCGCGTTCGCCGAGACTGTGCGGGCAGCCGGCTCCGGCCCCGTCGCCGAGTTGGGATGTGGCCCTGGACCTGTCACCGCACACCTGCGGGATCTGGGGCTGGACGTCTTCGGCGTCGACCTGTCGCCCGTGATGATCGATCTCGCCCGCGAGGCATACCCGGACCTGCGGTTCGAGGTCGGTTCCATGGACGCCCTGGACCTGGCCGACGGCCGGCTGCAAGGCATCGTGTCCTGGTATTCGGTCATTCACACCCCGCCGCAGGACGTGCCCCTGTACTTCGCCGAGTTCCGTCGGGTACTCGCGTCCGACGGAACTCTCCTGCTCGCTTTCTTCGAGTCGGAAGGTGAGCCGACCACGGCGTTCGACCACAAGGTGGCGACAGCCTACCGATGGCCGATCGACGACCTCGCCGAGCTGGCCGGTGAAGCCGGCTTCACCGAGGTCGGCCGGATGCTGCGTGAGCCACGCGAGGGGGAACGGTTCCGCCGGGGGCATCTGCTGATGCGCGCAGGCGAGTAACGCGGGTTGTCGCATGCCGCCGTGGAGGGCATGCGACACCTGGACTGCCTCAGCCGCGTTGGTCCAGAGCTCTGGTCAGGTCCCGGTTGGCCGACTGTTGCGGGCCTGGGCGTTGGCGAGGTCGGCCTGGAGCGAGGCCCGGCTCACCGGCGAGCCGCCGGTCGGATCCTGAACTGCCGGTTCGAGCTGGGCGGCATGGACGAGTTCGAGCGGGGCGCGGTGACGGTGGAGGAAGCCGCGGTCCACTACTCCAACTTGCCTGGCGATGGCCGAGTACTCCGGCTTGCCGGGCGATGGCCGAGACGCTGATCGGGGTGCCGTTCTTCGCGGCGTTCTTGACCACCATGGCCACCCGCCGGCGGCGGCGCTCGATGTCGGCCTGGCGGCCATCGCGCCTGGCGGGGATCACGGCGGCCTCCAGGGCCTACCATCGGGAAGTGGCCGGCCGATGCGGGGCATGCCTGAGCCCGGCTCTGACCCCGACGAGCTCGCCGAGACTGTCCTGTGCCTCCGACCCTGAGCAAGTGCCGAGGGACCTTGAGCGGTTGGAGTCCGGATGCGACGCGACGAAGGGGAGAGCCGTGGCCAAGGTCAACATCAGTCTGGACGCCGAGTTGGTGGTAGAAGTGATGGTCCTGGCCGGGGTTGGATCACCCCAGGACGCCATCGAAGTGGTCGTGCGCGACTACATTGCCCGTGGCCATCGCACGGAGGCACGTACCGAACTCAAGGACCAGGGGCTGCGTGAGGTCGAGGTGAAACCGCAGGACCCGCAGGGCTGATCACTTGGCGGCCATGTGGTGCCTCCATGCGGTGTGCTGCTGGTACCTCCCGATGGACGACCTCGCTGTCGATTCCCTGTGGAGCGATCGTTCGCAATTCCTCATGGGCAGCCGAGTCGTCGTGGGGCGTCGAGCGGCCAATCGGTCGAGCGGCCAATCGATGGAAGCCACCAGCGGCAGAAGTTCGAAACCCACACCCGACGCCCCTGCGTGGGCCAACCGTACGAAGGGCTCGCCCGGTCCCGGAGAAGAACGTAGGGAAAGTCGATGACCAGCGAGTTCCTGCCATTGAAGTGGAGCGGCACGGAGTGCCACGTCACAAACGGCGGGTCACCCGCGACTACCGTGGCTCCCCATGACCCACACCGAGATCGAGATCACCGCAGAACTGGTTCGGGATCTGCTGCGCGATCAGCACCCCGACCTGGCCGATCATCCCTTGAGACTCGGCGCGCGTGGCTGGGACAACCAGCTGTGGCGGCTCGGCGACGATCTCGCCGTCCGGTTGCCCTGGGCGACGCAGTCCGCGGACGCGTTGCTGCGCAAGGAGCACACCTGGCTGCCCGCCCTCGCTCCGCGGCTTCCCCTGCCGGTCCCCGTTCCGCAGCGTCTTGGCGAGCCCTCCGAGCGGTTTCCGCGGCCCTGGATCGTCACCACCTGGGTGCCGGGCTCGCCTGCCGACCGCGCCCCCGCCACGCGTGCTGCGGAGGCGGCCGACACCTTGGCCGCCTTCCTGACGGCCCTTCACCGACCTGCCCCCGAGGGGGCGCCCGCCGGCCGTGACCGCGGGGGGCCGCTGGCCGACCATGCCGAGGGTTTCGCCGAGGGGCTCGCCTCGGCCGCCGAGTTGGGGCTGCTCCCCGACCCGGACGCCGTCCGCGCGGTCTGGGAAGACGCCGCCACCGCGCCCGAGTGGGCGGGCCCGGCGCTGTGGCTCCACGGCGACCTGCATCCGGCCAACGTCCTGACCGCGGACGGCACCTTCTGCGGCGTGATCGACTTCGGCGACCTCTTTGCGGGCGATCCGGCCTGTGACCTGGCCGCCGCGTGGATACTCCTGCCGGACGGCGCCGTAGACCGCTTCTACGACGCCTACCAGCCGGCCCCGGACACAGCGACCCGACGCCGCGCCCGTGGCTGGGCGGTGTTGAAAGCCCTCGCCTGCATCTTCATCGGAGAGGCAGGCGTCCACGGCCGCCCGGGCGGCAAGCGCACCTGGGGCCCACCCGCCCACGCCGCGCTGCGACGCCTCACCACGACGATCCACCGCTGATCAAGCCTTGGGATCGCGTCGCGGCCGTTTTGGCCGCGCGAGCACCGTCGCCGGCTGCGGGCGCCGTTACGAGAAGGGCGGGGTGATGGGTCGGTTCGTCGAGGCGGCCTGGTTGTGGTCGGTGTCGTTGTCCTGGCCGGCCGTCCAGGAGGCGAGCAGGGACAGGTTGTCGTGTGAGGCCGTTCAAGGACGTTCGCTTCGTCGACGCCGGCGACGAGGTCAACGCCGGATCGGAGAGCGTGCTCTTGCGGTGCTCGCCCCAGCCCGGACAGAAGGTGATGCCGCCGATGGGCGACCAAGCCTGGGCGAGGATGCCGGACCAGCGGGCCGGCGGGGCTGGTGCCGGCTGGTCTACTCCAGCTCCGCGAAGGTCTCCACGGCCCGGGTCCTGCCCGTGACGATGATGACGTCCCCGGGCTGGACGACCGTCTCGGCGGTGGCGTGGGTGAAGTCGGCGCCCGGACGCTTGACGCCGACGACGGTCACGCCGTACGTGCTGCGCACCCGGCTCTCGCCGAGCGGCACCCCGCCGACGACCTTCGGGGCGAGGGTCTTGATGAGGGCGTAGTCGCTGTCGAAGGTGATGAAGTCCAGCATCCGGCCGGTGACCAGGTGGGCCACACGCTCGCCCATGTCGTGTTCGGGCAGGACGACGTGGTGGGCACCCACGCGTTCCAGGATCTGGCCGTGCTGCCGGCTGGTGGCCCGGGCCCAGATGTTGGGCACGCCCGCGTCGACGAGGTTGGAGGTGGTCAGGATGCTGGCCTCCAGGTCGGTGCCGATGCCGACCACCACCCGGGAGAACCGGTTGACGCCCAGCTGGTCCAGGGCGTGGGGGTCGGTGCAGTCCGCGGCGGCGGCGTGGGTCAGCTCGTCGCCGACCCTCTGCACGACTCCGGCGTCGGCGTCGACGCCCAGCACGTCCCAGCCGCGCCGCATCAGCTCCAGCGCCACGGAGTGGCCGAACCGGCCAAGACCGATGACGGCGACCTTGGAGTCCTGGGAGGGGCGCCGCTCGGCGGCGAGGCGCCGACGGCGTACGAGCAGGGTCTTGAGGTAGTCAGCCAATGACGGGTCGCTCCTCGGGCAGGGTGTATCGACGGTCGCGTCGGCGCAGGGCGAGCGCGCTGGCCAGAGAGATCGGGCCGAGGCGCCCGGCGAACATGAGCAGGATGACGACCAGCTGGCCCACGGCGGGAAGGTCGCCGGTGATGCCGGTGCTCAGCCCCACCGTGCCGAACGCGGAGACGACCTCGAACAGCGCCGCCTCGAAGGTCTCCTCCGTGACGGTGAGCAGGACGAGAGTGCCCGACACGACGAGTCCCACACCGACGAGCGCCACGGTGAGCGCCTGACGCAGCGCTGCCGCGGAGATGCGGCGGCCCATGATGTCCACGGCGGTGTGCCCGCGGACCTCGGCCAGGATCGCCGCCCCCAGCACCGCGAAGGTGGTGACCTTGATGCCGCCCGCGGTGCCCGCGCTGCCGCCGCCGATGAACATCAGCACGCAGATGCCCAGCAGGGTGGCCGGTTCCATGGCGCCGATGTCCACGGTGTTGAAGCCCGCGGTCCGCGCGCTGGCGGCGGCGAAGAACCCGTTGAGCAGCTTGTCCCACCACGGCATCGGGCCCAGGGTTCCGGGATTGCCCCACTCCAGGACGCAGGTCATGACCGTGCCCAGGACAAGAAGAACCGCCGAGGTGACCAGGGTGAGCCGGGTGTGCAGCGACCAGCGGTGCCGGGTGCCGCCGCGTACCGCGCCCGCGCGTCCGCGGCGCCGTAGCTCCAGCAGCACCGGGAAGCCGAGGGCGCCGAGGATGCAGGCGACGGCGATCGGCAGGACGATCCAGGCGTCCTGCGCGTAGTCCACGAGATTGTCGTCACGCAGCCCGAAACCGGCGTTGTTGAAGGCGGAGATCGCGTAGAAAAGGCCGTGGTAGAGGGCCTCACCGACCGTATCGCGATAGCCGAGGCGGAAACGGAGCGCGAGGATCGCGGCCACGGTCAGCTCGATGGCGAGGGTGGAGCCCGCGATGCCCACGAGCACCCGACGGATGTCACCACCCCCCAGGCTCGTGGTCTCGGCCTGAGTGGTGAGCTGCGTCCGCAGCCGCAGCCTTCCGGAGACGAGCAGAGCCAGCAGGGAGGCCAGGGTCATGATGCCGAAACCGCCGGCCTGGATCAGGGCCAGGACCATGACCTCGCCGAACGGAGTCCAGTGGCTGCCGGTGCCCACGATGGACAGGCCGCCGCTGATCGCTCCCGTGGCGGTGAACAGGGCGGTCAGCACGCCGGTGTCCCTGCCGGGCTCGGTGGCGGCCGGCAGCATCAGCAGACCGGTGCCCACCATGACGACGAACGCGAAGGCCAGCACGACCCCGCGCGCGGGGTGGACGGCCAGCCGGGACCACCGAGCCCCCGTAGTACCCGCCGCCACCGAACGCCTCCCGACTTCCCCGACACCACGCCTCGACCGTGCTCCGTCACCGCACGACCGGTGAACGCGGCAGTGCTGACACAGCATCCCCGCCAGGGCCGGTGTCCGGAACGCGGCACGGCGTCAAGAAAGCGCAGGACAACACGCGCGCCGTACCTGGCGACCTGTGCGTCGGTCACTGTGCGGCGTCAGGAACTCAGCCGCTCACCGGAATACGGGGCGTGTGCGGGTGGGCAGGGTGGTGCGGGCGGCGGGGCCAGAACGGGGGCGTCGCGGCGGCGTACGCGCTCCGCTGGCCGTCGCCGACACCGTCAAGGACGACTCCGTGCAGGCGATCGGTGCCCTGCACGACCTCGGCCCGGACACCGTCATCCTCACCGGCGACAACGCCCGCACCGCCGCCGCGATCGCCGCGCGGGTCGGCGTGCGGCGATCGCGGCGGCCGAAGTGCTTCCCGAGCACAAGCCGACGAGATCCGGCGCCTCCAGGGCGAGGGCCGCACCGTCGGGATGGTCGGCGGCCTCGTCTCCGGCTCGCCCGCCGGCGTCGTCACCGCGATCCGGCTCTCACGCGTCACCATGCGCAACATCGAGCAGAACCTGTTCTTCGCGCTGGTCCACAACGCCGTCGGGATCCCCCTCGCGGCCGGCGGCCGACCGTCGAGTCCGCCGCCGACCGCGTCGCGCACGAAGGGCACGAAGGGCACGAAGGGCACGAAGGGCACGAAGGGCACGAAGGAGAGGGGAACAGCGGGACACAAACCGCGACGGATCCGGTGTGCGGCATGCAGATCGCCCCGGCGACCGCACCGGAACACCGAGAGGCCCCCGACGGCCGGCTCCCCTTCTGCTCCACCCACTGCGCGACCACCTACGACCAGGACCCCGATCGCTACGCCGCTCTCTCGGCCGCACACGGCCACGCGCACCACCGCAGCACAGAACACTGAGCGAGCGCATGGGCAGGACGGCGTGTCAGTGAGGCGGTCGGGCCTCCTCCGGGGCGCGTCGCTGGGCTGGAGCGGAGAGCCGGCGAGCGTCTGAGTCGCTCGCGGCGTCGTCCGACTCCGGGCGCAGACACTCGATCAGATAGTCGCCGGTGTCGGGGTCGAGGGTCACCCCGTGGGTCTCGCTGCGAAAGCCGGGGAAGCGGCGGTCGAAGGACTCCAGCGCGGTGAGGTAGCGCAACAGCGGGCCGTCCTTGTCGCCGACACTCTCGCCGGGCATCAGCACGGGGATGCCGGGCGGCGTGACGGTGACCATGGCGGCCGCCACCCGGCCGGGCGCCTCGGCCAGCCGCACCCGCTCGGTGCCGCCGCGGATCAGGCGCTGGTAGCACAGTTGGGGCGGGGCGACGGGCTCCGGCAGTTGCTGGAAGGCGGTGTCCAGCAGCTCCACCAGGCGGACCGAGCGCAGATGGTCGTGCATCTCCTGGCACAGCTCGCGCAGGGTCAGGCCGGAGTAGCGCCTCGGGTGCTCGGCGATCAGGGCGGGCAGGACGCGGTCGAGCGGGGCGTCACCGTCGTAGAGGGCCTTGAAGTCCATCAGGGCGTCCAGCAGGGTGCCCCACTTGCCCTTGGTGATGCCCATGGAGAACAGCACCAGCGTGGTGTAGCTGTCGGTCTTCTCCACGACGATGTTCCGGGTGCCCAGGTAAGCGGTGAGCACCCGGGCCGGGATGCCCCAGTCGGCCATGTCGCCGGTGGCGGTGATCCCCGGGCAGGTCAGGGTGACCTTGATCGGGTCCAGCATGCAGTAGCCGTCGGTCAGCCCGGGGAAGCCGTGCCAGTCCGCTCCCGGTTCGAGGTGCCAGCAGGACGGCTCGGTGCGCAGCAGGTCGGCCGGGGCCTCGTCGAAGGGCAGGCGTGCGCCGCTGTCCGCGTCGGTCACCGTCTCGGGCTGCCACACCCCGAAGAACCACGGCGGCCGGTCCCCGGCGGCCTCGATGCGCCGCCGGAGGCGCACCATCTCCTGACGGAACCGGATCGCCTCGGTCACCGCCTCGTCGACCAGCCAGTGGCCCTGCGGCCCGTCCATCATCGCGGTGGCCACGTCCAGCGAGGCGATCATCGGATACAGCGGGGACGTGGTGCCGTGCATCATCAGCGCCTCGTTGAACCGGTCGTGTTCGACCGGGGCCCGGGGCGCCGGCCGGACGTGCACCATGGCGCTCTGCGACAGCGCGGCCAGCAGCTTGTGGGTGGACTGGGTCGCGAAGACGGTGGGACGTTCGGGGCCGGGGAAGGTGTCCGGGCCCACCGACATGCCGTAGCGGCCGGCGTAGAGCGGATGGAAGCGGGCGTAGGCGAACCACGCCTCGTCGAAGTGCAGCCGGGGCGTGCTGGGGGCGAACGCGCGGGCCGCCGCCACTGCGTCGTAACAGACGCCGTCGTAGTGGAGTTGGTGAAGACGGCGTACTGGGCTCCGCTCGGGAGGGCGTCCCCGGCCAGCGGGTTCGCGGCGATCCGGGCCGTCACCGAGCCCGCCTCCGTCTCGGCCGGGGCAGTGGCCCGGCGAGGCCGTAGCCGTTGCGGGTGGGGATCAGTACACCGGCCGGCGCCGAGACGACGAGGCCTGCAGACGACTTGTGGCAGTACGTCCACAGCGCGATCTCGTCGCGCGTGACGCTGAAGTGGCGACCAGCCGTTGCAGTGAGTCGCCGTGCAGACGAAGTAGGTGTGGTCGGAGCCGAAGACCCGGGCGGCGTTGTGCTCCGCCTCGCCGATCGGGCCGGTGTGCTCGAACAGCGACCCGAGCTCCCCGACCGAGATCGACAGGTCGCTGCGCAGCAGCCGCTCACCGAAGTAGTCGTGGAACGCCCGGCCCACGGGCGACTTGAGGAAGGCGACGCCGCCGGAGTGGGCGGGGGTGTGCCAGGAGTACTCGTGCGCGTCGTCGAAGCGGCGCAGCGCGCGGAAGAACGGCGGCAGGACGGCTTCCCGGTAGGCGCGGGCCGCGGTGGTGATCCGGCCCGCGATGAACGCCGGCGTGTCCTCCAGCGGCCAGACGTAGCCCACCACCGACTCCGACACCCACAGCGGCAGGTTCCGCATGTCCTCGTCGGTCATGACCAGGAACACCGGCAGGTCCTGGAAGCGGCGGCCGATCCGGCGCAGGACCGCCGCACCGCCCGGCTCGCTGTCCGCCCCGGGACCGGGTGGAAGGTCCCAGGCCACCAACGCGGCGGCCAGACCCGCCTCGGTGCGCAGCACCGCCTCGGCGTCGGCCGCGCTGACCGCCCAGCGGGTCCCGAACCCCGCTGACTCGATCGCCTCACGGATCTTCACCAACTGCTCGGCGCCGGCGCCCTCGTCCTGCGGATGCTCGCGCACCGCCACCAGAATCCTGCTGTCGGCCATCATGTCCCTCCCCGGCGGCGGGCGCCGCCCAGGCCAGTGTCCGGACGGCACACCGGGCCGACGGAGGTCACAGCGATAAACCACCCCGACGACGGAATGCCCCGCACCCGCCTTTGACCAGGGGTGCCGGTCAGCGCCGGTCACCAGGCCGACGACTCTCGGACGCCGGGCACCTTCGCGCGCCGGCCCAGACCGACCGCCCCCGTACACCCGGCACCTCGGACGGCCTCATGGAACACCCTTGAGTGTTCGAGGGCAGCGTCAGCCGCGCACCAGGCGGATCATGTTCCAGGACATGGGCTCGAGTTCGGCGCGCAGGACACCGTCGGTGACGGTGGTGCCGTTCGCGGGGTGCGGGGCGACGCGGTCCTGGTGGTCCAGGGTGTTACGTGCCTCGGGGTCGGCATCGGCCAGGACCAGGTGCTCGGCGACGGTGTGGGCCTCGACCCCGCGCAGGTCGATCTCCAGCGGAAGCGCGGTGCTCTGCCCGCGGTTCACGGCGAAGACGGTGACCGCGCCGGTCTCGTCGTCGGTCACGGCGGTGGCGTGCAGCAGCGGCACCTCGCCGAACTTGGCGGTGGTGTACGTCGGGCTGTCCGCCTCGACGCGCAGTACCCGGCCGCGCCCGTACGTCGCCGCCTGGGCGAAGGGGAAGAAGGTGGTCTGCCGCCAGGCCGGGCCACCGGGCTCGGTCATGATCGGGGCGATGACGTTGACGAGCTGGGCGAGGGAGGCGGCGGTGACCCGGTCGGCGTGCCGCAGCAGGGCGATGAGCAGCGAGCCGAAGACGACGGCGTCGGTGACGGTGTAGACGTCCTCCAGCAGGCGCGGGGCCTGCTGCCAGTCCTCGACCTGGTGGGGGTTGGGGCGCTTCTGGTACCAGACGTTCCACTCGTCGAAGGAGAGGTTGATGCGCTTGGTCGCCTTCAGGCGGGCGCGGACGTGGTCGCAGGTGGCGACGACCGACTCGATGAAGTGCTCCATGTCGACGGCGGACGCGAGGAAGGAGTCCCGGTCGCCGTCGATCTCCTCGTAGTAGGCGTGCAGGGAGATGTGGTCCACCAGGTCGTACGCGGCCTCCAGCACGGTGGCCTCCCACGCGGCGAAGGTGTCCATGCCTGACCCCGAGCTGCCGCAGGCCACCAGTTCCAGATCGGGATGGATCATCTTCATGGCGCGAGCCGTCTCGGCGGCGAGCCGCCCGTACTCCTCGGCCGTCTTGTGGCCGATCTGCCAGGGGCCGTCCATCTCGTTGCCCAGGCACCACATCTTGATGCCGTACGGCTCCTTGCCGCCGTCGGTGATGCGCCGGTCGGACAGTTCGGTGCCGCCGGGGTGGTTGCAGTACTCCAGCAGCCGTACGGCGTCCTCGACGCCGCGGGTGCCGAGATTGACGGCCATCATGGGCTCCATGCCCGTCTTGGCGCAGAAGTCCATGAACTCGCCGAGGCCGAACTCGTTGGTCTCGGTGGACTTCCAGGCCAGGTCCAGCCGGGTGGGCCGCTCTTCGCGCGGGCCCACGCTGTCCTCCCAGCGGTAGCCGGAGACGAAGTTGCCGCCGGGGTAGCGGACGGTGGTGACGCCCAGTTCCCGGACCAGTTCCAGGACGTCCTGGCGCAGGCCGTCCGCGTCGGCGGTGGTGTGGCCGGGTTCGTAGATGCCGGTGTAGACGCAGCGGCCGAGGTGCTCGACGAACGATCCGTACAGCCGGGGGTGGACGGCACCGACGCCGAACGCCGAGTCGAGGGTGAAGCGAGCGGGGGTGGTGGGGCGGGACATGACTGCCCTACTTTCTTGATTGTTGGGTTCGAACTGGTCATTCGTAAGATCAGCGGGACCCAGGGGCTCTGGGTATGGCTGTCATGGCGGCGCCGTGAGATGGCTGGAAAGGCTTGGCCGCCCGGAGCCCCGCGACGACTCGACCGCCAATTGGGAGATGCGACTCGATCGCTGCGTAGGGCAACGTCGGCGAGGTCGTCTGCTGGGCTGTGAACGCGCGACGAGCTGGCGGAGGTGACCGTGCCCCGGATATGGGCCGGAGTGGACATCGGCAAGGAACATCACCACTGCGTGGTGATCAACAGTGACGGCGAACGGCTGCTGTCCCGCCGGGTCCTGAACGACGAGTCGGCCCTGCTGGAACTGATCGGGGACGTCCTGGCCCTCGACGAAGACGTGCTGTGGGCCGTCGACCTCAACCACGGTGGCGCCGCCCTGCTGATCGGACTGCTGCTCGGCCACAGCCAGCCGATGGTCTACATCACCGGCCTGACCGTGCACCGCGCATCGGCCTCTTACCGGGGCGAGGGCAAGACGGACGCCAAAGACGCCTTCGTCATCGCCGGCCAAGCCCGCATGCGCCGTGACCTGGGCCTGCTGCGGCCTGGCGACGAGATCGCCGTCGACCTGCGCACCCTGACCACCCGCCGCACCGACCTCGTCTGTGACCGCACCCGGCAGATCAACCGGCTCCGTGCCCAACTCCTGGAGATCTTCCCCGCGTTGGAGCGGGCGCTGGACCTGACCAACAAGGGTCCGGTCTTGCTGCTGACGGGTTACCAGACCCCGGCGGCGATCCGCCGCGCAGGCGTGAAGCGCATCGAGGCGTGGCTGAAAAACCGCAAGGTCCGCGGAGCTGCCGCACTGGCCAAAGCGGCTGTGGAGGCTGCCGAGGCCCAGCACACGGCCCTGCCCGGCGAGCAGCTGGCCGCCGCCATGGTGGTGCGCCTCTCGAAGGGGGTGATGGCCCTCGATGAGGAGATCGCAGAACTCGAAGCCCTGATCGAGGCCCGGTTTCGCGAGCACCCGCACGCCGAAGTGATCGTGAGCCTGCCCGGGATGGGCAAGCTGATGGGCGCTGTGTTCCTCGCCGCGACCGGTGGCGACATGGACGCCTTCGGCAGCGCCGACCGGCTCGCCGGCTACGCCGGCCTGGCCCCGGCCCCACGCGACTCCGGCCGCGTCAGCGGCAACCTCCGCCGACCACGCCGCTTCCACCGCGGCCTGCTCAACGCGATGTACCTGTCGGCCCTGTCGAGCCTGAAGAGCTGCCCGGCCTCGAAGGCGTACTACCAACGCAAACGCGCCGAGGGGAAAGGCCACAAGCAGGCGCTGCTGGCGCTCGCGCGCCGTCGCGTCAACGTCTTGTGGGCCATGATCCGCGACGGAGCGTGCTACCAAGCCACACCACCTGTCACAGCAGCGGCTTGACATCAGCATTGGGAAGCCTTTCATTGGGCTCTTACAGCCCGTCATGAGGGCTCCCCCCGCTCGAACACGGTCGAGAACCGGGGGGAGTCTCAGGGCGAGGCCGTTCAGGCCGATGGTGATGGTTGGGTCCGGGGGCGGCAGCCCCCGGAGAAGGGAGGAGCGGCGAGGGCGGAAAGCGGGGGCTGAAACGGTGGTGTCAGAGGGCGAGCGCGCAGACCACCGACGGAAGGGACGTCGCCGGGCCGGCCTGCCGCAGTGCCCCGTCGTCCAGGACGCGCAGCGCGGCGAGGGTGCCGCTGTGCTGGTTGGCGACCAGCAGATGACCGGCCGCGTAGGTCAGGCCGCGGGGCCAGGTACCGCCGGCGGACACCTCGTCGACCGGTTCCAGGGCGGTGCCGGTGACCCGGAACGCGGCCACCGTGTCCGCGCCCCGGTTGGTCACCCATACGAAGCGGCCGCAGGGCGAGGCGATGATGCCGCCGGGCTGGTTGGGGATGTCACGGGCCGCTGTGGCGGGCACTGAGGACAGGCCCGTCAGGGTGCCCGTGGCGGCGTCGTACCGGTGGCAGGTGACGGTGGAGGAGAGTTCGTCCGCGCTGAACACCAGCTCACCGCCGGGGGCGAAGGCGAGGTGGCGCGGACCGGATCCCGCGCGCAGCCGGTTCACCGCGACCGGCTCCAGGATGCCGGTCCGGGTGTCGAGCCGGTAGGTGAAGACCGCGTCGGCGCCCAGGTCGGTGGCCAGGATGAAACGGCCGGCCGGGTCGACGAGTACCTGATGGGCGTGGCTGCCCTCCTGCCGTCCGGTGACCGGGCCCGATCCTTCGTGGACGGTGACGTCGCTCTGCTCCAGCAGGCTTCCGTCCGTGCCGAGGCGGTGCACGGCCACGCTGCCGGGCGCGGTGTCGCTGCCGTAGTTCGCGGTCAGCAGCCAGCCCCCGTCCGGGTGGACGGTGAGGTGGCAGGGGTTGGCGCCGCCGCTGGGCAACTGGTCGCCCAGCGGGGACAGTTGGCCGTCGCCGTGCCGGACGAGGGCGCTGACGGTGCCCGGATCGGTCTCGTTCGTGCTGTAGACGACGTCGAGCGAGGGGTGCGCGGCCAGGAAGGACGCCCCGCTGACGGGTACCGGCGGCACTTCGGTGTCGTACGTCAGATGGCCGGTCGCCGTGGCGAGTCGCAGGGCGGCGACCCCGGCGCCGTCCCCGCCGGAGTCGGGTGTGTAGGAGCCGGTGAGGACAGGGATCTCGTCGGCGGAGGAGCTCGTGGGCATGGGCGTGTTCCCCTGGAATTTCCTTGAGCAGGTGGGTGAGTGAGCGGGTGGGACGGTGGGAGGGCTCAGCGCACGATGTCGTCGTGGTGGTCCAGCAGCCCCAGTTCGGAGCGCCGGGGCAGGCCTTCCCAGTCGCCGGTGGTGCTCACGGCGAAGGCGCCGAGCAGGGCCGCCGTCCGCAGCCGCCGCTCCGGCGGTTCACCCGCGAGGAGTTCGGCGAGGTATCCGGCGGCGAACGCGTCGCCGGCCCCGACGGAGTCCTGCACGGTGACGGGCACGGCGGGCTGCCGGTACTCCCGGCCGTCGAGGAGGGCGTACGCACCCTCGGCGCCCAGCTTGATCACGGCTCCGGCGGGACCGAGGTCGCAGATGCCCTTGGCGAGCTCCTCCGGTCCGTCGACGTCGGGCACCATGAGCCGGCCTTCGTGCGGTCCCGCGAAGACCACGTCGCTCCGGCGCAGCAGCGGCAGCAGGGTGCGCCCGGCATCGGCCTCGTTCCACAGCAGGGAGCGGAAGTTGATGTCCAGTGAGACCGGTACGCCGGCGTCGACGGCGATGTCCACCGCCCGGGTGACGGCCCGGGACGGTCCCTCCCCCAGCGCCGGGGTGATCCCGGTGATGTGCAGCACCGCCGCTCCTGCGACGAGTTCCTCGGGGATGTCGTCGGTGGACAGCCGGGAACCCGCGGTGTGGGTGCGGTAGTAGCGCGTACGGCTGTGGGTGGCCGTACGGCGTTCTCGCAGCAGCAGCGAGGTGGGGGCGGGGTCGCGTACGGCGACCGTGGTGACGCCTTCCGCGCGCAGTTCGCGGAGGATGAGGTCGCCGAGTGCGTCGTCGCTGACGCGGCCGATCCACGTGGCGGATCCGCCGAGCCGGCTGACACCCACGGCGACGTTCGACTCCGCTCCGGCGAGCCCGAGACGCAGACCGGAGCCCACGGTCAGCGGGCCGGTGTCGGGCGCGGCCAGGACCGCGAGGGCCTCTCCGACGGTCACCAAGTAGCGTTGCCGGGCAGGGGCGTTCATGGGCCCACCTCCTGACCACGGGGCGTGGCCCGGATCGCGTCGAGCAGTGTGCGGGCCCTCGCGGTGAGGGCGTCCAGGTTCTCCGGTGCCGGGTTCCGGTCCGCCCCTCGCAGCAGCGGTGAGCCGATGCCCAGGGCGTAGGCGCCCGCGTCGAGGTAGTCACGCGCCTGGTCGATGCCGACTCCGCCGACGGCGA
This sequence comes from Streptomyces ipomoeae 91-03, assembly GCF_000317595.1. GTDB lineage: Bacteria > Actinomycetota > Actinomycetes > Streptomycetales > Streptomycetaceae > Streptomyces > Streptomyces ipomoeae. The sequence continues at coordinate 40,517 of NZ_AEJC01000300.1, read as the reverse complement.
CGAGCGGGACCTGTGGCAGCGGGGCCCGCAACTGCCGCAGGTGAGCCGGGCCGCCGGTGCTCGCCGGGAAGAGCTTGACGGCGGCGGCGCCCGCCCGCCAGGCGGTGGACACCTCGGTCGGCGTCCAGGCGCCCGGGTAGCAGGGGATGCCCCTGGCCGCGGCGGCGCGGATCACCTCGGTGTCCACGACGGGAGCCACCAGGAACTCGGCCCCGGCCGCGAGCGCGTCCCTGGCCTCGTCGGTGGTGATCACCGTGCCGGCGCCGACCGCCACCTCGGGACCGAGTTCGTCCCGGATGGCGGCCAGCGCGTCAAGGGCGCCCGAGGTGGTGAGGGTGACCTCCAGGCAGGTGACGCCGCCGTCGGCGAGGGCCCGGGCCACGGCGGGCAGTCCCGTCGCGTCGGCCGACCGCAGGATGGCCATGACGCGGGTCCGGTCCAGCTGCGGGGTGAGAGCCGGACGCTCCGTCATGACCCCACCGCCGCGGACGGCGTGCCTGAGCCCTGGGTAGTGGTCATGTGAAGTTCCTTTGCAAGATGGTGCGTTGGTAAACAGCGTTACTTCAGTCCGGAGGTGGAGATGCCCGCGACGAAGCCGCGCTGGAGGATCAGGAAGAGCACCAGCACCGGCACGACGTACATCACGGTGCCTGCCGCGACCAGGTTGTTGAGCTGGGCACCGTGCGCGTTGACGTAGCCGTAGGTGAGCTGGACCGCGAGGGTGGTGCGGCTGGTGTCCAGCAGCAGTGCGGGCGCGATCCAGTCGCCCCATGTCCAGGAGAAGGACAGGATCAGGCTGGTGGCGATGACCGGCCACGACTGGGGCAGGAAGATCCGCCAGAAGATGCGGATCTGCCCGCAGCCGTCGACGATCGCGGCCTCTTCCAGTTCCTTGGGCATGTTGGAGAAGAACTGCCGGAAGAGGAAGATCAGATACGGTGCGCCGCACAGGCCCCACAGCACCCAGGGCATGTAGGTGTTGATGAGGTTGACCTTGGCGAACAGCAGGTAGGTCGGGATGAGGGTGATGATCTGCGGCAGCATCATCGTCGACAGCAGCACGCCGAAGATCACTCGTTTGCCCGGTGCCTCGAGCCGGGCGAAACCGTACCCCGCCCAGGCCGAGGCGAGGGTGGCGAGGACCGAGTAGATGACGGCGATCGTCAGGGAGTTGCGGGCGTAGCCGAAGTAGTCCCAACTGGTCAGCGCCTCCACGAAGTTCCCCGGGCTCGGGTGGTGCGGCCACCAGTGGATGGGGACGGCACGCAGCTCGGAGGGGTCCTTGAACGCGGTGATGACGAGCCAGGCGAAGGGGCTGAGCATGAGGACGAGGACGCTCACCAGGAGCATGTAGACGGCACTGCGCCGGGAGAGCACCATCACGCGCCTCCGATCGTGCGGGTCTTGGTCTTCGCGCGCTCCGGCTCCACGGAGTAGAAGACCGCGCCTTTGCTGAGTTTGAAGACGAGGAAGGTGACCGCGATGATGATCAGGAAGAGCACCCACAGCAGGGCGGAGGCGTACCCGTAACGACCGTCGACGAGGTATTGGTTGAGCACGTGGATCATGAAGAAGGAGTTGCTCTCCGGGACGGTTCCGATGCCCTTCGGGGTGGGGTCGAGCGAGATGAGCAGCGGTGCGAAGGTCTGCAGCGCGGCGATGATCCCGGTGACGACCTGGAAGAAGATGACGGGTGAGAGCAGCGGCAGGGTGATCCGGGTGAAGGACTGCCAGGGGCTGGCGCCGTCCACCCGGGCCGCCTCGTGCAGTTCCTTGGGGATGTCCTGCAGTCCCGCCAGCGAGATGATCATGACGTTGCCCACGCCCCACATGGTCAGGGCGATCAGCACCCAGCGGGCGTAGGGATCCGCCAGCCATGCGAGCCCGTTGACGTTGAAGAGGTCCAGAAGGCCGTTGGCCGCCCCCGAGTCACGGTCGAAGATCAACTTGAAGGTGACCGCGGCGCCGACCGGTGGCATCACGGCGGGCAGGTAGAGCAGCGTGCGGAACAGGCCGCGGGCCCGTATCGGCTGGTTCACCAGCACCGCCAGGAACAGTCCCGCCACGATCGTGAGCGGCACGGTCAGCGCGGTGAACAGTCCCGTGCGTGCCAGGGAGTGCAGCGTCTCCGCGTCGGAGAAGACCTCCTTGTAGTTGTCCAGTCCCACGAAGCGGGTGGTCGGGGAGAGTCCGTCGGAGTTGGTGAGGCTCAGCCACAGCGCGTACGCGAGCGGAAAGGCCGTCAGTGCCACGAACCCCAGCACCCAGGGACCGGCGAAGACATAGAAGGCCCAGGCCCTGCGCGTCGTCAGCGAGCGGTGCCGGCGCGGCGGCCCGTCGGCCGCCGCCCCGGCCGGGGCCGGGCTGTGTGCGCCCGACCCGGCAGTGGTTTCGGTGAGCTGTCCGGTGCTCACCCCAGTGTCTCCTTGCCCTTGGCGAGCAGGTCGTTCATCTGCTTGTTCAGCTCGTCCGCGACCTTGCCCGCGGAGGTGCCGGACTTGACCGCGCCCGGCAGCGCCTTGCTGATCACTCCGTCCAGGGCCGCCAGCTGGGCGTACGGGGTGAACGGCAGGACCGAGAAGTGGGCGAGCTCCTGCTCCTGCACCTTGAAGGCCTGCTTCTGGTACGGCTTTTCCTGCGGCATCTTCGAGCGCAGCGACTTCAGGGTGGGAATGCCCCAGCCGCCGGCGGCCCGGGCCTGGGCGGGCTCTCCGCCGAAGAACCACTCGAAGAACTTCCAGGCCTCGTCCTTGTTCTCGGCGTCCCTGGGGATCCAGAAGCCGGTGGCGCCGAAGCAGGGGCTGACGCGGTTGCTGCCGAGCTGGGGTGCGGGCGCCAGGCGCGAGACCTCGGCGACCTTGGCGTCCGCGGCGATCGCCCCGCCGAACCAGTAGCCGTCGGTGGCCATCGCCATCCGGCCGGCCTGGTAGGTGGGCCAGTCCCAGCCGTCCGGGTTGGGGTTGACGACGCTCGGTCCGATGTCGGCCTTGGTGTACTCCAGGTACCACTTCAGCGCCTTGAGCGCCTCGGGGGACGAGAAGTCCACCGAGGCCAGGTCCTCGGCGAACAGGCTGCCGCCGGCCGACGCGGTCATGCCCATCATCTGGCCGAAGTAGCCGAGTCCCGTGGCGTTCATGCCGTACACCTTCACCTTGCCCAGCCGGCGCTTGACCAGGCGCTTGCCGAGGTCCAGCCACTCGTCGGCGGACAGCGGCTCGGTCTCGCTGGGCAGGTCCAGCTTCGCGGCCTCGAGTATGTCGGTGCGGTACCAGAACATCGAGTCCTGCGAGAAGTCCTTGGCCATGCCGTAGCGGGGGCCCGCGCCCTGCTTGCTGCCGTCGTAACGCCAGAGGTCGTTGACCGGGTCGAGGTCGGAGGGCTTGAGCACCGTGCTCTTGGCGAAGTACGGGTCGAGGTCGGTCATCAGCTTGCGGGCGGCGAAGTACGGGGCTTCCGTGGCACCGAGCCCGCGGACCACGTCCGGTGGGGTCTTGCTGGCCAGCAGGGCGTTGAGCTTCGTGGCGTCGGTCTTGAGCCACCTGATGTTCACGCCCAGCGCCTTCTGGGCGGCCTTGATGTCGATGTCCTCTTTCTCGCACATGACGGTGAGCGTCTTCCTGCCTCCGCCCGAGCTGCTTCCGTCGTCGACGGAGGCGGCACATCCGGGCAGGGCCGTGGCCGCGAGCGCGGCACCGGCGGAGGCGGCGAGGAAACGCCGTCTGTCAAGAGAACCTGTGGTCGGAATGGGCACGTTGGGGACCTTTCGTGCACTGCGCTGGACACGCGGGAACGGTGTACGGGGGTTGCTGCTGGGGTCGGCAGACTCAGGGAACCCGGGTGAGTGGAGGCAGGCGCCACACTCACCCGGCGGTGCGAGGCGTGTCACGGACCGGGTGCGCGTACGTTTCCGCGCACAGGCACCCGAACCGTTGTCGTGAAGACCGTGAGCGCGACGGTGGTCGCCTCCGCGGCACGCCCCTCAGGGCGCTTCATGACACACCTCAGTCGGCATCGGTTTCGGCCGACGCACGACTATGGGTGAATTGACCGGCTTCCTTGGCTCTGCCCGGACTTATCGTCTATTTCCGTCCGGGGAAACCGGTTGACTGAAACTTCGGCGAACGTTAGGTTGCGACGCCAGAAGGTGTCAAGAGGTCAGAACGCGTCAGTCGCCGCACACCCCGAGCGGCCCCGGCGCACAGCGGAAAGGGGGGGACCCACGTGCCTGAACAGCCCGTCAGGGCCAGGCTGGTGGACGTGGCGGAGAGGGCAGGAGTCTCCAAGGCCACCGTGTCCAAGGTGCTCAACGGCAAGCAGGACCTGTCCGTACGGCCCGAGACCCGACGCCGTGTCCACGAGGCCGCCGAAGCACTGGGCTACCGTCCCCACTCGGGGGCACGCGCCCTGGCCGGCGCCAGCACGCACGTCCTGGCCCTGCTGGTCCCCGCCCTCGCCAACCCCACGTACGTCACCATCGCTCGCGGCGCCTACCAGCGCGCCCGTGAGCTGGGCTATCTCTCCCTGCTGGCCGAGGACTTCGACGGTCAGGAGGCCGACGAGTCCTTCAACGACCTGGTGCAGGAGGGCAGGGTGGACGGACTGCTCATCGCCTCCGCCCGCCCCGGTCACCCCCTGCTGGACGCCTTGAGCCGCAGCCCCGTCCCGCATGTCTTCCTCAACCGCTCGGTGGAGGGATCCGGCCGCAACGTCACCATGGACGTGGCCCGCTCCAGCGTCACCGCCCTCGACCATCTGCACGGCCTCGGCCACCGGGCGGTCGGCCACATCGCGGGCCCACCCGGGATCACCCCCAGTGAGGTCCGCAAGGAAGCGTTCCTACGACGCGCCCGGGAACTCGGCCTGGACGCCGCGCCGGTCGCCTCCGGGGACTTCACCGAGGACGGCGGCGGGTCCGCGGCGCGGGAACTGCTGCGCACCGCCGACGGCTCCGCCCACCCGCCGGTCACCGCCCTCTACACCAGTTCCCTCGCCCAGGCGATAGGCGCCATGGCCGCGATCCGGGAGCTCGGCCTGCGGATCCCGGAGGACGTCTCCGTCGTGGGCAACGACGACCTGCCCGTCGTCGCGCATCTCCACCCTCCGCTGACCACCGTGGCGATGCCCCTGTACGAGCTGGGGACCGCGGCCGTGGACTCCCTGGTGGCCACCATTCAGGGCGCACCGATGGGGGACGTCGTCGTACCGACCGAGCCGCGGCTGGTGCTGCGCGGCTCCACGGCAGGACCGGCAGGACCGGCAGGACCGGCAGGACCAGGAGGAACGCCATGACCGTCGCCGCCGCACCGGCGCGTTTCACCGGCCGTACGGCCCTGCTCACCGCGGCTGCCTCGGGCATCGGGGCGGCCACCGGCCACCGGCTGGCGGCGGAGGGAGCGTCCGTGCTCGTCACCGACGTCGACGCCGAGGGCGCCCACAAGGTGGCCGAGGAGATCCGCGCCCGGGGAGGACACGCCCGGGACCGGCGGCTCGACGTCACCTCGCCCGACGAGTGGGCCGCCGTCGTCGCCGAGGCCCGGTCCTGGACCGGGCGCCTCGACGTCCTGCACCTCAACGCCGGCCAGAACCTGCGCGGCGCGGCGCACGAGTTGGACGACGCCACCTGGCACGACCAGCTGCGGCTCTGTCTGGACTCGGTGTTCTACGGTGTCCGGGCCACGGTCCCGCTGCTCCGGGACGCCCGCGGGGCAGTGGTGATCACCTCGTCCATCCACGCGGCCATCGGCTTCAAGGGCTTCCCGGCGTACGCGGCGGCCAAGGGCGGCATCGACGCCCTGGTGCGCCAGCTCGCCGTCGAGTACGGCGGACAGATCAGGTTCAACTCCGTTCTCCCGGGGGCCGTGGTGACGGCCCTGTGGGCGCAGGTCCCGGCGGAGTACCGGGCCCTGACCGCCTCGTACGCACCGGTCGGCAGGCTCGGCACCCCGGAGGACATCGCTGCCGCCGTGGCCTTCTTCGCCTCCGACGACGCCTCTTTCATCACCGGCCAGAACCTGCTCGTGGACGGCGGTCGCAGCATCAGCTCGCACGAGTAGCCCGGGACGGCCACCACCGGCCGGAAACGGCCCGCGAGCCCGTTCCTCTCCCCTGCCCCACCCTCGATCCGACTCAATCCGACAACAGCGTGAACCCCTGCACACGCACCCGCACCCCATCGGCCTTCGGGCCGTGCTCCAGGACCCGGAGGTCCGCACCGTGAAGATCACTGGATACGAACTCTTCCTCGTCGAACCGCGCTGGCTCTTCCTGCGTGTCGACACCGACGAAGGCATCTCCGGCTGGGGAGAGCCCATCGTCGAGGGCAAGGCCCACACGGTCGCGAAGTGCGTCGAGGAGATGTTCGACTACCTCGTGGGGCAGGACCCGGCCCGCATAGAGGAGCACTGGCAGGTGCTCGCCAAGAGCGGCTTCTACCGTGGCGGTGTCGTCCTCAACAGCGCCCTGGCCGGCATCGACCAGGCCCTGTGGGACATCGCGGGCAAGGCCCACGGCGTCCCGGTGTACCAACTGCTCGGCGGCCATGTGCGCGATCGGGTACGCGTCTATGGCTGGGTCGGCGGGGAGAACCTGGAGGAGCTGGCCGAGTCGGCGGCCTCGCAGGTCGCCAAGGGCATGACCGCGGTCAAGCTCAACCCCTGCGGGCAGCTGGAGCCGCTCGCCACGGCCGCCGCGATCAACGCCATCGTGGACAGTGTGACCACGGTCCGCGAGGCCATCGGCCCGGACCGCGACGTGGCACTGGACTTCCACGGCCGCTTCAGCGGCGCGATGTCCCGGCGCGTACTGCCGCTGCTGGAGCCCCTGCTGCCGATGTTCGTGGAGGAACCGGTACTGCCCGAGTTCACCCAGGACCTCGGGGCCGTCGTACGCTCCACCTCGATCCCCATCGCCACCGGTGAACGGCTCTTCTCCCGTTGGGACTTCCGCTCCGTGCTCTCGGACGGCATCGCCGTGGCCCAGCCCGACATCAGCCACGCCGGAGGCATCTCCGAGACCCGGCGCATCGCCTCGATGGCCGAGGCGTACGACGTCCTGGTGGCTCCGCACTGCCCGCTCGGCCCGATCGCGCTGGCCGCGAGCCTGCAACTCGACTTCGCCATCCCCAACTTCCTCATCCAGGAACAGGCGCTCGGCATCGGCTACGGCGACAGCAGCGGGCTGCTGGACTACCTCGTGGACCCCGAGACCTTCGCCTTCCGCGACGGCTACATCGAGCGCCCGACCGCACCGGGCCTCGGCATCACCATCGACGAGGACGCGGTCCGCGCCGCCGCCGAACGCGGCCACCGCTGGCGCAACCCCGTGTGGCGCAACGCCGACGGCTCGCTGGCCTCCTGGTAGCACGGCCCGCCGGCCTTCTGGTGGCGACGGCGGGCCGGCCTCCGGGTGCCAACAACCGACTCGCCGTACGTCCGTGATCTCCGCTGACCCCTACCGCTCCTGATCTCCCCTGCTCTCCTCGGAGAACCATGTCCCCCTCTGCCTCACCCCCGCCCCGCCCTCCGCCATCGGTCCGGTCCGCCCCGGACCCGGCGACCGTCTCGCGCTGCGCCCCGCCACCGCCGAGGTGAGCACCGGCTCTGGAGGCCGCCTCCTGGCAGCTCGCCCAGGCGCCGACGACTCACTGGCCTCGGACGTGGACCGCGTCATCTCCCTGGTCGCCGCCGCCCAGGAGCCGGACGGCTATCTGAACACCTGGTTCCAGACCGGTCGTGGCGGCAAGCATTACCAGGGCCTGCCCTGGAGCCATGAGTTGTACTGCGCGGGACACCTCATCCAGGCGGCGGTGGCCCATCGACGGCGTCGACGGCCACCCAGAGGTCGAGACCGCCCTGGTCGAGTTGTACCGGGAGACCGGCGAACGCCGTTGCCTGGACCTGGCGGGCTACTTCGTCGACCGCTTCGGCCACGGCCTGCTCGGCGGTGGCGCCTACAGCCAGGACCGGGTACCGCTGCGTAAGGCGACCACCGTCGAGGGGCACGCGGTGCGCCGGCTCTATCCGCTGGCCGCCGCGGCGGACCTGGCCGCCGAGACGGGTGACGTCGAACTGCGCACCAGCACCGAGCGGTTGTGGCAGGCGATGACCGCCACCAAGACCCATCTGACGGGCGGACTCGGCGCACACCACCAAAGGGAGGACTTCGGCGACCCGTTCGAACTGCCCACCGAGCGCGCGTACTGTGAGACCTGCGCCGCCATCGCCTCCGTGCGGTGGAGCTGGCGCATGGCCCTCCTCACCGGCGAGACCCGGTACAGCGACCTGATCGAACGGACCCTCTACAACGGCTTCCTCGCCGGCGCTCCGGTCGCCGTACGCACCGCGACCGAGTACCCCTGGCAGGGCACGGTCCGCCTCACCGTCGAGGAGACCCCGTCCGACCGGCCCTGGACGCTCTCCCTGCGCGTCCCGCAGTGGTGCCGCCGGTTCCAGGTGCGGTGCGGGGACCGGACGTACGACCAGGCGGACGCCCCCGTCACCGACGGCTGGCTGCGCCTGGCACGCATCTGGGCGGTGGGCGACGAGGTCGTCCTCGAACTCGATCTGGAGCCCAGGCTCACCGTGGCCGACCCGTGCGTGGACGCCGTACGAGGTTGCGTGGCGATCGAACGCGGGCCGCTCGTGTACTGCCTGGAACAGGTCGACCACCCCGGCGGCGGCCTGGACGACATCGTCATCGACACGGCGCGCCCGCTCACGGTGAAGCACCGCCCGGACCTGCTCGGCGGGGTCACGACCGTGGTGGCCACCGGCGCCCGGCGCCGCATCCCCGATGAGCCGTGGTGGCCGTATGCGTCCCTGGACACCGCGGTCCCCGTTCCGGACGGCGACCCCGTCGAACTGACCGCGATCCCCTACTACGCCTGGGCCAACCGCGAGGACGGCAGCATGCGCGTCTGGCTGCCCACGTCCTGACCTGCCGACGCGGCGTGGGGCCGGGCGAGCTCGGCGGTCACCGCTCCCGGCGGTGGGACTTCCGCAACCGCTGCACCTGACGGGTGACGTGGGAGGCCGGGACGGGCGCCCTCAGCCGGGTTGTGCCCCCTCGCGTGCCGACGGGTCTGCGAGGGTGTGCGGCGCTGTCGAGGAGGATTCGCGCACCCGCAGGACGAACCCGGCACTCTCACAGCGGCCCTGGAGCTCCCGGAAGTCCTCCGCGTCCATGCGGGAGCGCAACAGCGCCACGGCCCTGCGGGCGATCGACTCGCGCTGCGGGTCGACGGTGGTCACCGGCGGGGAGGTGAAGCGGGCTGCCTCGATGTCGTCGAAGCCTGCCAGGGCCACGTCGTCGGGCACGGCGACGCCGCTGCGTTCCAGTACCGACAGGGCGCCGATGGCCACCACGTCGTTGTGGCAGAACAGAGCGTCGAAGCGGACCCGGGTGCGCAGCAGCCGGGTCACCGACCCGGCGCCGGAGGACCACAGGTCGGCGTTGTCCACGCCGATCACCAGCGAGTCGTCGTAGGCCATTCCGGCTTCCGCGAGGGCTCTGCGGTAGCCGCGCAGGCGCCGGGCGCCGGCACGTGGCTCTGCCCGTTCGCAGATCGCGGCGATACGGCGTCGGCCCTGGGCGAGCAGATGGGTGACGGCCGCGTGCGCGCCCTGTTCGTCGGCGATCTCGACGTAGTCCAGGCTCCGCCCCGCCGCGTCGGCGGGGCGCTCGCCGAGGACGACCGTGGGCCGGGTGACGGGGAGGGACAGATACTCCTCGGGAGTGAGTGCGTGGGGCACGTAGATGACCCCGTCCACGAGTTCGTCGTGGGACGTGGACAGGGCGGCCCGCTCACGGGCGGCGTTCCCACGGGTGGGCTCGACCACCACTTTCAGTCCCCCGGCCTCCGAGACCCTGATGACCTGTTCGGCCAGCTCCGCGTTGAACGGCTGGTGGACGTTCGGGAGGGCCAGCGCGATGGTGCCCGTGCGCCGCGAGCGCAGACCACGGGCGAAGGGGTTGACCTGGTAGCCGAGTTCCTCGATGGCCGCGCGGACACGGTGTTCCGTCTCGGGGCTGAACGAGCCGGTGCCGTTGACGACGTTGGAGACCGTCTTGGCCGACACGCCCGCCCGTTCGGCCACGGTGCGCATGGTCACGCTCCGCCCCATGCGGCCATCCCTCCCAACGTCGATTCGCGGACCATCAGTTCGAAGTCCGCGACGACGAGCCGCCCCGCTTCCTGGCCGGCGGCATCGTTCATACGGTCGTTCAGCAGGGCCAGCGCCTCCCGGGCGATCTGTGCCGTGCCCGGGGCGATGGAGGTGAGCGCCGGGTAGGAGTAGCGGGCTTCGTCCGTGTTGTCGAATCCGGCGATGGCCACCTCCGTGGGGACCCGCAGCCCCGCCTCCCGCACGGCGTGCAGGGCACCCAGCGCCAGTGCGTCGGCGAAGGCGATCACGGCGTCGAACGGTATGCCCCGTTCGATCAGCCGGCGGATGCCCGCGGCTCCCTCGGGGCGGCTCCAGTGGGCGTTCACGTCGATGACGAGTTCGGGGCGGTAGGACAGGCCGGCGTCGCGCAGCCCGTCCTGGTAGCCGTCCAGGCGCAGGTGGGCCGCCGACCGCTCGGGCCGGCCGGTGTGGTCGGCGCCGAGAGCCGCGATCCGGGTGTATCCCAGGGACACCAGGTGCCCGACGAGGGCGCGGACGCCTTCCCGGTTGGCCATGGCGACCCGGTCGACGGGCGCGTCGTAGGCACGCTCGGACATGAACACCGTCGGCACGATCCTCGCGATGGTCCGGGCCTGTGCGTCCGACAGCCCCACCGGGTACATCAGCAACCCGCCCAGGTGCGGACCGTGTTCGCGCACCAGCGCCAGTTCGGCTTCGGCGTCCCCGTCGGTGAGCTCGATCAGCACGGTGAGCCCGTGGCGTTCCGCCTCCCTCATGATCGCTTCGGCGAGCGAGGAGAAGTACGGCTGGGACAGGTGCGGCAGGGCGAGGCCGACGACGTCGATCCGGCCGGTGCGCAGGTTGCGGGCGACCGAGTTGGGCCGGAAGTCCAGCTCCGCTATCGCGGCGTCGACCTTCTGCCGGGTCTGTTCGCTGACGCTCGGCTCACCGTTGACCACCCGGGAGACGGTCTTCAGTGACACCCCGGCCCGCAGGGCCACGTCATGCATCGTGGGCATGGCTGAACTCTAGAGCTTCAGGCTCCGGTGGGGATCAAGGTGTGCAGCGCGGAGCATTCCGCCTCGGTGAGCGGCAGCACCGACCCGTGGCGGAGCCCCGGCGGCAGCACGCAGACGTCCGGGTCGGCTGCGGGAAGCCACACCGGGCTGTCCAGGCGATCGGCCCGGAAGGGCACGTATCCACGGCCGCCGAACTCGTCGAGCAGCAGCACCCAGCCCTGCCCGTCCGGTTCGGGGAGCACGATCGGCCCCTCGGCGTGCGCGAGTCCCGCGCCCCCTTCGACGCCGCGGCCCACGCCCTGCGCCACCGGCTCGTACTCCGGGGAGGTCAGGTCACGGGAGCGCTCCACGAAGACGAACTTGGCGTCGGGTGCGTCCGGTGTGCCGGGCAGGCGCTCGTCCTTGGTGAACCGGTAGAACCATCCGTCGTGCTCGACGACGGTGGAGTCGATGACGGGGTGGCCCCTGTCCAGCCACACACACGGGTCGCCGAACGTACGGAAGTCCTTGGTGGTCGCGTAGTACATGCGCTGGTACGAGGGGCTCCGGTGCGCGGGGTCGTCCTCCGGGTAGACGGTGGAGGCCCAGAACACCAGGTACTCGTCACGGCCGGGGTCGTAAACGGCCTCCGGTGCCCACACGCAGCCCGCCTGCTCCGGCATGACCTCCACTCGCCGCGGGCCCTCCCAACTGCTCAGGTCGGCCGAGTCCCACACCAGCAGGCTGCGGCTGCCGTGCGTGATCGCCTGCTCCCAGCCGGCGCTGCCGTGGATGCGCAGGTCGGTGGCGAGCAGATGGAAGCCGCTGCCGTCCGCGGCCCGGATCAGGAACGGGTCCCGGGCACCGCCGTCGGCCGGGGCCAGCGGTGGGATGGCCGCGAGCTCCGTCCAGTGGACCAGGCCGGGACCGTCGGAGAGCGCGAAGCGGACCCGCTCGCCGTCGGCGCGGTGCTCGCCGGTGAAGTAGGCGAAGAGGTGACCGGCGGGCCGTGTGTGATGGGTGCTCTGTGGCACGGGGGTGTCTCCTCGTGTGCGGGCACGGATGGTGACGGTGACGGTGGGAGCATCACATCGGAGATTCATCGTTGTCAAAGGCTCGGACCGTTGCATGCACGGAGAGGGTCGGTGCGAGTGCAGGCACAGCTTGGACACCGCTCTGGAGAGAGGTCATGGCAGAGGTTGACAACGATGAACCTACTGGACATGCTGATCCCGGTTCCCAGCCGTAACCTCCGGTTCACCGGTTTCGGCGCACTTCTCCCACGAAGCCGGCGGTCGCCGGCAGAAGAAGGTCGTCATGGCCTCCCTGGTCCCCGCCCCGGCGCCCCTGTACGAAGACCCTGTCCACGCGGGCCCGACCGATCCCGCCGTCGTGCACGACGGCGGGCAATGGTGGATGTTCTACACACAGCGTCGCGCCGACGTGGTCGCGCCCGGTGTCGCCTGGGTGCACGGCACCGCGATCGGTGTGGCGACCAGCACCGATGGCCGCGACTGGCTCTACCGCGGGGCGCTGGACAGCCTGCCGTTCGAGCCCGGAACCAACACGTTCTGGGCTCCGGAGATCATGCGGGCGCCCGACGGGGTGTTCCACATGTACGTCAGCTACATCAGAGGTGTGCCCGACCGCTGGGAGGGCCACGACCGGCAGATCGTCCACTACACCAGCGGCGACCTGTGGCACTGGGTCCACGTCGGAGCGGTGCCGCTCAGCTCCCGCCAGGTCATCGACGCCTGCGTCCACCCGCTGCCGGACGGCTCCGGGTGGCGTATGTGGTACAAGGACGAGGCTCACGGCTCGCACACCTGGGCGGCGGACTCGACCGACCTGTACGACTGGCGGGTGCGGGGCCCGGTCCTGGAGCACCGGCCGCACGAGGGGCCCAACGTCTTCCAGCTGGGCGGCCGGTACTGGATGATCGTGGACTGCTGGGACGGCCAGGACGTGTTCCGCTCCACCGACCTCGACGAATGGATCCCGGCAGGACGCGTCCTCGACGGGTCGGGCACCCGCGAGGACGACCAGGGCGTGGGCCACCACGCCGACGTCGTCGCCGGGCCCGACGCGGCCTGGATCTTCTACTTCACCCACCCCCAGCGGGACGCGGTCCCCGCGGACGGCCACGGCCCGGGCCCGCGCCGCTCCGTTGTCCAGCTGGCGCGGCTCACCGCCGACGGCGACCGGTTGCTGCTCGACCGCGACACCGTGGCGTTCCACGCACTGCCCCGCCCCTGACGGTGCCGCCCTCGCCCAGGCCGTCCAGGCCGCCGTCCAGGCGCTCGGCCCGATCCGCACCGCGGTCAACTGCGCGGGCGTAGCGGGCGCCATCGCCGCCGAGGACATGCCCGCCGAGGACTTCCGCCGGGTCGTCGACATCAACCTCACCGGCGTGTTCCTCGGTGCCCAGGGCGAGGCCCGCGTGATGCTCGCCCACGGTGGCGGCTCGATCGTCAACATCGCCTCCATGTCCGACACCATCGCCAACCGCGGACTGCTCCAGACCCACTACAACGCCTCCAAGGCCGACGTCATGCACCTCACCAAGAGCCTCGCCACCGAGTGGGCCGACCGCGGAATCCGCGTCAACTCGATCAGCCCGGGCTACACCCTCACCCCGATGAACAAGCGGCCCGAGGCGGCCGAGCGTCTCAAGGCGTACGCCGCCGACACCCCCCTCGGCCGCATCGCCGAGGTCGAGGAGATGGCCGGCCCCGCCGTCTTCCTCGCCTCCGACGCCGCCTCCTTCGTCACCGGCTCCGCCCTCATCGTCGACGGCCGCTACGTCTGCTGGTAGTCGGCGCACATCACCCGCTGAGCTCCAGGCGCCCGCAGCCCACCACCCCGTTGGACAACCGCCTTCGCCGCCCGCCTACAGTCTCCGCGCAGGTCTGGCCGCCTTCGTGGGCCCCGCCCTGGTCGCCGTCTTCCGCCCGCTGGTCGGCGTGCACGGCCTGGTGTGGATCTTCGCGACCCTGTGTGCCGCGTCCACGCTCATGACGCACGTCCTCAAGAGCCCGGCCGACCCGCAGTACCGCGTCGACGCCGCTCCGGCCGAGGTCTTACCCGAGGCTCAGGCCATCGAGGCCGCTCAGGCCGCCGCTCAGGCCATCAAGGCCGCCGCCGTCTCCTGATCCGTCACCAGCACGTCCACCAGGCCGCCGGTCACGGCGGCACGTATCGCGTTGTGCTTACGGCTGCCGCCCACCACCCCCATCTTCCGCCGGGCGGCGGCCAGTTGCTCACGGGTGATGCCGACGACCCGGGAGTCCAGCTCGGTCTCGACCGGCCGGCCCTGAGCGTCGTAGAACCGCAGACACACATCACCGACCGCACCCAACTGCTCCAGAGCGGCGCGCTCCTCGTCGGAGAAGGCGTTGCCGCTGCGGACGAGCGTGCTGGACGGGGTGATCTCGCCGATGCCCACCAGCGCCACGTCCAGATCGCCGAGCTCGCCCAGCGCCGCCGACACGAACGGGGCCCCGCGCAGCGCCTCCGCGCTCTCCGCGGACCCTGCCCACACCCGGCGCCTGGAGATAGACCGCCTCACCGCTCACCAACTGCGCCGGCTGCCCGGTCATGCGCGAGGCGTGGCCCGCCGCGGCGGAGTCACCGATGCCGCCCGCCGCCTGCACTATGCGCACGTCCTTCAGCCCGGCGACCGGCTGCGTCGCCTGCACCGTCGCCGGCGGACTGGCGCTCCACGACGAAATGCCCACGGTGTCACCCGACCGCAGCGTCGTCTGCAGTAGTAGGCGGCAGCGGCGCCCAGGTCGCCGAGCATCGTGCGCTCGTTCTCCGGAGCGGTGTCGACGACCAGGGCGAGCTTGAGCCCGTACCGCTCCTGCAGGCCGTCCTCCAGCTCCGGGTACGTGCCGGAGGGCGGGGTCACGGTGATCCGTACGATGCCCCGGTCCTGTGCCTTCCTCAGCAGCCGGGACACCTCTTCAGTCGTCTTACGCATGCACGCTTGGCCCACCGGACCTGCATGGATATTCGCATACGCCGACGGGACTCGGCCCGACCGGGCGTGCCACCGTATGCGCATTCACCGCGCCATGCGGGGTTTCATCTTCGATCTCCTGGCGCCCCCCGTACCGAAGTGAGCTGCGGGGCGGCTGCAGCCGCCCGCTCCTCTATCCGGTGCACAGCGGCCTGCAGGTCGTTCAGATGTCGCCGTGCGACTTCCTGCGCGGACATGACCGTCCTGCGCCAGGTCACGTTGACGCACCCCAGCACCTCCCCGTGCACGCGGATCGGAACGGCGATCGAATTGCGGCCGTCGAAGTCGTACTCCGGTGCGCGCACGCTGTACCCGCGTGCACGAGCGGTCGTCAGCAGACGATGCAGCCACCTCGGGTCATGGGCGTACTGATTGCCGGGGGCGTCGTGTTCGCGAAGGCGGCGGAGGACCGCTTCCCGTTCCCGTTCGGGACAGAAGGCTATGTAGGCCCGGCCGGAGGCGCCGAGCAGCATGTGCGAGCGGAAGCCGATGGGGGCGACGGGGACGACCTCGTCGAAGTACGCCTTCGGGCTGTTGGTGTCGATCGTCTCCATGTAGTCCAGCCGTGGCACGGTCAGCACGGAGGGCCACATCACGCGTTCGCACAGCTCTTCCAGGACCGACGAGGCCAACTCACCCAGCCACTCGGAGTCGTCGTACGGGACGCGCTGCGGTCTCGGACTCGCGATGAAGGCCCCGTCGGCGAGCCGCTGCCAGACCAGGCCCTGCTGATTGCACGTGTGAAGAATTCGAATCAGGGTGGCTTTGGGGATGCCGGTGACCTGGTGCAGATCGTGGAGGCTGGCTGCGCGCATCTCCTGCAGGGTCCGCAGTACGCGCAGGCCGCGTTCGAGTGAGCTGATCGTTTTCACCTGGTACTGCCGCACGAGACCTCCTCTCACCTGCGGAGATGGTGACTGGATTTCACTGGGCGAAAAGTTAGCAGGCAGTGGTTGCCTGCGCCATGGCCTGTCGGCGACCGTTCCTTCCGTGACGCAAGGAGGCGACATGGCCGTCGAGGCAGCAGTGGGCTCCCCAGCCCCTGATTCGGAGCACAGCAAAGCCGGCGAGCCCGTCATGGTGGCCGAAGGCGAGCTGCTGTGGACGCCTGACTCGCAGCGGGTTGCCAAGGCGAACGTGACGCGTTTCGCGGACTGGCTGGCCCGCGAGCGGGGGCTGCGGTTCGACGGTTACGACGAGCTGTGGCGCTGGTCCGTCACCGACCTGGAGGGTTTCTGGGGCGCGCTGTGGGACTACTTCGGCATCCGGTCCTCGACACCGTATTCCGCGGTGCTCGGCAGCCGGGACATGCCGGGCGCGCAGTGGTTCCCCGGGGCCCGGCTGAACTACGCCGAGCATGTCCTGCGCCACGAACACCCCGGGACCGATGCTTTGCTGTTCTGCTCGGAGAGCGCCGCTCCGGCCGGAATGGCGTGGGAGGACTTCGCGGGTCGGGTGCGCATCCTGGCGACCCGGCTGCGCGCACTCGGGGTGCGTCCCGGCGACCGGGTGTGCGGGTACCTGCCGAACGTGCCGCAGGCCGCGATCGCGATGCTCGCGACGACGGCCATCGGCGCGGTGTGGGCGAGCGCCTCCCCGGACTTCGGGTCGCGAGGCGTGGTCGACCGGTTCAGCCAGCTGCGTCCGAAGGTCCTGTTCTGCGTCGACGGCTACCGCTACGGCGGGAAGACCTTCGACCGCAGGGAGGAGGCGCGCCGCATAGCCGGGGCCCTGCCGGGTCTGGAGCATGTCATCCACCTGCCCTGCCTCGACCCCTCGGACCCCCGACCGGTTGTCGACGGCGGCCTGCCGTGGGACGAGGTCCTCGACCATCCGCCCGTTCCGCCCGAGGACTTCTCCTTCGAGCACGTTCCCTTCGACCACCCTCTGTGGGTGCTGTTCTCCTCGGGTACGACGGGGCTGCCCAAGGCGATCGTGCACGGACACGGCGGCATCCTGCTGGAGCAGCTGAAGCTGCAGACCTTCCACATGGACCTGCGGGAGGGCGACCGGCCGCTGTTCTTCACCACCACCGGCTGGATGATGTGGAACTTCCTGATCAGCTCCCTGCTGGTCGGGGCCTGCCCGGTGCTGTACGACGGGAACCCGACCCACCCGGAGCCGGACGTGCTGTGGCGGATCGCGCAGGACACCCGGACCACCTACTTCGGCGCCGGCCCGGCCTACGTCGACCTCATGACCAAGGCCGGCATCGTGCCCGGTGAGCGCTATGACCTGTCGGCCCTGCGCACGGTCATGCCGGCCGGCTCGCCGGTGTCGCCGCAGTGCACCGCCTGGTTCTACCGCAACGTCAAGGCCGATCTGTGGGTCGCCACCGGCAGCGGCGGTACGGACTGCTGCACCGGCTTCGTCGGCGGGGTGCCGACCCTGCCCGTGTACGCCGGGGAGATGCAGGCACGGTCGCTGGGTGTCGCCGCGTACGCGTACGACGAGAGCGGCCACAGTGTCGTCGACGCGGTCGGCGAGCTGGTGATCACCGAGCCGCTGCCGTCCATGCCGGTGACGTTCTGGGGTCCGGACGGGGACGAGCGGTACCGTCGCTCGTACTTCGAGGACTTCCCGGGTGTATGGCGGCACGGTGACTTCTTCAAGGTCAACGCACGCGGTGGCTGCTTCGTGCTGGGCCGTTCCGACGCCACCCTCAACCGGCAGGGTGTGCGCATCGGCACCGCGGAGATCTACCGGGTCGTCGAAGCCCTGGACCAGGTCGCCGCGGCCCTCGTCGTCAGCCTCGACCTGCCGGACGAGAAGTTCTTCATGCCCCTGTTCGTCGCTCTCGACGACGGCGTGGTCCTCGACCCCGGGCTGGAGGACACGATCCGTGACCTGCTCCGCCGGGAGTACAGTCCCCGGCACGTACCGGACAGGATCATCCAGGTCCCGGCCGTCCCGACCACCCTGACCGGCAAGAAGCTCGAGGTGCCGGCACGCAGGATCCTGCTCGGCACGCCTGTCGAGCAGGCGGCCGACCGCAGCACGGTGGCCGACCCGCGCGCACTCGACGCCCTCGCCCAGTACGCCCGTACCCAGCGCGACTATCCGCCGGCCACCGCACCTGCCTGAACGGCCCCGTCGTCGAACCCAAGCTCCCTCCCCTGCTGAGCCGCATCCCCTGGAGAGCACCGTGAACGATGCCAGACCCGCCGCCCGCTTCCCGCTGCCCTCGGAGCTCACCGATGTGGCCGGCGCCGAGGGCTGGGCGTCGATGTACCCCTACTACACGCGGTTCCAGCCCGAGGACGACCAGCGGTTCTGGTTCTACAACGCGATGCACTTCCCCGAGCCGATGCCCGCGTTCGACGCCGTCACTGCGGAGATGCCCTACACCGCTCTCGGCGCGAACACAGCACGCGTGTTCGTCTTCCCCACCACGCTCGGCATCGAGCACCGCATCGTCAACGGCCGGGTCTACATCACCGCGAACCCGGTCACCGACCCCGAGGAGATCCAGCGCAGACTCGCCCTGTTCAGCGAGCGGGCGGGCCACTACTACGAGAACTGGGACGACCTCTACCAGGGCTGGGTCACCCGGATCACCGCGCTGATCGACGAGGTGCAGCGCATCGAGGTGCCCCGGCTGCCGGAGTTCGAGGACCCGGAGGTCGTCTTCCAGGCCAAGGGCGTGGCCCAGAACCACTACGTCCGCGAGAACTACCACCGGCTGATGGACCTGTACTCCAAGATGTGGCACCACCACACGGAGTTCCTGATGCTGGGTTACGGCGCCTACGTCGTGTTCTTCGAGTTCTGCAAGACGTCGTTCCCGGAGATCCCCGACCAGGACGTGGCCCGGATGGTCGCGGGGATCGACGTCATCCTCTACCGCCCCGACGACGAGCTGAAGAAACTGGCGAAGCTCGCCGTCGAGTACGGCGTCGACGATCTCTTCGTGGAGGGCTGCGAGCCGGACAAGGTACTGGCCGCGCTCGCCGCCCGCGGGGACGGCGGCCGGCGCTGGCTGAAGGCCATGGACGAGGTGCGCGAGCCCTGGTTCAACATGTCGACCGGCGCCGGTTTCTACCACCACCACCGCAGTTGGAACGACGATCTCACGGTGCCGTTCGCGGCACTGCCCGGCTATGTCGAGCAGGCCCGGCGCGGCGAACCGCTGGACCGCCCCGTGGAACAGCTCACGGCCGAGCGCGAACGGATCGCCCGGGAGTACCGCTCACTGCTGCCCGGCGAGGCGGAACAGGCCGCGTTCGATCAGATGCTCGGTCTGGCCCGGGTGGTGTTCCCCTTCGTGGAGGACCACAACTTCTACTGCGAGCACTACTTCACCACGAAGTTCTTCGGCAAGGTCCGCGAGTTCGGAGAACTCCTGCGCGACCAGGGTGTCCTTGCCGACGCCGAGGACATCTTCCAGCTGCACCACACCGAGGTCGGTCAGGCCCTCACCGATGTGATGCTCGCCTGGGCGGCCGGCACCAAGCCGGTGGGATCGGCCCGGATACGGGAGACGGTCGCCGAGCGCAAGCGGATGCTGGACGCCCTGGCGGGCTGGTCCCCGCCGCCCGCGCTGGGCCCCGTCCCCGAGGCGCTCAACGACCCGGCGGTGCGCATGCTGTGGGGCATCACCACGGAGACCATCGAGGCCTGGTCGAAACCGGTCGAGCACGGCGACGACGAGATACATGGCTTCGCCGCCTCGCCGGGCGTGGTCGAGGGCCCCGCCCGGGTACTGCTGAGCGCCAACGACATCGGCCGGATACGCGAGGGCGAGGTGCTGGTCTGCCCGGTGACCGCGCCCAGCTGGGGCCCGGTCTTCGGCAAGATCGCTGCCGCCGTGTCGGACATCGGCGGCACCATGTCGCACGCGGCGATCGTGGCTCGCGAGTACGGGCTGCCCGCCGTCGTCGGCACCGGCCACGCCACCAAGCGGATCACCACCGGCCGGCGACTGCGCGTGGACGGCGACCGCGGCATCGTCACCATCCTCGACTGAGCCTGGGGAGCACCACCATGAACACCTCTGCCTACGTCCGCCGGTTCGGGGAACTCCGGCTCGCCGACCGGCCCACCGTCGGCGGCAAGGGCGCCAGTCTCGGCGAACTCACCTTCGCCGGAGCGCCCGTACCACCCGGCTACGTCGTGACCACCGCGGCCTTCGAGACATTCCTCGCCGCCCTCGACCCGGGCGGCGAGATCCGCGCCGCGGTAGAGGCCCTGGACGCCCAGGACGCCGAGGCGATCGCCCGCGCGGCCACACCCGTCAGGGAACGCATCGAAGCGGCTGAGCTGCCCGAGGAGGTGGCGGCGGCGATCCGCGGCCCCTACCGGGACCTGGACAGCGAGTCCGACGACCCCGGCGAGCCCGCCCCCGTAGCCGTACGGTCCAGTGCCACCAGCGAGGACGCGGAGGACGCCAGCTTCGCCGGACTCCAGGACACCTACCTCTGGGTGCGCGGCGAGGACTCCCTCATCGAGCACGTCCGCCGCTGCTGGGCCAGCCTCTACAGCGTGGAGTCGGTCAGCTACCGGCGGCGGCTGGGCCTGCCGGAGCGGGACCTCGCCATGGCCGTCGTCGTCCAGCGCATGATCGACCCGCGCTGCGCCGGCGTCATGTTCACCCGCAGCCCGCTCACCGGCGACCGCTCCGTCGTGGCCCTGGAAGGCTCCTGGGGCCTGGGTTCGGCACTCGTCAGCGGTGACGTGACACCCGACAAGTACGTGGTCGGCAAGGTCACCGGGGACATCGCCTCCCGTACGGTCTCGCAGAAGCTGCGACAGCACCGGATGGACCCGAGCGGATCCGGGGTGCTGGAGGAGGACGTACCCGAATACCTCCGGGGCGAGCCCTGTCTGTCCGACGACGAGATCCACGAGCTCGTGCGGATCGCCCGGCAGGTCGAGTCCCACTACGGGACCCCGCAGGACATCGAGTGGGCGATCTCCCGCAATCTCGTCCCCGGCAAGAACATCTTCCTGCTCCAGAGCCGCCCCGAGACGGTCTGGGCGAACCGCGAGAAGACCCCGGTGGCCGCACCCAAGGCCAGGGCATTCGATCACGTGCTGTCCCTGCTCGGCGGTGCCGGCGTCGGCGGAGGCACCACGTGAGCCTCACCGGCGAGGACGTCCAGGACATCCTGCGGATCATCGATGACATGGAGGTCGACCGCCTCCATCTGCGCACCGGCCGGTTCGAGCTGTTCCTGAGCCGTGACGACGCCGGCGAGTGGACGCAGTCCGCCCGCACCACCGCCGAGCCGGTGCTGGTCGACGACCACGAACGCCGGTCGCGGTCGGCGCACAGCGGCGACACCGCTCAGGGGAAGCGGACGCTGCCCGCGCGCGAGGGCCTGACCGAGGTACGTACCCCCTTGCCCGGAGCCTTCTACCGCTCGCCGAAACCCGGCGCGCCCCCCTTCGTGGAGACCGGGGACGAGGTCACCGAGACCACGGTGATCGGGATCGTCGAGACGATGAAACTGATGAACTCGGTGTGCGCGGGGGCGGCCGGCACGGTGGCGGAGATCTGCCTGAGCGACGGGGAGTTCGCCGAGCAGGGCGCCGTGCTGATGTTCATCGACACCCGAGCGGGAGGGACTGCGCCGTGATCCTGCGACGTGTCCTGATCGCCAACCGGGGCGAGATCGCCCTGCGCATCCTGCGGACCTGTCGGCGACTCGGCGTCGAGGCGGTGCTCGCCGCGTCCGACGCCGATCTCGCCTCCGTACCGGCCAGGCTGGCCGACCGGGTGGTCCGCCTCGGCCCTCCCCCGCCCTCGGCCAGCTACCTGGATGTGGACGCCGTGATCGCGGCGGCGAAGACCGCCGGCGTCGACGCGGTCCACCCCGGCTACGGCTTCCTCTCGGAGAACCAGCGGCTGGCCCGGGCCTGCGCCGAGGCGGGCATCGTGTTCATCGGCCCCACCGTGGATCAACTCGCCGCCGTCGGCGACAAGTTGGAAGCCCGTCGGCACGCCATCGCGGCCGGGCTGCCGGTCGTACCCGGCGGACCGCTCGATGACACCGCGGACGCGGCGCGACTCGCCGCGGAGATCGGCTTCCCTCTTCTGATCAAGGCGGTCGGCGGTGGTGGCGGCCGGGGCATGAAACAGGTGCACGATCCGGCGGCGCTGGCCTCCACCATCGACCTGGCCGTGGCCGAGGCGGGCGCCGCCTTCGGCGACCCCCGCGTCTACCTCGAACGCTTCGTCGCGACCGGGCGGCATGTGGAGGTCCAGCTCATCGCGGACGGCGAGAACGTCGTCCACCTCGGCACCCGGGACTGTTCCGTGCAGCGCCGCTACCAGAAGCTCATCGAGGAGGCGCCCGCGCCCGCCCTCGATCCGGTACTGCGCGAGGAGATGCACCGCGCCGCGGTGGCTCTCGGCAAACACCTGGAGTACCGGGGTCTGGGCACGGTGGAGTTCCTTGTCGACGTCGACCGGGGCACCTTCTACTTCCTGGAGATGAACGCCCGCATCCAGGTCGAACACCCGGTCACCGAGGCCGTCACCGGGCTGGACCTCGTCGCCGAGCAACTCGCCGTCGCCGAAGGACGACCGCTCTCCTTCGGTCAGGCGGACGTCTCCTTCACCGGCCACGCCATCGAGTGCCGGATCAACGCCGAGGACTGGGCACGCGACTTCCAGCCGAGCCCGGGCACCGTCAACGATGCGGTCTGGCCACTCGGCGAGGGCATCCGTGTCGACACCCACCTCCAGGCGGGCGCCACCGTGCCGCCCTACTACGACTCGCTGCTGGCGAAACTGATCGTTCACGGTCGCGACCGCGCCGAGGCACTGACCCGGCTGCACGGCGCCCTCGGTCGCTGCGCGATCGACGGGGTCACCACCAACGTCCCCATGCACCAAGCGGTGCTGGAGGACGCCGAGTTCACCGAGGGCGGCGTGGACACCGCCTGGTTCACCCGGTTCCTGCGGGACCACCCCGTGACCGTACCGACCGGCGTGGCCGGATCGGCGGCGACCGGATCGGCCGAGGCTCCCGGAGTGATCGAGGCAGCCGGATCGATGGCGGCGGGAGGCAGTCGTGGCTGAGATCCAGCTCGTCGACGTGTCGCTGCGCGACGGCAACCAGAGCCTGTGGAGTGCCACCGGACTGGACACCGGCAAGATCCTCCAGATCGCGCCGGTACTGGACCGGGTCGGCTTCCGGGCCCTCGACTACACCTCCAGCACCCACATGGGCATGGCGGTGCGCACGCACCGCGAGGATCCCTGGGAACGCATCCGGCTCACCCACCGCGCCATGCCCAACACCCCCCTGCAGTTCATCGGCACCGGGCTGCGCTTCATCTCCTGGGAGGTCGCCCATCCCGAGTTCATGCAGCTGGTCTACGACCGGCTGGTGGCCAACGGGGTGACCCGGTACGTCGTACTCGACCCCATGCACGACATGGACGCCGTACGCGCCTCCGCACGGATGATCCGTGCGGCCGGGGCCACCGAGACAGTCGGCGCGCTGACCTACACCGTCAGCGACGTGCACGACGACGCACACTACGGCTCCCTCGCCGCCCAGATGGCCGCCTGTCCCGACATCGACCGCGTCTACATCAAGGACCCCGGCGGACTGCTGACCCCGGAACGCGCCACCACACTCATCCCGGCCGTCATCCGTGACCTCGCCGGCAAACCGCTGGAACTGCACTCGCACTGCACCGTCGGCCTGCCCGGCCTGAGTTATCTCAAGGCCGCCGACCTGGGTGTGCAGGCGCTCCAGGTGGCCTGCGGAGCCCTGGCGGGCGGAACGTCACTGCCCAACGCCCAGCAGGTCGTGGCCAATCTGCGCGAACTCGGCCACACCGTGGACATCGACGACCGGCTGCTCGGCGTGGTGGCGGACTACTTCCACCACATGGCCGCGGCCGAAGGACTGCCCGTGGGTGGTCCCCGGGACTTCGACGCCGCGTTCATGCGCCACCAGGTGGCCGGCGGCGTGATGACCACCTTGCGCCGCCAGCTCGACGAACTGGGTTTCAGCGACCGCTTCGACGCGGTCATCGAGGAAGTGACCCGAGTCCGTGCTGAACTCGGCTTCCCCATCATGGTCACTCCGTTCCCGCAGATGGTCTGCACCCAGGCGCTGTACAACGTCATCGGCGCCGAACGCTACGAGAACGTCTCCGACCAGGTGATCCGGTATGTACTGGGCAGCTTCGGCCGCCCCACCGCCCCCGTGGACCCGGACATCGCCGACCGCATCCTCGACCGGCCGCGCGCCAAGGAACTCGCCGAAGAACCGCCCCCGCCCACCGTCGCCGAACTGCGCAAGCGGTTCACGCGCGGCATCAGCGACGAGGAACTGCTTCTGCGGGCCACCATGCCGGCCGAGCAGGTGGACGCCATGGTGGCGGCCGGACCGGCCCGGCGCCACTACAACCCCCGGCTCAAACCGGTGCTCGACCTGCTCCACGGCCTGCGGACGCGCCCGGCGACACCCGAACTGATCCTGGACCGGCCCGACTTCCGACTGGAGCTGCACCGTGACCGCCGAACCGACTGACGAGGCCGCCGCCTCCTTGAGCGACCGTCTGCGGAGCATCCGCGGCATCGTCTTCGACATGGACGGCACTCTCGTCCTGGGCGACCGACGCAACCACGGGCTCGCACCCCTCCCCGGAGCGCTGGAGATCACCGCTTCCCTCACCGCCCGCGGCCTTCCCTGGCTCACCTTCACCAACGGCACCACCCGCACGCCCGAGGTGTACGCCGAGACCCTGCGCCGGATCGGCTTCGACCTGCCCGACGACGCCATGCTCACCCCCGCCACCAGCGCCGTCGACCACTTCCTGGCCATGGGCCACCGCAGCGTGCTGGTACTCGGCGGCGAAGGCCTGACGGAGCCGCTGCGCCGGGCCGGCATCGAGATCATCGCACCCAAGGGCAAGCCGGAGGCCGACGCTGTACTCGTCGGTTGGTACCGCGAGTTCACCATGGACGACCTGGAGGCGGCCTGCCATGCCGTCTTCGGCGGCGCCACCCTGTACAGCAGCTCCCAGTCGGTGTTCTTCGCCAGCGCCGACGGCAGAGCACTGGGCACCTCCCGGGCCATCTGCGCCATGATCAGCAGTGTCACGGGCGCCGCCGAACAGATCGTGGGCAAGCCGTCCCTCATCGGTCTGCGCTGCGCCGCACAACGATTGCGCGCCGCCCCGCAGGACCTCGCCGTCGTAGGAGACGACCCGGAGCTGGAGATGGCGATGGCCCATCACGCCGGCGCGCTCGCCATCGCCGTGGCCACCGGCATCCACCCGGCGGGCCACTACACCGCCCTGCCGCCCGAGCAGAGGCCGCATCTCACCCTCGACGGTGTCGGCAAGCTCCTCGACCTCTTGCCTCCGGCGGCCTGAGAAAGGCCGGCCGGGCCACCTCGGCGTCTGGTCGGCGGTGCCGGCCGAGGCCCGGCGCCCACCAGCACGCCGGGCCTCGACCGGCACGGTGCGTGCCCGGGCATGACCGGTCACCGCGGCCGACGTGCAGGACCCGGTCGCCGGCAACCGCCTGCCCGACCGGGTCGCCGTCCGGCGCCGCGAACCTGCGGCGGACGGCTGGCGGCCCGGCTAACCGGTCCGGTCGGCGAAACTCGTCCGTAGCACCTCGACGAGGCGGTCCGCGCCGTCCCGGACGACGCCCTCCCGGAACTCGGCGGCGATCTGCCGCGCGGTCATCCGCCCGGTGGTCAGGCACCAGTGCCACCAGCGTCCCAGCTCACGCCCGTCCAGCCGCTCCGCGGACACCAGTGCCGGCCAGTCACAGGCCCGTGCCTGCGCGGTCACCTTCGCCCCGCCCTCGACCGGGTCGACGGCCAGCGCCGGAACTCCCGCGCGCAGCGCGAGGACCAGACCGTGCAGCCGGTCCGTGACGACGAGGTCCAGCCGTGTGAGCACGGACTCCAACTGGGCCGGCGTCGCGCACAGGCGCCAGTCGTGGGTGTCGAGCCGGGTGTCGAGCTCCAGACGGGCGCAGTCCTGCCGCGCCAGCCAGTGGGTGACCTGCTCGGCGACCTGCTCGTGCCGCCGCTGCCGCCCGTACTCCTGCTGGCCGTGTGTGAGCACCACCCCGACGACCGGCCGCGACGGGAGGACCGGTGCCCGGGCCGCCAGGTCCCGGCCGGGCTCGGCGTCCACCGCGTCCCGGGCCAGCACCCGATGGAACCCGGTCACGGCGAGGCTGCCCGGGGTGACGACGGACGTCCCGACGGCGATCCGCACGCAACGCGCGAACCTCTGGTGCAGTTCCTCGATCTGCCACCCGTGCACCGGGCCGCACACGAACACGAGGTGGGAGTAGTCCTCGGGCCGCACATCCTCCAGATGGAGGGCGTCAGGGCGGAAACCGGGGCTCCAGGCGACGTCATGGGCGATGCCCGCACACTTCAGCACGTATCGGACCCGCTCCAGGGCCAGCACATCCCCGGCGGTCACCTCTCCGTGCAGGAAGCTGAACCACCCGGTCAGCAGCACTTTCCGGCGGATGTCCGGGAGTGCTTCCAGCAGTCGTTCGCGCACAGTGCGAGCGGGTTCCCGGCACGGCGGAAGGCAATCACCGGTGCCGACGGGATGGACGGGACGACTGATACGGCCGGAGCGATCATCGAAGGCTGGCGCCCTGTGAACGGAGTTCCCGCTGGACCGCGCTCGCCGGGATGTCCTGGGGCCGTTTGCCCTGGGCCGCCGCGAGGGCCGCACAGACACCCGCCGCCTGCCCGGTGGCCATCGAGATCGGCATGACCCGGTACGAGGAGTGGGCCACATGGTCACCGGAGATGCAGCGGCCCGCGACCAGGACGCGGTCCACGTCACGGGGGAAGAGGCAGCGCAGGGGGATGTCGTAGGACTGGCCACGCGGGAGGCGTTTCAGCGTGGTGCCGCGACCGCTGGGGTTGTGGATGTCGACCGGGTAGGCGCCGCGCGCGATGGCGTCGTCGAACCTGCGGGCGGTGAGCACGTCCTGCCCCGTGAGCTGGTACTCGCCGACGATACGGCGTGTTTCACGGACACCGACCTGTACGCCGCTCTGGACGACGTACGAGTCGGAGAAGCCCGGCACGCGGTCGCGCAGGAAGCGTGCGATCTGCGCCAGCTGGCGGTGGGCGGTGAACTCGGCGCGGGTGAGGTCCCAGACGCTGGTGCCGATGACTTCGGTGACGCGGGTGGAGTTGACCGCGACCTCGCCGGTGTTGGGGGTGGCGAAGAACAGTATGTCCTCGCGCGGCAGGTCGAGTTCGCCGGCGTCGGTGGCGGCGCGGACCAGGTCCCACAGGCCGTGCACGCCCTTCCACTGATCCGGGTTGGCGCGGGCGTACGCGGCGAATTCCTCATGGTGGAAGCGGACCATGCGGAACATGAGTGTCATGGGCTGGGTCCAGCCGTCCTCCGGCCGGCCGATGTCATACGCGGCTCCGGCCGCGGCGGCGATGTCGCCGTCCCCGGTGCAGTCGACGATGACGTCCGCGTCCATGACGAGCGGGCCCGACTTGGTCTCGAACACCACCCGCGCGCGGTCGGACAGGGGAAGGACACCGGAGGCGAAGGCATGCAGCAGCGTGCGTACCTCGTGTGTCTCCAGCAGGTCGTACACCACCAGCTTGAACAGCTCGGCGTCGAACGGCACCGTGTAGCCGGTTTCGAGCGAGGGGCGAATCGCCGCTCCGGCGCGCACAAGATGGTCGAGCAGCACCCACAGCACGCCGCCGACGACCGGCTCCCCCTCTCCGTGGTCGGGCGGCAGCAGGCGTGCGGAGTCGCCGCCGCCGGCCTGCTTGACCTCGTTGTGGAAACTCATCAGCGGCATCACCAGCGCCGCGGTGGCGTTGCCGCCGAGGAATCCGTACCGCTCGACCAGCACCACCTCCGCGCCCGCGTTCGCGGCGCCGAGAGCCGCGCCTATGCCCGCGGGGCCGCCGCCGACGACCAGCACCTGGGTGGAGCCCGCGTGCAGAGCCTGGCGCGGGGGCAGCTCCACGCTCCGGGGGATGCGGGGTGGCATCAGGTAGGACACGGTTCCTCCCTTGGAGTCGGCGGCTCCTGCGGTCAGCCGATGGCGGCGGCGGTCGGCGCGGTGCTGGGGACGAGGGGACGGGGAGCGGCTCGGTCCAGGTAGGCGATGAGTCGGTCACCGGTCTGGGCGGCCCTTGTCCTCATCACCGCCGTACGAGCGTTCATGTGGGCGACACGGGCCGGCCGCTCGTCCCAGAGGCGGTCCAGCTCCGCCAGGAGGGGCCCGGCGGCCTCCCTGATCACTCCGCGAAGGGCGGGGGCGCCGATCTGCTGGGCGAAGTCGAAGACCTTGCCCGCGTAGGGCAGAGGCAGCAGGGGGATCCCCGCGAGCGCGGCGAAGATCAGGAAGTGCAGTCTCATGCCGATGGCCAGGTCAAGCTGTTTGACGATGTCGAGTACTTGCTGCGGACGGTAGGCGCCGTGCAGCACTCTGCAGCGCTCGGCCTCGATCATGTGGGAAACCACCGCGTGCGCGTGCCGGATGTCATCGCGTTCCATCGGGACGAAGACGACATGGGCCTCCAGTCGGTGGACGAGGAAGTCTCCCACGCTGGCCAGCAGTTGGTGGTAACCGTCTTCGTCGAGGTGCTCGGCCGCGCGGCCGGGCTCCCGCACGCTCATCCCCACGAGTCGCACTCCGCGCGGTACGGCCTCGGCCCGCAGGAGTTCACCGCCGCCGTCGCCGGGCTCGAGCAGCAGCGCCGGGTCACCGGTGACCGTGATGGCCCGGTTCAGCCCGGCGTCTTCCAGTACCAGCTTCGACTCCTCGTCGCGGACCGTCACCTCTGCCGCGTCGGAGAGGGTCGCGCGGACCGACGCGCAGTCCGCTTCGTCGGTGAGCGGACCCGCGCCGACGGCATAGGTGAAGACGGGAACGCCGTGGTCCTGGGCGGTCCGGACCAGTCGCAGATAACGGCGCGCCTCGGTGTTGTAGAGAATCCCGCCGCCGCCGAGCACGAGCACACTCAGCCGGCGCATGTGCTCGGAGATCTGCTCCCTGCAGACCCCTTCCCAGCCGATCACCTCGATGTCCGGGTACATGGCGCGGCTGTGGTCGGGATTGCGGGAGAAGACCAGGAGGCGTGCGTCCGGACGTCCGGCCAGGATGCGGTCCAGCATGGCGGTGAGGATCGCCTCGTCGCCCACATTCCGCCCCCCGTAGGATCCCAGCACCCCCACGGTCACGCTGCTTCGGTCGCCCATGGTCGGCTCCTCGCGATTCACCGGAGATGTTCCCCGTGGCCCTGTGCGACGACAGGGCGACCCGTACGGACCCGGCCGTGACCGAGAGTGCCGGCCCGCACGGAGCTGATGGGCGCCCGCGGCCTTCCGTACCGCCCACTTCGCGCGCTCCTAACCAGTTCACCCCATCGCGGCATTTACGCATCTCGGGACCGAGGAGCGGCCCGAAGGCGTGCCGGTCGCCCTCCCCGCCCGTGTCACCCGCATGGCCGTCACAAGGCGTCAGCCCTTCGCGGCCGTGGTGGCATGGGAGTGACCTCCATTGCTGCGGAGGGAGGGACCATGCACGAAATGTGGTGCGGCGCTGACACCTCGGGAGAACCGATGTGGCATGTGCTGAGGACGGACGAGCCCCTGACGCTGTGCGGGATGAGGAAGCGGGAGGAGCCCGGCAGACGGGCGCCGACGGACAAATACTGTTTCCCTTGCATGCAGGCGTTCCAAGCGGCCATGGCATCCACCAAGTCCTGAACGCGGGAGAGGAGCGGACGAGAGCTTCCGCCCCCTGTCCGGAATTCGAATGATTCGTCCTGTGTTTCCGTAAGTGACAGTCACCGGAGCTTCGCCTTGTGGCGGAGGAAGTCACAGGCGCGTGAGGGGTTCGGCGATGGCCTGGATATCTGCGCTCGTTTCGGCGGCCGGCCGAGGTGGTGGCCGCGTCGGCCAAGCCGCGGTCGACCTGCGGGGTCTCCTGCTCAGCGGGCGGCTGCTGCGGCGACAGCCCGCGGCGGGGCCAGCCGGTGAGTGGGGACACGTCGTCGTCGAGCCCCGGACGGCATGGTTCGTAGAGGGCCAGGCCGCGAATCTGTACCCCGTGACGGTGGCGTACGAACGGCAGGGGACCGGGGAACCCGTGGTCCTGCTGCACGGCCTCGGCTCCCACCGGCTGACCTGGGACTCGGTCGTCCCGCTGCTGACCGAACAGCGGGAGATCATCGCGATGGATCTGCCGGGATTCGGTGAGTCCCCCGATCTGGATCCCGGTGTGCCCCGCGACCTGGATACGGCCGTGCTCTGGCTGGGTTCGGTGTTCGCGGCCCTGGGCGTGGAGCGGCCACATGTGGTGGGCCACTCCCTGGGCGGGCTGATCGCGCTGCGCCTGGGGCAGGCCGGACTGGCGCGCAGCGTGACGGCGATCGCTCCGGCCGGTTTCTGGACCGGCATGGAACGGCGCTACACCTACGCCGTGGTGAGCGCGGCCCGCCAGGGAGTACGGCTGCTGCCGGACTCCGCGCTGGGAGCGCTCGTGCGCACCGCGCCTGCCCGCGCCGTGCTGACCGGCACCCTGTACGGCCGGCCGGAGCTGTGCCCACCCGAGGCGGTGGTGGCGGCGCTGCGGACGCTGAGGAGTTCGGCGGCGTTCAAGGCGACCCTGGAAGCCGGGCGGGCACCGGGTCTGTTCAGCGGCGACATCCCCGATGTGCCGGTGACGATCGCCTGGGGCACCCGGGATCGTCTGCTGCCGCCTCGGCAGGCGGACCGGGCCCGGGCGATGATCCCGAACGCCCACCTGGTGGCGCTGTCCGGTTGCGGTCACGTTCCGATGCTGGACGCGCCCGACGTGGTCGCCCACACGATTCTGCGTGCCACCGATCCCCGCGCCACCGAACCCGCGGAGGAGCCCGAGCCGGGATCCAGCAGCACCGAAGGCCAATAGGGATAAAAAGTGCCATGCACACCAAATAGGATCGCCCCGGCGGTGTCAGGCCCAGCTGGAGGGAAGCCTGAGAAAGGCAACCCAAAGAGGGCATTCACCGCGGAGGTGAGCAGGGATGACACTGCCTGTACGACGGCGCGGCGCCTCTGGTGGGCTCGCCGAGCGGCGGTCCCCCGGCTGGAGCACCGATCCGCTCGCCGAGTTCAACGACCTCTTCGGCCGACTGGGCAGCCTCATGGAATCCGCCTTCGGTGGCCCCTTGGCATCGGTGGCGGAAGGCATGGCCTGGTCCCCGTCGGCCGACATCGAGGAGAGTGACGACGCCTACTTCATCGAGGTCGACGTCCCGGGCGTCAAGCGGGACGACATCAATGTCGAGATGAACGACCGGGAGATCTCCATCACCGGCGAGTACAAGGAACGCGAACGCACCGGCGTCCTGCGCCGCAGCACGCGCCGGACCGGCCGGTTCGAGTACCGCACCCTGCTGCCGGGCGAGATCAGCACCGAAGGCGTCGACGCCACCCTGAGCGACGGCGTGCTGACCGTCAAGGTCCCCAAGGCCGAAGCCGCCAAGCCGCGCCGCATCGAGATCACGGCCGGGGAGTGATCCTCCCCGCAGAGGGAGCGCCGAAAGGGGCGCTCGGGCGCTCTCCTCATGTCCGGCCGCCTTCTCATGTCCGGCCGTCTTCGCCGCTGGGGGAGCCACCCTGGGCCAGTCCTTCAGGCCCAGGGTGGCTCTGGGTCAGACCGACACACGTGCCTCGGAGGCGGCGATGACCTCCGGGCGCTGCCGGTGGCGCTGTTCGTACTCCAGCACCTGGCGGGCCACGTGGGAGGGAGCGTCCCGCAGGCTCGCGGTGACCTCGGCGGTGTTCATGGCGTCGTAGCCGGTCCACGGCTCGGCTCCGCGCAGGTGCTGGATGGCGTCCAGGACCCTCTTCCGGCGGGCGTGTGCGCGTTCGTATCCCTCGACCACCGTCAGATCCAGCTGGGAGAGCGTGCGCAGCCCCATCTCGATCTGATCCGTGCTGAGCTGACTGAAACCGGGAATCGGCAGATCCTCCTCGCGCCTGACCGCTCCCAGTACCTCCTCGGCCATGGGTCCGGGCTCGGGCATCTCCCGCTCGGCGCCCTCGGCCGCGCCCCGGGCCCGCCGGACGCCGCGCTCGGCGAACTCACGCGCCCGGTCGAAAACGATCCGCACCGTCTGAGCCGCTGACAGACCGCCGTTCCCGCCTTCGCGCGGGCCGAAACCGTTGCCGGCCGCCGCCACGGCGCGGGCCTGTTCGGCAAGGCTCCTCTCCAGTTCCCGCAGCAGTTCCTCGTCCTGGCGGCGCAGCGAGCCGAGCAGGTCGGCGGTGGGCTGGTCGTCCATCTGCTCGGCGAGGACCTCTCCGGCCCGGCACGCCGCCAGCGCCCGGGCCGCAGCCGCGTACTCGTCCTCCGCGTTCCTCAGCAGCCGGCGGGGAGCGGCCGGGCCTCCGCCGGGCATCATGCCTCTGACGACCACCGATCCGATGGTCAGCGGCAGCATCGCCGCGCGTACCGCGCCCGACGAGACGGACCGCGTCACACTGACCACGGTCCCCAGCACGCCCCGGGGTTGCAGAGCGCGCTCCTGTCGTTCGATGCGCTGGAGGCTGATCTTGACTTCGGCGGCCTGGCGTTCGAGCAGCTGCCGGTGCGGGCCCGGCGGCATGACCGTCGCATCCGCCCGGAACCGGTCGAGGACCGCGGCGTGCGCCTGGCGCGCGTCCTCCAGCGCCGGTACGAGTTCTTCCGTCATCACTGCCATGTGGTGCTCCCTGAGGAAAGGTGGGGCGACAGTTCGCCGCATACGAAAGCGGCTGCCCTGAGTAGCGCACCCACAGCCGGGCAACCCGGCACCATCCTGCGGGACCCGCGACAAGATCGCCCGACGGACCGAATCGGACATGCCCGGGGTCGCCCGGCCGGCGTAAGCCGCCGCGACGCGGGCGGGCACTGGCCGCGTCGGTCCGCCCGAGGGGCGCATTGGTCTGTTCGGGGGAAGCCCAGGCCGCCGTACGGCGCGCACGAGGCACATGGGCATCCTCGGCGTGGCACGGTCGTCGACGCCCGTTTCCCTGGGGCGAGGCATCAAGCGGCATGGGCGGTGTTCGGTGATCGGCACCGCCCGGCCACGACCATACGGAGGAAAGGTATCTGTGGAGGCGCCCCCGTCGTCCTGGGCCGACCGGCCCTCTCGTGTCACCGAGAGCGCGAGGTCCGTCCCTAGGGCCCGCGCGTCCGCCGAACCGGACGACACACCCGGTGTTGTCATCGGTGACGCCACCGTCATGGCGCTCTACGGCCTGATCTTCGCCTCGGTGGCCGCCGGGAGGCCGGACATCTGTGGTCATCGCGACGACGCGGGTGGCAGCCCGCCGACCAGCCGATGCGAGAGACGTTGAGAGCGGGAGACTCAATCCGGGAGATGGGGCGGCGTTGGTGGTGCGGGTACAGGTGGAGGGCGATCAGCTGGTGGCCCGCCTGTCCTGGGGGCTGGCGCTTGCCGCTGGGAGACGGACACTGCGCGTGCCGGTGGACCGGGTGACGGACGTGCGTGTCGAACCGTCCTGGTGGCGGGCCCTGCGGGGCACGCCGGGCCGGCACTATCGCTGCCGCCCGGGACGGTGGTGTGCCGGGGAACTGATCCACCCGAAGGGCCGGGACTTCGTCGCGCTGCTCGAAGGCGAGCCCGCCCTGGTGGTCGATCTGCGGCACTGGCGCAGCCCGTACGCCCGCTTGGCGTTGGCCGTTCACGACCCGTACGGGTCCACCGCACTGCTGCGGCAGCATGCGACAGGGTGAGTCGACGCCGTCGCGGCCCACGCGGCACGGCCGTACTCAGAGGGCGGCCAGGTCCTCGACGTCGTGGTAGCGCAGCACCACGCCCACCCCATCGGCCAGAGGCGTTTCATCGGGCGGCAGTACGACCAGGTCGGCTCCCGTACGCAGGGTGGCGTGCAGCAGTGCCGTGTCGGCGGGCTCCTCCAGCACGGTGCTCGCCCCGAATGCCACCAGTTCCTGCGCCGAGAAGGCGATCTCGCTCGGCTGGGTGCCCGTCCAGAGCCGTTCGGGGAGCCGGGTGGGCGGGCTGAGCAGGACGGCCTGGGCCTGGCGGCGCTGCAGGGCGGTGACGACAGCCCTCGCCCCCTGCGACTTCGCGCGATGCCGAGCGCGCTGGGCGAGGAAGACATCCAGGTGGCGCTCGTCCGCCTTGCTCAGCAGCCCGTCCAGGACGCCGGCCACGCGCTCTTCGATCAGGGCCCGACCTTGGCTTCCGCCGACGTCGGTGCCCTGGTCGTCCTCGACGACCGTCAGGCTGTTCTGGAGGTGCATGGGCAGGCGGTTGACCAGGACGCCCGACAGCCACGGCTCACCGGCGTCCCGGCGCAGTACTACAGCCTCGGCGCGGTGCCGGTCGGCCAGATCCGCCAGTTCCTGGGCGAAGCGGCGGGCGGCGTGCTGCCACTCCCCCACCTGCACCAGGTGAGTGGTACGGCGTCCCGGGGCCACCCTGCTCATCGGCCACCGGCCGGCCTCGTAGGCGATCAGGACCTGGTCTGTCGGGCTCTGTCCATTCTCCTCACCGGCGGTCAGGAGCGGGTCGTCGCGGGTGAGGGCCACGGAGACGTACGGGATGTCAGGTGCGTGTTGCCGGGCGAGGACCATGGCGTCGGGCAGGCGGCCGAACCTGGCCGTGTCCCGTACGGGCGGGTCGGGCAGTTCTTCCGCCAGGGCCACATGTCCGTGCGTGGCGAAGAGGGCCTGTCCATGCCGACCGGGCAGATCGCGGTCCGCTCCGGCCACGTCCTCCAGGGCGGAGACGGTGGCAGGATCGGCGCCCTGGGCCCGTAGGGTCTCCCGCTGGTGTCGCCAGCGCAGGCCGATGGCCTTGTCGGGATCGTCGACGTCCCGGGAGGTGTCGAGACAGACGCTGGCCCAGGGACCGGGCTCATCGGTCAGAGGTTGCAGAAACGACAGCTTCATGACGACACCACCAGGGGCTTGGCCGACTGCGACGGCCCACGCGCGGCCGGGAAGTTTCCTGCTCCGGCCGCAGCATTCATGACGTCGGGCGAGCTCCCCACGTCCGGCGGGTTCCCCGTCGCGGCGGCCGTGAACCGGCCCCGGCGACGCAACCGCCTGTTCGCGGACTTTGTGTCCTGGCCCAGCCGACCCCCTCACCGCCTGGCCGTTGGTACGGCGACCTCTGCCTGAGCGGGCCGCAGGAGCTGGTCGCCGACCCGGTAGCCGGGGCGCAGGATCGCGGTGCAGGTGGGCTGTTCGACCTGGTCGGAGGGGGTGCAGGAGACGGCCTCGTGCACGGTGGGGTCGAAGGCGTCGCCCGCCGTGCCGAACGACCTCAATCCCAGGGCCGCGAGCTCGGTCTCCAGTACGTCGGTGACGCGCTGGAAGCCGCCGGTGACCTCTCCCTGCTTGTGTGCCTGGTCTATGGCATCGAGGACGGGAAGGAGGCCGGCGAGCACGTTGGCCACGGCTATCCCGCCGACCGTGCGGCGGTCGCGGTGGACCCGCCTGCGGTAGTTGTCGTACTCGGACTGCACACGCTGCAGCTCCGCCGTGCGCTCACGCAGCTTCGACCGCAGGACGTCGGCCTCACCGGCGGCCACGTCCGCCTGCCGGGCGGGCTCGACGTCGCCACGGCGGCGGGGCTCCAGGCTGGTTCCCGGATCCCGCCGCCGGTCATCCCGGACGATCGACAGCCGATGTTCGCCGGAACGGCGGGTGTCGCTCGGGCCGGTCATCCGGCGCCCTCCTGCCGCTTGTCGTCGTCGACGATCTCGGCGTCGACGACATCCTCGTCCTGCTCGGCGGTGCCGGCCTCGCCACCGCCCGCGCCACCGGTGGCCGTCTGCCGGCCCTGAGCCTGCTGTGCCTGGGCGTACATGGCAGTGCCCACCTTCTGAGCCGCGGTGGTGACCTTGTCGGTGGCCTGCCGCAGGGTCGCGGGGTCTGCCGACTCCGCCTTCAGCGTCTCCTTGAGCTCCGCCAGAGCG
Organism: Streptomyces ipomoeae 91-03; assembly: GCF_000317595.1. GTDB lineage: Bacteria > Actinomycetota > Actinomycetes > Streptomycetales > Streptomycetaceae > Streptomyces > Streptomyces ipomoeae. The sequence goes on along the minus strand of NZ_AEJC01000300.1, from coordinate 4,437 downwards.
CTGTCGACCTCGCCCTTGACATCGGCCGGGATCTTGTCGGCGTTGTCGGTGAGCAGCCGTTCGGTCTGGTAGGCGACCTGCTCGGCGCGGTTGCGGGTCTCGGCGGCCTCGCGCCTGCGCCGGTCCTCCTCGGCGTGCTGCTCGGCCTCGCGCATCATGCGGTCGATGTCGTCCTTCGGCAGCGAGGAGCCGCCGGTGACGGTCATCTTCTGCTGCTTGCCCGTGCCCAGGTCCTTGGCGGTCACGTGCATGATGCCGTTGGCGTCGATGTCGAAGGACACCTCGATCTGCGGCACGCCACGCGGGGCCGGCGGCAGACCGGTCAGCTCGAACATCCCGAGCTTCTTGTTGTACGCCGCGATCTCGCGCTCGCCCTGGTAGACCTGGATCTGCACGGACGGCTGGTTGTCCTCGGCGGTGGTGAAGGTCTCCGACCGCTTGGTCGGGATCGTCGTGTTCCGCTCGATCAGCTTGGTCATGATGCCGCCCTTGGTCTCGATACCGAGGGACAGCGGCGTGACGTCGAGGAGCAGGACGTCCTTGACCTCCCCCTTGAGCACACCGGCCTGCAGGGCGGCGCCCACAGCCACGACCTCGTCGGGGTTGACGCCCTTGTGCGGGTCCTTGCCGGTCAGTTCCCGCACCAGATCGGTCACGGCCGGCATCCTCGTCGAGCCGCCGACCAGGATGACGTGGTCGATGTCGGACACCTTGATCCTGGCGTCCTTGATCGCGTTGTGGAACGGACCCTTGCACCGCTCCAGCAGGTCCGCGGTCAGCTGCTGGAACTGGGCGCGGGTGAGCTTCTCGTCCAGGTGCAGCGGGCCCTCGGCGGACGCGGTGATGTACGGCAGGTTGATCGTCGTCTCGGAGGACGACGACAGCTCGATCTTCGCCCGCTCCGCGGCCTCGCGCAGCCGCTGTACGGCCATCTTGTCCTTGCCCAGGTCCACGCCGTAGTTGTTCTTGAACTGCTTGATCAGGTGGTCGACGATCCGCTGGTCCCAGTCGTCGCCGCCCAGGTGCGTGTCGCCGTTGGTGGCCTTGACCTCGACCACGCCCTCGCCGATCTCCAGCAACGACACGTCGAAGGTGCCACCACCGAGGTCGAAGACCAGCACTGTCTGGTCGCTCTCCTTGTCCAGCCCGTAGGCCAGGGCGGCGGACGTGGGCTCGTTGATGATCCGCAGCACCTTCAGCCCGGCGATCTCCCCCGCCTCCTTGGTCGCGGTGCGCTGGGAGTCGTTGAAGTACGCCGGAACGGTGATCACCGCGTCCGTGACGTTCTCACCGAGGTACGCCTCCGCGTCCCGCTTCAGCTTCTGCAGCACCCGCGCGGAGATCTCCTGCGCCGTGTACCGCTTGCCGTCGATGTTCCCGCTCTCCGGGAACCGCCACTGCGCGTCGCCCATGTGGCGTTTCACGGAACGCACGGTGCGCTCCACGTTGGTGACGGCCTGGCGCTTGGCCACCTCACCGACCAGCACCTCACCGTTCTTGGCGAAGGCGACCACTGACGGGGTGGTCCGCGCCCCTTCCGTGTTGCTGATGACCGTGGGCTCTCCGCCCTCCAGCACGCAGACCACCGAGTTCGTCGTACCGAGGTCGATTCCCACTGCACGTGCCATGGTCCTCTCCTCCCTCTGCTCCCTCTGCGTCCCTGCTAAGAGTCTGGATAAAGTTCACGCCGCGAGTTGTCAAGAAATGCCGGTTTCCACCTCCTTCTGCGCATTTGTCACGGGTGGAACGTAGTCACCCATCAGCGTGCGGTCCCACCAGACGCCCGTCGAACGCAGTCGGCGCCAGGAGGTGAACCGGTAGCGGTAGAGGCGGACCCGGACAACGGTGGGCGGTGCGTGGGGGAACGGGTTGCCGCGCAGCAGCCTCAGGACGGCGGGATTGCCGTCGAGGAGGGCGGCGAGGAAGGCCGGCAGCCAGGGCGCGGCGTACGCGGGCGAGAGGGCCGCGAACCACATGAGCCAGTCCAGACGCAGGTGGTACGGGGCCACCTGCCGGGGCAGGCGCCGGACGTCCCCCGGCTTGCCCTGGAAACCGTACTCCTTCCACATCGTGGCATCGGTGATCTCCCGCTCGTCGGTGCCCTCGACGACCAGCTCGTAGCGGTGTCGGCCGACGCTGCCGAAGGCGCCGTAGGTGTTGACCAGGTGCAGGGGGATGAAGGAGGCGTTCATCAGCTGGTGGCGGGAGAGCAGGTTCCGGGCCGGCCGGTAGCTCAGTACCGCCACCAGCACCGTGACCGCCAGTACCGCCCCCTCGTACCACGCCGGCGCGTCCGCGAACCGAGGCGGTGCGGGAAGGTTCAGCGCATCGGTGGTGGCCGACCCGCCGACGACGGACAGCGCGAGCACGATCGTCAGCCAGTTCAGCCACGCGAAGTTCCCGGACGCGATGAGCCACAGCTGGGTGACGATCACGAACCCGGCAGCCGCGCTCGCCACCGGCTGCGGGGCGAACAGCGCGAACGGCACGACGAGTTGGGCGAAGTGGTTGGCCGCGACCTCCACCCGGTGCGCCGGCCGGGGCAGGTGATGGAAGAACCAGCTGAGCGGGCCCGGCAGCGGCTGGGTCTCATGGTGGTAGTAGAGGCAGGTCAGGTCGCGCCAGCACGGGTCGCCGCGCAGCTTGATCAGCCCGGCCCCGAACTCCAGCCGGAACAGCAGCCAGCGCAGCAGCCACAGCATCAGTACCGGCGGCGCCGTGTCGTCATTGCCGAGGAAGATCGCGAGAAAGCCGGCCTCCAGCAGCAGGTACTCCCACATGAACGCGAACCAGGTCTGACCGACGTTGACGACCGAGAGGTACAGCACCCACAGCACCGCCCACATCAGCATCGACGCCCAGAGCGGTACCAGGTCACCCGCTCCCGCCGCCAGGGCCGCGGCCAATGCCGCCCCCGTCCCGATCACGGCGGCGAAGAAACGGTCCGAGTAGTGGAGGTGGAAGATGCTCGGCGCCTGCCGGAAGCGGACCGATGCCAGGTACCGCGGCGCCGGAAGCAGACCGTGCTCGCCGATCAGCCCGCGGAACTGGCCGACCACGCTCAGGAACGCGACGAGGTAGACGACGGCCAGGCCCCGCTGGAACAGAAGCCTGCCCAGCCAGTAATCGGCATCCGTGAACCACTCCACGACGCCCTCCTCGAGGGAATCGCCACGTCCCACCCGAAGCAGACCACCGGAAGAAGGTTGCTGCTGTTTGGCTCAAGTTTACGTACGGAGCGGCGTAACCGGTCAACGTGCCGTGAGGACAAGCGGGCAGTGGGCGCAGTGGGCAGTCGGCGCAGTGGGCAGTGGGCAGTGGGCCACGCACTACCGCAGCCACGTACCCGTCTGCCGCAGCCACTGCCGCATCACCCGCATGACGAGGCCCTGGTCATCCCACCCCAGGGGGGCCGTGAACCGGGGGCCGACGCGCAGCGACGCGGAGAAGAGCAGTCCCTCCGGGGCATCCAGCGGACCGTACGCCTCGCGCCGCCCCCGACTCCGGGACGCCGGCCCTGCGGTGGCGGTCCGGGTGACACGGACGGGTACCGGCCGACCGGCAGTCGCCCTTGGCGTCGGACCGCGCCGCCCGGCGTCGTATGCCGCACGGCGTCCCGGGTCCCGCAGCGTGTCGTAGGCGGCGAGGACGTCGGCGAGATCCTCCTCCGCCGCCGGATCCTCCGGCCGGGCGTCCGGGTGCAGCGAGCGCACCAGCCTGCGGTATGCGGAGGTGATCTGCCGGGCGGAAGCCGAACGGGGGACGCCGAGGACCGTGTAGTGGTCACGCTGCGGTCGCTGTCCGGGCATCGTCCCCACCTCCACCGGCCACTCGACCTGCCTACGCACACCCGAAGAGGCTCCTACGAGAAGGGCATATATCCCTCACCCACCCATTGTCAATATGACTGATTTGAGCTATATGAGCATTGAGAACGGTTCGTGGAGGCGGCCGTCAAGGACGGCCCTGTCACTGTCCGAGAGGAGTGTGACGGTGATGCTGCTGCGCACCGATCCCTTCCGTGAACTGGACCGCCTGGCCGAGCAGCTCCTGGGTACCGTGGCCCGGCCGGTCACCATGCCGATGGACGCCTACGAACGCGAGGGTGCGTTCTGGGTCCACCTGGACCTGCCCGGCATCGACCCGGACAGCATCGATCTGAGCGTCGAGCAGAACGTGCTGACCGTGCGCGCCGAGCGCCCCGCGCCGCAGGTGTCGCAGTCGGAGTTGGTCGTGGCCGAGCGGCCGTACGGTGTCTTCCGGCGGCAGCTGTTCCTCGGCGAGACCCTGGACGTGGAGCACATCGAGGCCAGTTACGAAGCCGGGGTGCTGACGGTCAAGATCCCGGTGGCCGAGAAGGCGAAGTCCCGCAGGATCGAGATCAGTCACGGCGAGGAGAAGAAGGAACTCGCCGGCTGACGGCCAGGCGTCCGGACC